>JBKJQZ010000162.1:0-12259 GCA_046594835.1 Acidimicrobiales bacterium | reverse complement strand
CGCAACGTGATCGAACTCGCGGACCAACGCAGTCCGCAGCTCGTTGATCCGCAGGTCGGTTAGATCGGGAGTAATCGTGCCCGACTCCACCTTGGCGAGATCGAGGATGCTGTTGAGAAGGTTGAGCAGGTCGGTGCCCGACGAGCGGATCACGGTGGCGTACTCAACCTGAGCCGCAGTCATGTTGTTGTCGGGGTTGGCCTCGAGTTGCTCGGCGAGGATGAGCAGGCTGTTCAACGGCGTGCGGAGCTCGTGGCTCATGTTCGCGATGAACTCGGACTTGTAGGTCGACGACACTGCGAGCTGTGCGGCTTTCTCCTCGAGCAAAAGCTTCGCCTGCTCGACCTGCTGATTGCGTTTGCCGGCCTCGATGTTCTGGTCCTCGAGCAAGCGCGCTTGGCGACCGAGGTCCTCGTTGGACTCGCGCAACTCTTCTTGCTGAGCCCGCAGCTCCTCCGCCTGGGATTGTGACTGTTCGAGCAACGACTCAGTGAGCGAGTTGGCCTCGATGGTGTTGAGCACCAGGCCGATGTTCTCGGTGATTTGGTCGAGGAACGCTTGGTGGATCGGGCTGAACGCAGAGAACGACGCCAGCTCCACGACCGCGCGCACCGAGCCTTCGAAGAGCACCGGAAGCACGATCACGTTGAGCGGTGGCGATGCGCCGAGCCCGGAGTTCACGCGTATGTAGTCGGCCGGCACCTCGGTGAGGAGAATGCGCTTCTTTTCCTTGGCGCACTGGCCGACGAGGCCTTCGCCGAGCTTGAACGACGTAGACAGTTGCCGGCGTTCTTCGAAGCCGTAGCCCGCCTGAAACTCGAGCACCGGCTCGCTCCCACTCGAGGCCCCAGTCATCGCATAGAACACACCGTGTTGCGCGAGAACGAGCGGCGCCAGCTCAGACAGGATCATGCTCGACGCAGCGGCGAGGTCGCGCTCGCCCTGCAGGACGCGTGTAAAACGTTCGCGGTTTGTCTTCAACCAGTCCTGTTCGACGTTTTGGTCCGTCGTCTGGCGCAGGTTGCGGATCATTTCGTTGAGCTTGTCTTTGAGCACGGCGACCTCGCCGCTGGCCTCCACCCGCACCTGGCGGGTGAGGTCGCCCTCGGTCACTGCGGTAGCTACTTCGGCGATCGCTCGCACCTGGTTGGTGAGGTTGGCCGCAAGCTGATTCACGTTGTCGGTGAGGTCCTTCCAGACACCACCGACCTCTTTCGATTGCGCTTGGCCGCCGAGCTTGCCTTCGACGCCCACCTCACGCGCGACGCGGGTGACCTCACCCGCAAACGCATTGAGCTGATCGACCATCGCATTGACGGTGTTCTTCAGCTCTAGGAACTCGCCCTTAACATCGATCGAGATCTTCTTGCTCAGGTCGCCGTTCGCCACTGCGGTTGTGACCTCGGCGATGTTGCGCACCTGGCCCGTCAGGTTGCCCGCCATCAGGTTGACGTTGTCGGTCAGTTCCTTCCACACGCCGCCCACTTCGATGGTGACGGCCGCAGCTTGCCCGAGCTTGCCTTCGGTGCCTACTTCGCGGGCGACGCGTGTGAGTTCGGAGACGAACCCGTTGAGCTGGTCGACCATGTCGTTGATGGTGTTCTTCAGCTCGAGCATCTCGCCGCGCACGTCGGCCGCGACCTTCTTGCTCAAGTCGCCATCGGCAACGGCGCCGATCACGCGCTGCATCTCGCTGGTCGGACGCACGAGGGCTTCGATCAGGTTATTGACCGACTCGACCGTGGCGCTCCATCGCTCCGTGGTCGCACCGAGAACGACCCGTTGCGAAAGCCTGCCCTCTGCGCCCACTACTCGGGACACGCGGCTGAGCTCGGCTTCAAGCGACTGGTTGGCCACGACGAATTCGTTCAAGCCGTCAGCGACCTTGCCTGAGAGCCCCGTCCAGTCGAGTGGCATCCGGGCCGCGAAATCGCCGCCCCGCACCTTGGCTAGGAACTGCAACACCTCGTTGACGTCAAGCACGTCATGGTCGGTTTCAGGTTTGGCGGTCATTGTTGGGTCCTATCGGCCGTGGGAAGACCAAGTCGCGGGTTAGGCCTCGGCGCCTTAGCGCGAAAGCGACAGGTGGCTCTCCGGGCCCTCGATGGCGTTGACGATGCCTGGGATGAGTTGCGTCGCCAGGTGGTCTTTCTCGATATAGGCGAGCGCTCCGGCTAGGCGCACTTGGTCGCCCATCTGGTCGCTGCTGAAGGCCGACAGCACGATGACGGTGGCGCGTGTGCATATGTGGGGCAGCGCCTCGAGTCCGTCCATTACCGGCATCGCCAGATCAAGCAACACCAGTTCTGGGGCGAGCTCCTCGGTCAACTGGATGCCCTCGGCGCCGTTGCACGCTTCGCCGACTACTTCGAACCGGTGGTCGGCGTCGAGCGTGCGGCGGATCACCATGCGGATGACCGCAGTGTCGTCGACGAGCAAGACGCGAATCCTGTGATCTGAGCGTGTGTCGTCCGCGATCGGGGGGCTTGCCATCATCGGGCAACCGGCACGTGTAAACCGTCGAAGCCGCGTCGCAGGCGGCCGGGAGCGATGGGTTCGTCTGCATCGGCGTGGGCCAACAGGTCGAACACGATCGCACGAGCTGAGGACAACGTGGCTGCGAGTGCGTCGCGCATCACGTCGTCGGCTCCCAACTCGAGTGCGGTCTCGGCGGCGATCAGTCCCTGCACGATGTTGTCGTTGATTTCAAGCGCCTGCTGGTGCAGCTGATTCCGCTCGGCGAGCTGGCTGCCGAACTCTTCGGCGCGCTTGGATTCGAACTCAGTGAAGCTCCAGCTAGTTATGTAAGCGGCGCTGGCGGCGAGGATGAACATGGCGTGAATGGCGGCCCATTTCCACGGGCTGTTCCACGCTGCGGGTTGGCCGAAAACGCCGTGCGCGTCGAGCGTTCCCATTACGCCGTGGTGAATCGCCACGAACGCAATCCCGACGAGAAACGGGAGCCAGTCCTGATACAGCGTGATGACACCGATCATCACAAAGAAGTGAAAATGCATCTCCGTCGAGCCGTCCGCGAGGTGGACCAGCACGGCCGACGCCGTGAGTAGGCCGATCGTCGCGCTAAGCGTCCGGGTGCGTTGTGTCGCCCGCGGCCAACTCGCGAGGATCGCGAACTGGAGGACGAGGAGCGAGTCGATCGACACGTGCGCGAGAGAACGATGGCGCGCGAAGCCAAAAGCCATCGTGGCGCCCACGTGGGCCCACAGGATCGCGCTGATTGCCTTATGGCGGCGGGCCCATGATTCGTGGGGCAGTGCTCGGCCCTCCGGAAGCCACTGCTGCCGGAACGTCGAGAAAGACCTGACCATGGACCCCAGTCGGACGGGAGTCACCTACTCCCATCGACGCCCGCCTTCACGCAATTGAGAAACGAGCCCGACGAATTGATCAATTGTTGTGAGTCGGCGAGCGATACTGATTCGGTGAATCGCAGGGCTGAACTCGAGACGAAGCCAAGGCCGAAGACCCCCACGCGCGTCGGCGCACCAGCGCGATCGACGACCTGACCGGCTAGACGTGGAAACCGACTACCTGGTCGTCGGGGCCGGTGCGATGGGGATGGCGTTTACGGACGCGCTTATCGATCACGCCGATGTGCACGTGACGATCGTCGATCGCCGGTACGCGGCGGGCGGTCATTGGCAGGACGCGTATCCATTTGTGCAGTTACACCAAGCGTCGGTCTTCTACGGCGTTGCCTCCACGGTGCTCGGTACCGGTGCGCTGCAGGTAGATGGGCCCGAGGCCGGGCTGCAGGAGAGGGCGCGGCGCGCCGAAATTCAGCACTACTACGACGAAATTCTGCACCGTCGGTTCATCGGCTCGGGACGAGTGACGTTCCTCGGTGCGAGCGAGTATCACGGCGATGGCGATGCGCACCTGGTGACGTCGCGTGTATCGGGTGACACGGCACGGATCAAGGTGCGGCGCCGCGTTGTGGACGCGACCTACGTGGCGCCGACGATTCCCGCGACCACACCGCCGCCGTTCGGCGTAACCGACGGCGCGCGCGTTATCGCGGTCAATGATCTTCCGCTCGTGGTCGATGCGCCGAGCCTGTACGTGATCATCGGGTCGGGCAAGACGGCAACCGACGGCATCGTGTGGTTGCTTGCGAACGGCGTGGACACGAACCGGATCATGTGGGTGCGGCCCCGCGAACCGTGGATGCTCAACCGTTCCGTGGTGCAGCCCGACCCCGCTGTAGCGGTGGGGCTGTCGGCAGACACCATGACGGCGGCGAGCGAGGCCGAGTCGCTCGACGATATGTTCCTGCGCCTTGAAGCCGCGGGCGTGATGATGCGGATCGACACCGCGCGCGTGCCCACGATGGCGAAGACGCCGACGCTCGGCGCGTGGGAACTGGACTTGCTCCGCACGATCGAGAATGTCGTGCGCCTTGGCCACATCACGTCCGTCTCGGCGCGCGAGATGGTGTTGGACGACGGCGTCGTGTCCTTACCGCCGGGCGCGCTGATCGTGCATTGCGCCGCGTCTGGTCTCGCCTATCCGCTGCTCGTTCCCGTGTGGAGCCCGGACAAGATCCGGTTGCAGACGATCCGCACCGGCTTTCCCTGTTTCAACGCCGCGCTGACGGGCTACGTCGAAGCGACGCGTGACGATGACGCCGAACGCAACCGTCTGTGTCCTCCGAACAACCTTCCCAACACGCCGCTGGACTGGGCCCAGATGCAGGTACGTGGCACGCTCGCGACGCGGACGTTTAGTGCCGAGCCCGACATTGCCGCGTGGGCCAATGCGTGCGCGCTCAATCCTGCCTGCATCACGGCGGCGCAACGGGCGGATTCCGCGGTACAGGCCGCGAGCGCTCGCCTTGCGAGGGTTGCGGACGCGGGTCTCACGCGACTGGCGGAACTCTCCGGCGCAAGACTGCCCTGATGCGCGACTTCTCGACAACGGTTGTGTTCCGCTGGCTCGCGGCCGGTGATGCGGGGGATCTTGACGCTTTCGACGATCTCCTACATACCGACGTGGTTGTTCACGCCCCGGCCGGGCTCTCGACTACCAGCGCGGAGCAGGAGAAGGGGGTGTGGCGCGACGCAGTTGCGGCCATGCCGGATCTTCGTCACGACGTGCAAGAGGTGGTGGTCGACGGCGACGTTGAGATGGCACGCGTGGTCGTCTCCGGCACACTGAGCGCGACCTTCGGCGGTGTGGAAGGAACCGGCCGCAGCTTCCACATGGATCAGGCCGTGATTACGCACCTGCGCGACGGCAAGATCATCGAGGCGTGGGAGATCGCGGACGTCGCTGCACTGCGGGCTCAGGTGGCGCAGGGCTAAGACTCAGTTGGGGTGTTCTGCAAGCCGATCGCGGCAGCGAAGTCCTGCGACGCCCGACTATGCGGCCGCGCCTTCGTCTGCGTCTTCAGATACGAAGCTGTGCCACAACTCGGCGTAGTCGGGGCTCGTGAGGAGCAGTTCGTCGTGGGGGCCTACGGCGAGAACGTGGCCGTCGCCGATAACAAAGATCCGATCGGCGGCGCGGGCCGTCGGGAGGCGGTGGGCGACGAGGATCGTGGTGCGGCCTTGGGCTACCACACCCATGGCGCGTTGTACTTCGGCCTCGGTCTGGAGGTCGAGGTTCGACGTTGCCTCGTCGAGCAGCAGGATCACGGGGTCGACGAGGCGGGCTCGAGCTAAGGACAACAGCTGGCGCTGGCCCGCCGACAAACTGCGGCCCCGTTCGCTCACGTGTGAGAGGTATCCGAGGGGCATGCGCGCAACAAACTCGTGGGCTCCTACCGCACGGGCGGCCTCCTCGACCTCGGCGTCGCTGGCTTCAGGCCGACCGTACGCGATGTTGTCGCGCACAGTGCCGGTGAACAGGAACGCCTCTTGCGGCACGATGCCGAGTTGGCGCCGGTAGACCGACGGATCGAAGTCGCGCACGTCGACGCCGTCCACCAGCACCGTGCCCTGCTGCGGGTCATAGAAGCGGGCGACGAGCTTGACAATGGTGGACTTGCCTGCGCCGGTCTCGCCGACGAGCGCAACCGTTTCGCCTGGCGCGATCACGAGATCCGCGCCCGTGAGCGCTTCGTTGATCGCGTTGGGGTACTTGAAGTGCACGTTGCTGAAACGGATCTCGCCGGTGAGGCGTCCTGGGTCCACTGGTACGGCTGGAGTGGGCGTGGTGGTCTTGGTTTCCATCAGTTCGTTGATCTTGGTCATCGACGCGGCCGCCTGCTGCCACGAGTCGAAGACCTGCGAGATCTGCTGGATCGGCGCAAAGAACTGATCGAGCAGCAGGAGGAACGCGATGACCACGCCGACGTCGAGCGCCTTCGAGTGCACGAACGCGGAACCGGCGCCGAGCACGGCGGCGGTTCCGAGGTTGGACAGGAGTAACACGAAGGGGAAGTAGAGCGAGATGAGCTTCTGAGCGCGCACGCGTGACGCGAGGTAATCGCTGTTGACGTTGCGGAACCCGGAGATGTTCTTGTCTTCGCGCGTATAGGCCTGCGCGACGCGCACGCCCGAGAGGCTCTCTTGGAAGTTGGCATTGACCGCTGCGATCTTGTCGCGGGCCTGCGCGTAGACCTTGCTCGACTCACGCTGGTACCACCACGTCGCAAACACGAGCGGGGGAAGGATCGACGCCGCCGCGAGCGCGAGTTTTGGTGACATCGATACCAGCACGCCGAACACGCCTACGCAGGTCATCACGCTGACGATCGCACTGATGAGCCCCTGGCTGAGCAGCTGCTGGAGCGCGTCGATGTCGGTGGTCATGCGCGTCATTACCCGGCCGGCCATCTCGCCGTCGTAGTAGTCAACCGACATTCGTTGCAGATGGGAAAAGATCCGGATACGCAGCGCGTACAACAGGCGCTCGGCCGTGCGGCCCGTGATCACCGTGTACGCCATGGTGAGCCCGAGGTCGACGACGGCAACGAGGAGGAACCCGATGGTCGCGCCGCGCAACGCGCCGGCGTCGTTCTTACGGATGCCCGCGTCGATTCCGTGGCGCACGAGCGCCGGGCCCATCAGCGTGACGACAACGTCGAGGGCCACGAGGGCGAAGCCGATGCCGAGCCACTTCCGATACGGCTGAATGAACGTGAAGATGTTGAATGAGTCGCGCGGCGCGGCCTCCGCCGCCACGTCGATGGCCGGGTCTTCGTCGGCGGGTGGTAGCTCCTCGAGTGCGGCGAGCAGTTCGGGCGTGGCCGCGAGCGCCTGGCCGAAGCCGCCGCCCCCGCCGGGTCCAGTGACTCGCGGTGCGCCGGTGGAAGCGGTCGCGCGCGGCCCGTCGATCGCGTGTTCATAGGGCCACGCGGCGGCGGTGATGCCATTGATCTGGAGCGTGTCGACGGGCTTGTCGACCACGACCTCTTCAACGCTGTCCTCGGGACCTGCGAGCAGGGCGCGGTAAAGCGCCGAGCGCTTAGTGAGTTCATCGTGCGTGCCGATGTCGGCCACGGCGCCTTCGTCGACCACAACGATGCGGTGCGCGAGACGCAGGGTGGAGCGGCGGTGGGCGACCAGCAGCGTGGTGCGGCCCGCCATCAGGTGACGCAGGGTCTCGTGGATTTCCTCTTCGGTCTTGGCATCGATCGACGAGGTTGCGTCGTCGAGTACGAGCACGCTCGGATCGGTGATTAGCGCGCGGGCCAGCGCGACGCGCTGGCGCTGACCGCCCGAGAGCGTGAGGCCGCGCTCGCCGACCACAGTGTCGTAGCCCTCGGGCAGCGCGCGTATGAACTTGTCGGCCTCAGCCGACGCGGCAGCGGCTTCGATCTCGGCGTCGGTCGCGTCGGGGCGGCCGTAGGAAATGTTGGAGCGCAGCGAATCGGAAAACAGGAACGGGTCCTCGAACACGACGCCGACGTTGTTACGCAGCGAGTCGAGGGTGACGTCGCGCACGTCGACGCCGTCGATAGTGATGGTGCCCTCGGCGGGGTCGTAAAAGCGGGGGAGGAGCAGCGCAACGGTCGACTTGCCCGAGCCGCTGGCGCCCACGAGGGCGACGGTCTCGCCCGGTTCGACGTCGAGGGTGAAGCCCTTGAGGACGGGGTCGCTCACCGTGTAGCCGAAGGTCACGTTCTCGAAGCGCACGCGGCCTTCGCCGCGGGTGATCGCGGGCGCGTCGTCGTGCTCGGTGATGAGCGGGTTGGCGTCGAGGATGTCGAGGATGCGCTCGGCGCCGGCGCGCGCCTGCTGGCCGAGCGCGAGGAGCATGGCGAACATGCGGACGGGTGCAACGAGTTGCACGAGGTAGGAGGAGAACGCGAGCAGCGTGCCGAGTGAGATCTGGCCGTGGAGTGCGAGGTAGCCGCCGTAACCGAGCACCGCGACCTGGCCGAGCACGGGGATGGTTTGCATCATCGGCGTGAAGCGCGCGGTCAGGCGCACGAGGCGCACGCGGGACTGGAACAACGACTTGCCGACCTCAGCGAGGTCGTTGAGTTCACGGCCTTCTTGGCCAAAGCCCTTCACGACTCGCACGCCCGTCACGGCTTCGTCAACGACGCCTGCGACTTCGGCTGAGCGTTGCTGCGCGTCCCACGAGGCCGGGAAGATCGTCTTGCGCAGCCGGAGCGCGATGAGGAACATCGCGGGGATCGCGAGCAGCGCAACTACCGTCAGCTGCGGCGAGAAGATGAACATCATCACCAGCGCGACGATCAGCAACACCACGTTGCCGAGCATGATCGGTAGGAACGCGAGGACGCTCTGGATGAGTGCGGTGTCGCTCGACGCGCGGCTGACCAACTGGCCCGTCTGCAGCTTGTCGTGGCTGGCAAAGTCGAGGCGCTGCAGGCGTTCGTAAACCGCGTTGCGCAGGTCGTATTGCACGTCGAGCGCGACCCGTCCGCCGGCGTAGCGACGGACGAATGACATGGCGAAGCCGAAGACACCGATAGCAACGAGGCTGAGTAGCCACGGCGTGAGCGGCTTGTCGTTGCGCACGATCACGTCGTCGATGATCGTGCGCGAAAGCACCGGCACGAACGCGGTGACGCCCTGGCCGACCACCGCGACGCCAAATGCGAGCGACACGTTCTTCTTGTGCGCGAGAAGGAACGGCGACATGCGCCGCAGCCAGCCGCCTGAGCCCGGCGGGTTGGGTTGGGGTGTAGGCCGCTCGGCGGCGGGCAGGTCGGCGCTCACGCGTTCACTCGGCTGTCCGCGCGAGTCCGCAGGGCGGTCTGCACGAGGGACAGGCCGTGAAGGGCCTTGGCGCGCGCCTTGGGGTCGAGGTGGCTCAACAGTTCGTCGAGTTCGGTATTGGCTGCTTCTCGCGCTGCGTCGGAGGCCTCCTGCCCCTTCCCGGTGATGGCGAGGGTGACGCCGCGTCGGTCGCCGTCCACGTCGGAGCGCTCCACCCATCCCTTGTTTACGAGCCCGTCCAGGATGCCCGTCAACGACGGCGGCGTGACCGCGGCGCGCTCGGCGAGACGGCTCGCTCGCTCCGGGCTGGTCGCGATAAGGGTCAGTACGCGGAACTGGGGAAGCGTCATGTGCTCGAGCGTCCGCTCGATGCTGCGGCTCGCAAACGCAACGGCACTAACCCCGACAATCAGTTCGTCATCCACATAGTTAGGATAGCGAACAACCCAGGAGGAGCTGCGCTAGCTCGTTTAGCGTCTCCGGCTGCTGACGGTCGACTTGGTCCCAGGTCAACCGGGCGCACCGCCAGCCTGTGATCGCCGTGACGAGGTTCTGTCGTCTGGCGTCATAGACAGGTTGGTCATTGTGTTGTTGCCCGTCCAGCTCGAGGAAGAGCCGAAGCGCTGGCCAGCAAAGGTCGACGCGGGCGACGACGCGGCCGGTCTCTGGATCGAGGATCGGCAACTGGCGAGTCGGCGTCGGCAGGCGGGGGTCGTCACGCATTAGTTGGACGGCGAGCGTCTCGAGCAGCGAGTCGGTGTGCGGCACCTCCAGGCCACCGCGAACCTTGACTACTCGGCGCACTCGTCGGGCTGCCACCGTCGACCCGCACGACCACGCGGTGACTTGGCTGTCCGTGACCAGTGTCTTGCGGAAACAGAACTCAAGGGCTTGTTCCCAAGTCTGGTCGTCGAGCTGCCGAGCGAGACGCAGGAGGGTCGCGTCCGCCGCTTCGCACTTAACCTGGCCGACGACGCGGCCGCCCGCCGCCACACGTGTTCTGCGCGTGATGCCCTCCCGTCGCGCACTGGTCTTTCGGGACACGAGGATTTCCGGCGAGCCGAGTTCTACGCCGTCAAATTGTCGAAGCACCGCAGACAGCGTGCCGACCGCCACCCCGTCCGTGATCAACGCCTTCGCCCGAGCGACATCGAGCCGACTTGGCGGTTCGTGGCCACGCCCGAGAACGCCACGCGTGATGTGCGTCCATCGCCCTTTCTTGATTGCCCACGCAATTCGACTTCTCGTTACTCCTGAGCCGAGGACGGCCTCGACTGTGCGCAGCTCCCGCATGACTCGTTCCGATCACGAATTGGCGCGGTTGAGCACGTGAAATCCGTCGGATCACGTGCCAAAGCGCACCATCTGGTGCATCGGGGAGTGGCGGAGGCGACGTTACAGAAGGGGTGTGTCGAACAGGGCGCGTTCGTCGGGGGTGGGGACTTGGATGATGTGGGACCACTCTTCGATGTGCGCGCGGGTCATCGTGGCTTCGCCGGGGAATTGGTTGCGGATCTCGAGGCGACGGACCAGCTCGTCAATCGGCGCCTCGAGGTAGAGCAACTCAACCGATGCGCCGAGCGCCCGGGCGCCGAGGCGCAGGATGTCGCGTTCCTCGCGGGCCCATGACCCGAACTCGATGACGACGTGCACGCCGGCGGCGAGCAGCTGCTGGGCGAGGCTCCACTGGAGCCCCTCGACCCGGTAGCGCAGCTGCTGGTCCCACAGGTCGAAACCGAGGGCGACGAACCACTCATCCGGGCAGAACCGAACGGCGCCGTGGTTGGCCTCGAGTTCTTTGGCGCGGGTGGTCTTGCCTGACCCGGGAAGTCCGCACAGGACGAACAGTCGCCCCGGCGCGCTCACCCTTTGAGGGCTTCGTGGTGCCGGATGACCTCGGCGATGATGAAGTTGATGAAGGACTCTGCGAACTCGGGATCGAGTTGCGCGTCCTCGGCCAAGCCTCGCAGTCGCGCCACCTGACGGGACTCACGCGCGGGGTCCATCGCGGGCATATCGTGCGCGGCCTTGAGCCGTCCGACGCGTTGCGTGCACTTGAAGCGCTCGGCGAGGAGATGCACGAGCGCGGCGTCGAGGTTGTCGATGCTGGCGCGCAGTTCCTCGAGTTCCTCGAGCGCCGCAGGGTCCGGGTTCGGCATGCGAACATGCTTGCATGCCGTTTGACAATCGCGTCACTCAAATGCTCGGTGTTGAGATTCCGATCGTCCAGGCGCCGATGGGCTGGATCGCTCGATCGCAGCTCGCCTCCGCAGTCTCCAACGCTGGCGCGATGGGGATAATCGAAACCTCGTCGGGCGAACTCGAAAACGTGAAGGACGAGATCCGCAAGATGCGCGACCTCACGGACAAGCCCTTCGGCGTGAACATCGCCCAAGCGTTCGTACGCGACCCCGGGATCGCCGAGTTCGTGATTGAGCAGGGTGTGAAATTCGTGACCACCTCCGCGGGTAGTCCAACCAAGTACACCTCGGTGCTCAAGGAGGGTGGGCTGACGGTCTTCCACGTGGTGCCGAACCTTGCGGGCGCGCTCAAGGCCGTTGACGCCGGGGTGGACGGGTTGATCGTCGAGGGGGGCGAAGGCGGTGGCTTCAAGAGCCCGCGCCCGATCGCATCGATGGTGTTGCTGCCGCTAATCCGGTCGAAGGTCGACGTGCCGATCATCGCCGCGGGCGGCTTCGTCGACGGCCCGACGATGGTCGCCGCCTTGGCGATGGGGGCCGAGGGCGTGCAGATGGGGACGCGCATGGTGAGCGCGGCCGAGTCGCCGGTCCATCAGAACTGGAAGGACGCGATCGTCGGCGCCAACGAAGACGACACCGTGGTGCTCGGACGCGCCGGTCGAATGGCGATGCGCGCGCTGCGGACCGATCGCACCAACTCGCTGGAGTTCGACACCGACACCGAGCCGATGGCCGCCTTCGGCGATGCCATGAAGCTGTACTTCGGCGGTGACATGGAGGCGGGCATAGCGCTCGGCGGTCAGGTCATGGGGCGCATCGAATCGGTTCGGCCCGTTGCCGAGATCATCCGAGAGTCGGCCGACGACTGCCTGATGATCATCGAGAATCTCGCCAAGGAGT
>JBKJQZ010000115.1:0-4513 GCA_046594835.1 Acidimicrobiales bacterium | reverse complement strand
GCCGACATTCCCCGCGCCGTGCGCGAGGCCTTCTACATCGCGCAGACGGGACGGCCTGGCCCCGTCCTGCTCGACATCCCCAAGGACATCGTCGACCCCAAGAACGCGAATTCGCAGCTCGACTGGTACTGGCCGACCGACTCCGAGCTGCAGAACGGCCTGCCCGGGTACAGCGTTGCCACCCATGCGTCGGCCGAACTCATCGCCAACGCGGCGCGCATGATCAGCGAAGCGCGTCAGCCCGTGCTCTACGTCGGCGGTGGCGTGCTCAAGGCGCGCGCCGCCGAAGCGCTGAAGGCGCTCGTGGAGCTGACGGGGATCCCGGTGGTCACCACGCTCATGGCCCGCGGCGCCTTCCCCGACGACCACCCGTTGTGCCTCGGGATGCCGGGCATGCACGGCAACTACACCGCTGTGACCGCGATGCAAAAGAGCGACCTGCTCATTGCGCTCGGCTCCCGCTTCGACGACCGCGTGACGGGTCGGCTCGGTGGTTTCGCCCCCGACGCCAAGATCATCCACGCCGACATCGATCCGGCCGAGATGGGCAAGGTTCGCCGGCCCGACGTGCCTCTTGTGGGCGACTGCCGCCTGATCATCGAGGACCTCATTGCGGCCATCACGCAGCTCGGTCTCGAGCAAACCGACCGCGCGGCGTGGAAGTCGACCATCAGCGGCTGGCAAGAAAAGTTCCCGCTCACCTACGAGCAGCCCGAAGACGGTGCGTTGCTCAAGCCCCAGATGGTGCTCGAGCAGCTGCGCGACTCCACGCCCGACGACTGCATCGTCGCCTCGGGCGTCGGCCAGCATCAGATGTGGACGAGCCAGTACTGGAAGTTCAACCACCCCTACACCTGGGTTAACTCCGGCGGCCTCGGCACGATGGGCTTTGCGGTTCCCGCAGCTATCGGCGCCAAGGTCGGCCGCCCCGACAAGATGGTCTGGGCTGTCGACGGTGACGGCTGCTTCCAGATGACGGCGCAGGAACTGGTCACTGCCAGCGCCGAGCGCATCCCGGTGAAGATCGCCATCCTCAACAACGCGTACCTCGGCATGGTGCGTCAGTGGCAGGAGATGTTCTACGAGGAGCGCTACTCCGAGGTCTACCTGTCGCCCGACCTGCCCGACTACAAGATGTGGGCCGAAGCAATGGGCTGCGTTGGTATCCGGGTCGAAAGCCCTGAGGAGATCCAGCCGGCGATCGACAAGGCGAACTCGATCGACGACCGCCCCGTCGTCATCGACTTCCGCACCGACGCCAGCGAGAAGGTCTTCCCGATGGTCGCGGCCGGCACGTCCAACGACGACATCATTACGGGCCCGATGGAAGGGATCATCCAGTAATGGAAGCGAACCATCACGTTCTGTCGGTTCTGGTGAACAACCAGGCCGGTGTGCTGGCTCGGGTCAGCAATCTCTTCGCCCGGCGGGCGTACAACATCTTTTCGTTGGCGGTCGCGCCGACCGACGACGAGCGCTTCAGCCGCATCACGATCGTGGTTGACGTAGCGGGTACGCCGCTCGAGCAAATCAGCAACCAGCTGAACAAGCTGATCGATGTTGTGCAGATCACCGAACTGCACTCGTCGACCGCGATCGAGCGCGAGCTACTACTCGCCACCGTTTCGACCACCGCAAAGGCGAGTCGCGGCGAGATCATGGAGCTGGTGCAGGTCTTCAACGGCCGCGTGGTCGACGTTGGTCACGACGCGGTAACCGTCATGCTCACCTCGAGCCCCGACACCCTCGATGGGTTCGAAGACCTCCTTCGGCCCTACGGCATTAGCGCGCTGGCTCGCACCGGACGCGTCGCATTAGCGAAACTGGAAAAACAGGCGCCCGACGCCACAATCGTTTCTACAAAGAAAGCAGGCTGACCGATGGCCACCGTTTTGTACGACAAGGACACCGACCCGAGCATCATCGCGGGACGCAAGGTCGCGGTCTTGGGATACGGCAGTCAGGGTCACGCGCACGCGCTGAACCTCAAGGAGAGCGGCGTCGACGTACGCGTTGGTCTCCGCGAGGGGAGCGCGTCGAAGGCCAAGGCGGAGGCAGCTGGTCTCAAGGTGCTCTCGACCGCTGACGCGGTCGCGGAGGCCGACGTGATCATGGTGCTGTTGCCCGACACCGAACAGCAAGAGGTGTTCGACACCGACATCGCGCCGAACCTGAACCCGGGCGACGCGCTGTTCTTCGCGCACGGCTTCAACATCCACTTCGGCCTCATCGAGTCGCCTGCGGGCGTCGACGTAGCCATGTGCGCGCCGAAGGGCCCCGGCCACCTGGTGCGCCGTACGTACACCGAGGGCGGCGGGGTGCCGTGCCTGATCGCCGTTGCGCAGGACGCCACCGGCAAGGCCCGCGACATCGCGCTTTCCTACGCCCACGGCGTGGGCGGTGGACGCGCCGGCATCCTCGAGACGACGTTCCGGGAGGAGACCGAGACCGACCTGTTCGGCGAGCAAGCAGTGCTCTGCGGCGGCGTAACCGCCCTCGTGCAGGCTGGCTACGAAACCCTCGTCGAGGCGGGCTACGCCCCCGAGTCGGCGTATTTCGAGTGCCTGCACGAGCTCAAGCTCATCGTGGATCTCATGTATGCCAATGGCATTTCAGGCATGCGCTATTCGATCTCGACGACCGCCGAATACGGCGACTACAGCCGGGGCCCGCGCATCGTCACCGCCGAGACCAAGAAGGAAATGAAGAAGATTCTCGACGAGATCCAGTCCGGCCAGTTCGCCGAAGAATGGATCGCCGAGCACAAGGCGGGTTCGCCCCGCTTCAACGAAATGCGCAAGGCGGGCGCAAGTCACCCCATCGAAAAGGTGGGCGAAGAACTGCGCAAGCTCATGCCGTTCGTTAGCGCCGGTAACGCCCGTCCCCAGGACGTATCGGGCGGCTAAGCGAGCTAAATCCCACCGTTGTAAGCCAGGCGCCGATCACAGAAAGTGGTCGGCGCCTGGTTTTTGTTGCAGAGAGACGGGTAGGGTCCTCGACCTATGCGCACTTCCCTTCGCTTATTTACCGCGGCTGTTAGCGCAGCTACCGTCGCGGCCTTCCTAGCAATTGTGCCCTCGGCGTCTCCCGCCGCGGCACAGGCCGGCTTCGCCATCAACCAGGTGAACATCGGCTCGGTCACGCTCAGCGAGGCGGGCGGCTTGATGCACGTGCCGATCACGATCTCGAACCGCGTCGGCGGTGCCGTTAGCGCCACCATCAAGACGCAGTCCTTCACGGCCGAGGCCGGCAAAGACTTCTCGCAGACCCAAACCACGGTCTCGTGGAGCGCGCTCGATAGCGCCGACAAGGAAATCGTCGTGCCGATTACCAACGACACGACGCCCGAGCCCAGCGAGCAGTTTCAGATCGTCTTCGACGGAGCGCCGCAGGGTTCAGGCGCAACGGCGGGCACGACCGGCGTCGGCACGATCACCGATAACGACGGCACCCCGCCGGTCATCACGGTGACCCCGTTGGGCGCGAACTCGTTCCCCGAGGGCACCGGCGGCGACAACTTCCGGGTCTACAACGTCACGCTCAACCAGGTGCACGACCAGGACGTGACCGTCAATTACAAGACGGTGGACGGCACGGCCAAGGCCGGCAGCGACTTCACCGGTTCAGACAGCACGACCCTCACGTGGCCCGCAAACGTCAACCCGCCGGCGCCGAAGCAAATCTCGATCCCGGTGACAACCGATGCGTTCGGTGAGCCGAACGAAAGCTTCCAGTTGATCTTCGCCGTCAACCGCAACGCAGGCTTCAGCGGCACCCCGAATCAGACCCTCACGATTCAGAACGACGACGGCGCCGCCCCGGTCATCACAATCGACCCGATCGCTCCCAAGGCCGAAGGCGACAGCGGCACCAGCAACATGCCCGTCGTGCTCAAGGCCACGAACACGGGCGGGCAGGCCGTGACCGTAGACGTCGAAACCGTTGACGGCACCGCTAAGGCGTCTACGCAGGACGCGCTGGGCGACTACACGCCGCTGATCAAGCAAACCGTCACGATTCCGACCTCGGGCAGCAAGAGCATCGATATCCCCATCGTCGGCGACCGTGCGCAGGAACAGGACGAGACCTTCACGGTGCACCTCTCGAACCCGACCAACGCAACGATTGGCACACCCGACGGCACCGCCACCATCCTGAACGACGACCTCGGCCAGATCACTACGGGCGTTGGCCCCGGTGGCGGCCCGCACGTGAAGACCTTCGGCGCGGCGGGCGCTGAGCTCGGCGGCTTCTTCGCCTTCGGTGCGAACAACACCGGTGGCACGCACGTGGCTCGCGGTGACATCTTCAATGGAAACGGTCAGCCCGGCGCCGATGGCATCGACGAACTGATCGTCGGTACCGGTCGCATCCCGTCGTCCAACCTGCGCTCGACTCCGACCGTCAGCGTGTTCAACGTTTCGGGCACCCTGCTCGCCACGTTCCTTGCCTATGACGCCTCCTTCGGCGGCGGCGTGTACGTCGCCGCAGGCAACATCGATGGCAACCCGCA
>JBKJQZ010000320.1:0-5039 GCA_046594835.1 Acidimicrobiales bacterium | reverse complement strand
CCGGCTCCGGCTCCGGCTCCGGCTCCGGCTCAGGTTCCGGCTCCAGCTCCGGCTCCGGCTCAGGTTCGAATACGGCCAGAACTGGCTCCAGTACAGGTTCGATTACGACCTCAGGTTGGGCCAGTTCGACGACGGGTTCAGGCTCGACGGCGGGCTGCACAACGGCGGGGTGCACAACGGCGGTGAACCAGAAGGTCGAGCCGTGACCGAGTTCGCTTTCGACGCCCCAGGCACCACCCATCAAGGCAGCCAGCGCGGGAACAAGAGCGAGGCCGCGAGGCTTGCAGCGGTAGCGACGGGCTGGGTGCGAGGGTTCAGTTGGTTGCGCCAGCAAGGCGTTGCGGTGATCGCGGCTCATGCCCGTCCCCGAGTCCTGCACCGAGAACCGCACCGTGACGGACCCGTCGAGGTGTGTGTCAATGAAGGTCGCGGTGAGCTCGATCTCGCCATTGGAGGAGTGGCGCACCGCGTTGTCGACAAAGACGCGCAGCACCTTGTCGATGTGCCCGCGGGGGCCGGTCAACGCGGCGGGGATAGCGCTGTCTGCAAACACGACCAGGTCGAGGCCGTTCTGCGCCGCGGCGTCGACAAAAGATTCACCCACTGCGGTGATGAGTTCGAGCGCGGCGAAGCCCGTCGCGGGAATCGGAGTGGGCGGCGCAGACGCCTCGGAGATGCCGAGCAGGTCGTTGACGATGAACAGCAACGTGTCGCTAGAGCGAATGAGTTTGTCGACGTGCGCTTCGATGTGCGGCGCGCTGGCCGTTTCCGTCCGAAGGTCATCGCCGGACTCAAGTACGCCGTTGAGCGGAGCGGCGACGCGCTCGGTCATGTCGGCGAGGAACTCCGATGCCTCCTTGAGCGCGGCCAGCGCCCGCTCGCTTTCGGCAGCCAAGGCCTTGTTGCGTTCATCCGACGCGTCGCACTGGTCGCGGAGCGAATCGACCAACTTGGAGTCCGCGGTGTGGAGTTCGCGCAGCCGGCCCGTCGCCAGCGTCATCACCACTGCGGCAACCGCCGCCACCGCCATGGCGCTGCCGCGCGGCTCGGCCGCCACCGCGATTGCGGCCGCTAGCCCGCCTACGACCGGAACCGATGAGAGAACCGCAACACGCGCGCTCCGCATCTCTGCGCGCGTTGGGGCTGCCGCATCGGGCTCGGGGTGCTCCCGGCGCTGCAGATAGCCGCGCAGACCCATCCCGGCGAGAACGATGTAGAGCCCGAGGTACGTGATCACGAGCGGTGACGTGAACGAGAAAGTCCGGTGCAGGCCCGTGAGTGCGTACACCGAGGTTGCGGCGAGGTGCACCATCCCCGCCACTCGCACGCGGCGCAGTCGGTACCCCGCGTGCGGGATTGCGAGCAGTACGAGACCGACGGTCGTGGCAACTGCGAGCGCAGCGAAGGCGGCCCGAAAGACCGTGAAGGCGTCGTCGGGATCGGCGAGCGAGGGTCGCACGAGTACCACCCAACAAAGCGCACAGAGTGACCCTGCGAGCAGGAGCGCGTCGCGTACCGCCGGGGCGTCGCGATGCTGCTGACGAACGATGCCCATCACACCAGCAGCAACCAGAGCGCTGGTGGCTAGGAGCGCCAGTCGTGCCGTGGCCGAGAACTCGCTCGGCGCCGCCAGCGTGCCCGCATAGAAGAAACCGCCGCCGTAGATCGCAGCAGACGAGACAACGCCCGCCACGACAACCAGCCAGCCAAAGGGGAGCGCCCCGCTCCTGAGTCGAACCACAAAGAATTGATCGACAATTGAGGAACGGATGTGAGGGTGAGTACGCGCCCTCGGCGGCATACGCTCCGAAGGGATCTAGATGTCCGGCTTCGGCGGTTGTGGTGGTGCGGCGTCGGTCACGGTTCCCGGTAGTAGCGGGTGCCGCGCGACCACACACGCGGCGACGCCCGCAAGCGCAACCGAAACGAGTTCGCCCCCTCCCTGCTCGAGGCTTTCGAGCACGGCTGCGGCAGCGGTCAAACCGGTGAGCGGGTCAGCGATGGCGTCGCCGACGAACAACGGCGCGTCTCGGCCCGGCTCGAAGGCGACCAGGCCGCCCGCGGCCGCGGCGTCGTCACCAAAGGCGACGCGTCCCGGGTCGGCCTCGTCGCGTCCGTACCCGGTGATCGACAACCACACGCGGCCCGGACGCGCCGCAAGCCAATCCTCAGCGACCACGCCGAGCTGTCGGAGCGCGCGCGGGCGCGAGGCTTCCAGCACCACATCCGCGCGGTCGAGTTCGGGCCGCAACGCGGCGCGGCCCTCGTCAGTCGTGAAGTCGAAGGCAACGGCGTCGGCTTCGTAGGCGTGCAGCCACTCGTAGAACGCTGGTGGCCCGCGACGCGCGCCGTCTGGACGCGCGACGCTTTCGATCTTGGTAACGCGCGCGCCACTCCTAGCCAGGAGACGGCCGCAGGTCGGCCCCGCCCACAGCGAGGTGAGATCGGCGATGCGCAACCCGTTGACTGCATCCTGCGGCCCGACACGCTGACGCACAACTGCAGTGTTGGCGTCGGCGGACCCGACCACGCCCGCCGGCACACCGAATAGCTGCATCCGCTCCGCGGCCTCGGACGCCGGTGTCGAGGTGGCCCAGGCCGCGATAGCGCCGAAAGGATCCCCGCCGTCGGGCGAGCCGGTAATGGCAGTGACCGCGCCAAGGTCAGCCGGCCGCGCCAGGTTGATCGCAACCCAGCCGTCGCTCGCGGGCACCATGCGGGCGGTGCCGCCGGTCGCGGTTGCGCCGTCGCGATGCGCGCCGGTAATTGCGGCGCGCCCGAAGAGCAGCTCGGCGCTGCGCGTCTGCAGCGTGGTCGGCGCGCGTGTGCCCGCGTGTCGATCGATTCCCTCGAGCAGCGAGCACGCGTAACGGCCGACGTCACCCGAGGGCATAAGGCTTGGGCCTTCGGCTCTACCGGTAAGCCAAGCCCCGCCCGACGCCGCCCACCACGACGCAGCGTCCAAAGTCACGAGGTGAGCATAAGAAGCTTCACTAGCCTCGTTCGCCGTGCCCGCTACCTACGCATCTCGCGCCATGGACGCCGTCAAGGTCTACGGCTCCGGCTCCACCGAAGTGACCGCTCTCGACGGCTTGAGCGTGGACTTCGCCGATGGTGTCTTCTCCGCCCTGATGGGTCCGTCGGGCTCCGGGAAATCGACACTGCTGCACTGCCTCGCCGGCCTCGACCGACTGACATCGGGACAGGCGATGTTGGGCGACGCAGACATGACGACCCTCGACGAGCGCCGTCTCACCCAGATGCGCCGCGACAAGGTCGGCTTCATCTTTCAGGGTTTTAACCTGATCCCAACGCTCACGGCAGAAGAGAACATCACGCTGCCGATGAAGCTGGCGCGCCGCAACCACGACGCCGAGTGGTTCGACAAGATCGTCGACACGGTGGGGCTCCGCTCCCGACTGAGTCATCGGCCCTCCGAGCTCAGCGGAGGCGAGCAACAACGCGTGGCCGCCGCGCGCGCGCTGCTCAGCAAGCCCGCCGTGATCTTTGCTGACGAGCCCACCGGCAACCTCGACACTCGCACAGGGGCCGCCCTGCTCTCGTTCCTGCGCGACGCGGTGGCCGAGCTGGGCCAGACCATCGTGATGGTCACCCACGATCCAATCGCGGCGAGCTACGCCGGGCGGGTCGTGTTCATGGCCGACGGCCGCGTCGTCGACGAACTCGAAAACCCCACCGCGGCGAAGGTCCTCGCGCTGATGCAAAACCTCGACGTCGCGAAGGCGTAGCGGCGTGTTCCGGGCAACTATCAAAGGCCTGTTGGCCCACAAGCTGCGCCTCGCGCTGACCGCGATCGCAGTAGTGCTCGGTGTCAGCTTTGTGGTGGGGACCTACGTCTTGAGCGACACCATCACCGGGTTCTTTAATTCCACCTTCGCCGACGCGAACAAGGGAATCGACATCTCGGTGTCTGCGGGCGACATCGGTGGCTCGATTCAGGACGCGGGTGCGTTCACCGAGACCGAGCGACTCCCGGCGTCGGTGCTCGAGACGGTCAAAGATGTGAACGACGTCGAGATCGCCGACGGGCTCGTGCAGGGCTTCGCGCAGATGATCGATAAGGAAGGCAAGGCCTACGGAGGCAAGGGCCCGCCGACCTTCGGGTTCTCCTACGGCGATTACCCGCCGTTCTCGCCGCTGTCGCTGCGCGAAGGAGTCGCCCCCAAGGGTCCCAACGACGTAGTCATCGACGTTGTGTCGGCCAAGAACATGCACTACAAGGTCGGCGAAAAGATCCGCATCATCCTGAGCGGGCCGGCGCAAGAATTCAGGATCGTTGGCCTCGTCGGCTTCGGCAAGGCCGACAACCTCGGCGGCGCCACGATCGTGTCGTGGGCGACGCCCGTCGCCCAGCAGGTGCTCGAGAAGGGCACCGACTTCGACAGTGTGTCGGTGAAAGTTGCCGATGGCGCACGCGTGAGTGACGTGCTGCAAGCTGTGGACGACGCGCTGCCCGATCAGTACAAGGTGCAGACGGGCCAGGCCGCGGCCAAGGAAGGCGCAGATGCGATCAACAGCGGCGTTCGTATCTTCACCACCGGAATCCTGTTTTTCGCCGGCATCGCGCTGTTCGTGGGCGCCTTCATCATCGCGAACACGTTCTCGATCATCGTGGCGCAACGCTCGCGTGAGCTTGCGCTCCTCCGCTCGCTCGGCGCGAGCCGACTCCAGATCGTCGGCTCGGTGCTGCTGGAAGCCGCGATAGTCGGCATAACTGCCTCGATCGTCGGGCTCTTCGCGGGTCTCGGGATTGGGGCCGGCTTGCGCGCGCTCGTGAACTCCGTGGGCGGCGGCGGAGGCCTGCCCGGCACGGGCATAGGTCTCCAACCGCGCACGATCGTCATCGGCCTACTCGTGGGCACGGTGACGACGTTCTTGTCTGCGCTCGTGCCCGCAATCCGCGGTTCGCGACAGCCACCAATCGCCGCGCTCCGGCAAGAGAACGCTCCCGCGCCGGCCCGTTTCTCGGGACGGCGCCTCGCGCTCGGTCTCGGTGCCGCGCTCGTTGCCGCGACCCT
>JBKJQZ010000269.1:0-9495 GCA_046594835.1 Acidimicrobiales bacterium | reverse complement strand
GGCAGAACATCAGCTTCCCAAGCTGAGAACGCGGGTTCGATTCCCGTCACCCGCTCCAATAAAGTCCCAGGTCAGAGCAGTCTTTTTGCGATCGAAGCGCCCCAAATTTTCGCGTGGGCCACGTTTGGGCCACAAACGGGCCACAACGAATCGCGATCACAGCGGAGCAACGAGGTCAACACCGGGCGATCTCGGACCACCGCGGGCGTACGCTTGGAACCGATGAAGTTCGAGCGAATCACGATCAACCCGAAGCAGATGGGGGGCCTGCCGTGCATTCGCGGGCTGCGGATCCCGGTTACCACCGTGCTCGGGCAACTGGCCGGTCGACGGACCCACGAGCAGATCCTCGAAGACTTTCCCGATCTTGAGCAGGCTGACATCTACGCCGCGTTGGAATTCGCGGCCGAGGCGGTGCAGGAGCGCGAGCTTCCTCTCGTCGGGTGAGGCTTCTCGTCGATCAGAACATCGCTCGACGCGTCGCTGCCCTGTTGTGCGATGCAGGGCACGACGCGGTCCACGTCGCCGACCGAGGTCTGTCTACTGCCGAAGACCAGACCATCCTCGAAGTCGCCCGCGCCGAGGAACGTGTGATCGTGTCCGAAGACACCGACTTCGGGGCGCTGCTCGCCGAGGCCGGAAGCGAGACCCCGTCGTTCGTGCTCATCCGTGGCGCCGAGCCCCTAGCCCCGGACGAGCAAGCGTCGCTGCTCACGGCCAACCTCCCGGGTGTCGCCAAGGAGCTGGAACAAGGCGCGATCGTCGTGCTGGCGCGAGGACGGGTGCGGGTCCGGCCGTTGCCCGTGCGCCGGACGGACTGAGTTAGCCCGAACGTCGTTCGCGCTTGGTCTGGGACCGTTCCTTGGCGTCGAGCTGACTGACGGCCGCGGGACGAGCGATCAGGTTCCCGAGCGCGGCCGCGATCGCGGCGTCCCGATCGCGCGTCGCGTGCTGGTAGCGCATCGCCGCGGCGGGCGAGACGTGGCCCATGCGGTGCATCAGCTCGCGCACACTCGCACCCGAAGCAGCGGTGAGCGTGTTCGCCACGTGGCGAAGATCATGAAAGTGCAGGCCGGGTACGCCCACAGCGGCGCGAGCCTTGGCCCACTTCGCCTGCCAGACGGCTTCGCGGAGGGGACCGCCCTTGTCTCCCGTGAAGATGAGACCGCCCGCACCAGACTGGCTGTAGGCCGTCAAGTGAGCTTCGAGCTCAGGGACGAGCGGCCCGGGCAGCGCGAGCGTGCGAAGGCCGGCGTCGGTTTTGGGTGGCCCAACGATGAGCGTGCCGTCACGCAGCTGCTGGCGCTGCTCGGCGACCGTCACCGTGTTGTGCAGTAGGTCGATCCTGCTCCTCGTCAGTCCGAACAGCTCGCCGCGGCGCAAGCCGGTGAACGCGGCCATAAGCACGAGCGCGCGGTACCGCGGCTCGACCGCAGCGGCCAGCTCCCACACTTGAGCCACGGTGATCACCTGGCGTTCCGGGGCGCGCTCGACGCCGGCGCCAACGATCACACACGGGTTCTTGACAATCAGTTCGTCCGTCGTGGCCGTCGCGAGGATGGCGTGGAGGAGCCGGTAGGCCTTGGCCACGGTCGGCGGGCCGGGTTGACCGGCCCTCAAAAGGGCCGAGTGCCATCCCCGCACCGCCGACGGGCTGAGTTTCCGGAGCTCCACGCTGCCGAGCGACGGAATGATGTGCAACCTCAGCAAACCGTCGTAGAGCTCGCGCGTTCTCGGCCGAAGCTGCGGACGGTCGGCGAGCCAGGTTTGCGCGTAGTCCCTGACCAGCAGTCGCCCTCGCGCCGGGTCAACCCACGCGCCCCTCGTCTGGTCGGCAACGGCCAGCGCCAGCGCGCGATCGGCATCGGCCCTCGTCGCGAAGGTACCAAGCGCCGTCATCCGCCCGTTGAGCGGGTCGCGTACCCGGGCTTGCCAGCGATCCGACGAACGCTGTCGCACGCTCCCCGACGTTCTCCGACGTGTCATCGGATCAACTCTTCTCGGTCTCGCCGTAGCGGCGGTACAGGGTCTGAAACGGGATGCCGAGCTCGTTGCCGATGTCGCGCCAGGTTCGGCCGGCGTCGCGGGCGTCGCCGATAGCGACGGCGAGTGCGGTGTCGGCGAGCTCACGCAACTCGCCCGCGATGCGAGCTCGGTCTAGCGGGATCACCGATCGTCTGAGACTGCTGGCGAGCTTCTCAAGGCGGGCTTCTGATCGTTTGTCTCGCATCACAGACAGTGTGGCAGAAGTTGTCTCGATTTGCAGACGGACACGATCGGCGTCGGGCGTGCCATCAAAGTTGAACAGGGTGGCCTGGCTCGGAGCGGATCTCGCCGCGTGCGTCATCCGGCGACGGGAGGTCGGCGAGCGTCGTTGAGCCACTCGTCGATTTCGGCAAGGTCGAAGCGAATGAGGCGGCCGACTTTGACGTAGGGAATGCGGCGTTCTTGGACGAGGCGGCGGATGTGGCGCATGTTGACGTCCAAACGCTCCGCGAGCGTCGCGATGTCGATGAGCTGCGGTAGGGGGTCGGCGAGCCTCGTGTTCATGACGGTCATGATTTCCTCGGTTTGGTTGACGGCGATCGGACGTACTTCGTCCTACGTGACATCTACGTACGCGCTCGCGCCCAAACCCGCGACTCATCCCCGACAGAGGTTTTCGGCGCGCCGAGCTCGCGTTGACCTTTGACCAGCTCCGCCGCCGGCGTCTCGTTCAACGACCCGGGCTTTGGCCGTTGTTCACCGCTGTGCTCCGTTCACCCAGAACTGCTTTACAGCCGTCGAATGAGGCCTCAACGTCGCGGTTCAAACACAGCGAAGTCGGAACACGATTGCAACCGTTGGTTGCGGAGAGGGTGGTCAGGTTCGGTGGCGTGGTTCAGACCTATGGGGGTGGAGGCGGTCGCCTACCACGAGGAGACGGTCGTCGGTCGCGGCGACGACCATCCCGGCCTGGCGCTGGACTATTACGGCACACGCGGCGAAACACCGCTGCGGTGGTCCGGCAGTGGCGCCGCGCGTCTGGGCCTCGTCGGCGAGGTGAGACCGGTGGCCTACGAGTCGGCGTTCGGCGAAGGAGGGTTCCGGGATCCGCTGCTCGGTGACCGTTTGGTTGCGACACGACGGCCGGGGTTTGAGCTGGTCGTGTCGGCGCACAAGACGGTTGCGGTGTTGGGCGTGATCGGCCGCCCGGATGACATGCATTCGATTCTCGATGTGGAGACGACGGCGACGATGGGCTGGCTCGACGCGTGGTTCCAAGCGCGCGGCGGCCGGCGAGGCCGGGCGCAGGTGCGCACGCCGACATCGGGCCTCACATACGCGATGACACGGCACGGCACCAGCCGCGCCGGGGACCCAGGGCCGCATGATCACGTGCTGGTCGCGAACATCGTCGCGATGCTCGACACGCGGGGCGGGTTCAAGGGTCTCGACTCCGCCGCGTTGCGGGACACGACCGAGGCGGCGACGATGGTCGGCCGCCTCGCGTCCGCCGCCCACGCCGTGGCGCTCGGGTATGCGATCGAGCCGGATGATGGACCATCAGGGAATCTGCGTCACTGGCGCATCAAGGGCATCCCCGCCGAGGTGTGCGAGGTGTTTTCCAAGCGCGCTGATGCGATCAGCGACTACCTCGCCGAGTCCGGCCACACCGGACCCCGGGCCCGCGCCGTCGCCGCCCGCCAGACCAGAAGCGTCAAGCGCCATACCGGTGTTGACGAGCTGTTGCCGGGCTGGTATGCCGAGCTTGAGGCTGTGGGCTGGGATGTTGTGCGACTAAACACGGCGCTTGACGCGGCTCGCGCCCAATGCGGCGGGCTTGCTGTGTCACTCAGCAACGCCGACATCGACGCTCTTGGCGCCGCAGTCCTCGACGTCAACGGGGCGTTGATGACCAGACACAAAGTGTTCACCCGCACCCGACTGGTCGCCGAACTCGCACCCCGCCTCTACGGCGCCGACCCGGCCGAACTGGACTGTGTCACCCGCCGCGTCTTGGCGTCGCGGGCGGTGGTGCCGCTGGTGGGTGTGGTCGGTGCGCATGAGCAGGCCTACGCCGCCGCCGAGGTTTTGGCCACCGAGCAAGCCATCGCCGACACCGTCGAAGCCCTCGCCGACCGCTACTGGGCCAAGGTTCCCGACGACGACATCGACGCGGCGATATCGGACAAAGAGCAGGCGCTCGGACACGCGTTGACCGGCGGGCAGCTCGCGGCGGTTCACGCTGTCTGCGGGTCGGGGCGGGCCGTGGAGGTGATCGTCGGTGTCGCGGGCGCCGGCAAAACCACCGCCCTTGATGCCGCCACCAACGCTCTTACCCACTCCGGGCGCACCGTGGTCGGTGCCGCCACGTCCGGCCAGGCCGCCAAGACGTTGAGCGATGAGGCCAGCGTCGAGGCGCGCACGATCGCGTCGCTGCTGTGGCGCCTCGACCACGGCCAGGCCACGTTGGACAGCCGTACGGTGGTGATCGTCGACGAGGCCGGCATGACCGCCGACGCGGACCTCCTCCGCCTCGCCGTCGGAGTCGAACGAGCAGGCGCGAAGCTCCTCCTGGTCGGCGACTCGCATCAGCTGTCCGCCGTCGGCCCGGGCGGCGCGCTCGACGCCACCCTTCAGCGCCACCCCGACATAGTGACCATGCTCGACGGCAACGTCCGCCAAGCCAACCCCCACGAACGCGCCGCGCTGTCTGCATTACGCGACGGGTCCGTGGCCGACGCAGTCGCCTGGTACGCCCGCACCGGACGCACCCGCACCGCCCCGACACGAACCGGCACACTCGCCAACATGGTCAACGAATGGGCCGCTGACGTCACCGCCGGACACGACACCGCGCTGCTCGCGTGGCGACGCGCCGACGTCGCTGACCTCAACCGACTCGCCCGCAACCACTTCGACCAACTCGGCCACCTCAACGGCCCCGAACTCGAAGCCCCGGGCGGCCGCCACTACGCCGCCGGCGACCCCGTCGTCCTCCTCGCCCCCCAACCAGCCCTCGGACTCGTCACTAGCCAACGTGGCACCGTCACGGCCGTCGAACCCGACACCGGCTGTCTCCAAATCGAGACAAGCGACCAGCGCCGCTACGTGTTGTCGGGTGAGCAGATCGACGCGCAGCACCTCGACCACGCCTACGCCACAACCGTGCACCGCGCCCAAGGCGCCACCCACGACCGCGCCCACGTCCTCGCCGCTGGCGGCGGTCGCGAGCTTGGCTACGTCGCCATGAGCCGCGCCCGCGATCGCACCACGATTCACGCCGTCGCCGACAACCTCGCCCAAGCCATCGAAGACATCGAGACCGACTGGGCCGTCGATCGCCGCCAACACTGGGTAACCGACACCGCTGCCCCCGCACCCGCCGGCCACAAGACCCGACCCGACCCCATCGACTACGAAGCACAACGCGCCCGGCTGGAAGCGGAACGGGAACGGCTCCGCCAGCTCGCCCCACCCGACGTCAGCACCGAGTACGTAGCCGCGCAAGCCCGCGTCAACCGACTGCAAGCCGCAGTACAAGACCTCCTTTGTGGACGCGGGGAATGGTACGCCCGCTTCGGCAAAGCGGCCCACGAACGATTTCAGGCGCACCTCCATCACAACAACGCTGAACGCAACGCCGACGACCCGACCCTGTCACGGCGCGCTCGCCGACGCTGGCGCGACGACGCCGCCCAGTGGGGCCAACGAGCCGCCCACGCCGACCAGAACTTCGACACCATCACCGCCCCGATGCTCAGACAGCTGCGAGCGAAGCTGTCTGACGAGAGCGGCAACCTCGACATTCTCTCGGCTCAATACGCCCAACGACAAGACTGGCTCGGCGACCACCCCGACCTGGAGGCCCGCCTCGAGCACATCGACATCATGTTCACCCACGAGCACGACCACCTCGACTACCCCTCACGTCACCGAGCCGACACATCGAGATCCAAGACGACCTCGATGTGGAACTGTGACACCTAGCCCAGTGGGTGGGCTGTACACGTGGCCCCGCCCATTAATCCGGCACTTCGGATGTAAGCGGGGTGTGATGGTCAGCGAGTAAAAGGACGCCGATTGCCCGGTCTGCGATGCTTTTGAACATGCGGGAGTTGATCGTCACGGAGAACATCACGCTCGACGGTGTCATCGATATGTCCGGTGGCTGGTTCACCCCCGCGGGCGACACGACAGTCGACCAATCGGACGTCGATGACGCGTTGCGGAAGCAGAGCGATGCTGCCGATGCCCTATTGCTGGGGCGCGTGACGTTCGAGCAAATGCGCGGCTACTGGCCGCAGCAGACCGACGACACCGGCGGTGTCAGCGACTACCTCAAAGGCGTTTCGAAGTACGTCGTCTCCTCAACGCTGGACGATCCGGAATGGGAGCACACCACAGTCCTCCGCGGACCGCTGACCGATGAGGTTCAAGCCCTCAAGTCGGCTGCGGGACTCGACCTCGTCGCCACCGGGAGCATGACAGTCGTGCGCGAACTCATCGCGGCAGGACTCGTCGACGAGTACCGGCTCTTCGTGTATCCCGTCGTAGTTGGCCGCGGGCAGCGCCTGTTCGAGGACGCAACTGCCATACCGAAACTTGTGCTCGTCGAGAGCACCGCGTTCCGCTCCGGCATCGTGCTCCTCCGTTACCGGCCTCGTTGATGCTCAGGTCAGACTTCACGGACCACCGGGTCGAGCGTTGCCCGCCACTGACACCGTCACCCGTACCCCGCTAGTTTCCGCAGAGCCATCAAACAAGGCTGGCAGACTCGTCGCAGTTGGGGAGCGCACTTGGGCTCGATATGTGCGTCGACGGATCGCGACAGCCGTCGTCCGCGGCGGTCACGCTACGGGCGGACGCGCCACAACACGCTCATAGGCTTTGCGGGCCGCGATGAGTATCGGATCCCACACCGGCGCGTACGGGGGCGCGTAGGACAGGTCGGCGTTGAGTAGGTCTTCGACGGTCATGTTGTTCCACAATGCGAGGGCAAGCGCGTCGATTCGTTTGGCGGCGCCCTCCTTGCCGACGATCTGCGCGCCGAGGAGTCGCCCCGACCCGGACTCCACGATCAGTTTCGTCGTGATGGGTGCGGCACCTGGGTAGTACCCGGCCCGCGTGGTCGACTCGACGACGACTGTCTCGGTGGCGAATCCCGCTGTCGCGGCTTCGGCTTCACCTAGCCCGGTGCGCGCGACCTCAAGAGCGCACACCTTCGTGACGGCGGTCCCGACGACTCCGGGGAAGGTGGCGTAGCCGCCGCCGAGGTTGATGCCGGCCACGCGGCCCTGTTTGTTGGCGTGGGTGCCGAGAGCGATCGCGACGGGCTGGCCCGAAACCCGGTGGATCTTCTCGGCGCAATCCCCGGCGGCCCACACGCGTTCGATAGGCGTGTGCTGGCCTCGGTTGACCGCCAGCGCGCCGCTGCCGCCGATGGGGATGCCGGCGCTCACAGCGAGTGCGGTGTTTGGTTCCGCGCCGAGGCCCAGTACGACGAGGTCGGCGGGCAATGTGGCGTGCTCGGTGATAACTGAGCAGACCCAACCCGCGGTCGCGTCGAATCCGACGACACGCTCATTGAGGTGCAATGTGGTGCCGAACTCCCGCAGCCCGTCGGCCACGAGAGCCGCCATGTCCGGGTCAAGGGTGGCCATTACTTGGGGGCCAGCGTCGACGAGATGGGTGTCGATGCCGAGCGTGCTGAACGCCTCAGCCATTTCCAAGCCGATATAGCCACCACCCACGATCACCACGCGCCGCGGACGGCGTTCCTCAACTGTCCGTCGCAGCGCGACACCATCGTCGAGCGTCTGCACCCCAAAGATCCCTTCGGCGTCGATGCCGTCCACTTTGGGTCGTACCGGCACGGCGCCGGTCGCCACCAACAGCTGATCGAACGCCTCCCACCGGGCGGCGCCGCCGTCGAGCGACATGACCTGCACCGCGCCCCGGGCCACGTCGATCGCGACGACGTCGTGGCGGAGATGCACCTCGATGGCGTAGTCGTCGCGGAATTCAGCCGGTGTGCGGGCGATCAGCGCGTCGAGGTCGTCGACCGCTCCGCTGACGAAGTAAGGGATCCCACAGGCCGAGTACGACGCGTAGTCGCCCCGGTCGAAGGCAACGATCGCCAAGTCGTCCGGCCCGCGCCGACGCCGGGCCTGCGACGCGGCGCTCATTCCCGCCGCGTCGGCGCCAATAACAACAAGTCGTTCCGTGCTCATAGGAGAGCGACAGCGGCTACGCGAGCAGCGCCGTGGGTTTGAGGAACTCCTTGAGTTGCGTTACGGATTCCGGCGCGTTGCCGGACAGCCAACTCGACGAGCGTCGCGGCGTGCTCAGTCTTGTCGTTCACGTTGTGGACGAGCACCGCCTTGAGTTGTTCGTCGTCGCAGTCATCCGCGTTAGCGGTTCCAGTCCATCGCGCCGCGTTCTTCCATGAGCGAGACGATCGCTTCGTAGATCGGTAACGTCGGTAACGGTTTCGTCGGTAAGCGGGTCCCTCGGAGCGTGAAGCTCTTCGCTGGACACAGTGGGCTCCCGGGCTGTTCAGGTTCGGTTAGAACTGGGCGCGTTGAGGGTTGCGGCGGAGATGGTCCCTGCTATGACGTGTTCGGCGACGGTGCTGAGGCGGAGATTGTGGTTGCGGGCGTGGTTGCGCAGCGCGGCGAACGCCTGGTTCATCTCCAGGCCTAGCCGCTCAGCGACGACGCCCTTCGCCTGTTCGATGACGATGCGGCGTGTCAACGCGTCGTTCAGCTGTCTGTTGACTACTTGCGCTTCGCCTGATGCGCGATGTTGAAGAATCGCGATGGTCGCTATGTCGGCGAGCGCCTGGGCGGCGTCAATGTCACCCTGTTCCATAACGCCGCGCCCGACGTGAAACAGGTTGAGCGCGCCGATAACGGTGCCCCGCAGGCGCAAAGGCAACGCGTGGACCGAGTGAAAACCAGCCTCCAGCGCCGCAGGCCCGAACTGCGGCCAGCGGCCATTGACCGTCGCCAAGTCCTGGTTCACGACTGGCACGCCGGTGCTGTAACAGTCGAGGCACGGCCCTTCCTGGGCTTGCAACTCGAACAGTTCCAGTGCAGCCATGGCCTCGCTCGACGAGGCCATCACGCGCAAGTCGCCGTCGGGCGCCGCCAGCATGATCCCGGCCGCGTCCACGTCGAGCACGTCAACGCACCGGTCAGCGAGCAGCGTCAAAATGTCCACGACGTCGAAGTCCGCCACGAGCGTGTCGGCCAACTCGACGAGCGTGCTGACGAGGGTTGCCTCTCTAAGCATCGGGCCTCCCGGTCCAGTCAGCCACCGCGAAGAATGGCCCGACCGTCAATCGTACGCCTACTGCCGGTAAGGCGCGGCCCTCGCCGGTTCGCGTCGTCGTGGTCATCTCACCGCGTCGTTCTCGCCGCTCCGCTCATCGAAACGCAACGCTCGAGCCACCACATCACGGGCTACGTCGGTCAGGAACCGGTCGTTGCCGAACGCATGCGCCCGCAT
>JBKJQZ010000243.1:0-28094 GCA_046594835.1 Acidimicrobiales bacterium | reverse complement strand
AGAAGCGCGGCTTAAAAGAGCGCGTGCCGCCGGCGGCGAAGTACGCCAACGCCCGCGACGCCCAGCAGGATCGGCAGCACGCCGAGCGCCAAGACAAGCGCGATGCCCGACGGTGGCTTGCTCACCGCTGCGGTATTGCGGGTGACGCCGCCCAGCGAAAGCTTGGAGCCGTCGAACTGTTCGTTCACACCTAGACCGATGCCGGCGATATCGGCGTCGGGGATAATCGGAGCGAGGCCGAGCGACGGGATCTCGCTGTTGTTGCCGGCGGCGTCGGGAATGCTGCTGAACCCGCTCGGGGCCGGATCAGTCGAGCCCGACTGATCCTCGAACTCCTGCAGCTTCTCGAGCGACTCGAAGGGCTTGGCGAACACCTCATTGCTCAGGTACGCCCGCAACGTGTACTGCGCGTTGGCGCCGTTCTGGAGTTGGATAACCACGTCGTACTCGTCCTGGACGGCCGAGATGGCGGCCCGTTCGGGCATGCCCGAATCCTGACCACCGACGACCTCGCGGTCGAGTTTGTGGGTGGCGGTATCCCACAGGATGATGTCGAGGTTGGGATTCTGGATACCGGAGAGCCCTGCGGCCACGGCCACGAGGTCCGGCGTGTACTGCGCATCCCAGGTCACCTCCACCACCAGGAAGTTGATCGCATCCTTCGTCATGTCGCGGTTGAGCTTGATCCGGTGGACGTCGCAGACCAGGTCGCGGGTCGGATCGTTACGGCACTCGTCGGGCGGCCAGGTCAGCACCGGGTACAGCGCCGGGGCGCCTGTGTAGCCCGCGAGCGGGCTGTTGACGACCTTCGAGACCACCTTGCCCGGGCTCAACAGAATGTCGGCCTTGGCGGGCGTGGGCGACCCTCCCGTAGCGTTGAGGTACTCGACCACGACGGTGTATTCGCTTACGGCCCCGGCGTAGGCGCCGACCACCAGGTCGTATTCGTCCTGCTTGGGATCGTTGAGCTTCATCTGCTCGGGCATCGCGGCCGAGGCGCCGCCCACCTGGGCGGTCGTGAAGCTGCTGCTCGCCGTATAGAAGAGGTAGGTGTCGATGTCGGGCACGCTCGTGGCCGCCGCGCTCTGCGATAGCCACGACGTGGAGATGCGCAGGTAATAACCGGGCTTGCGAGTGAGCTTGATGCGGTGCGCGCCGCAGGTAAGGCCAAGGACCGGGTTGGTACGGCACGGGTCCGGCGTAGGCCGCACCTCGGCGCTGCCAACGAGCGGCTTTGAGAAGGTCTTGGAAATCGAGGCGCCCGGCGTCATGACGAAGTCGGGAGCGACGCCCGGCGTCGGCGCCTCGGCGCGCGCAGGGGTCGGTGTAGCGGCGAGCGCGGCGACACCAGCCATTGTCAGCGCGCACGCGCTGACAAAAGCAAGGAGACGACTGCGAACTGCAAGCTTGGGGGTCACGTAAGGGGTCCGTCCATCCAGCGGAGACTTCGGCTCAAGGGTACAGAGGACTTCACCCGACTGAGGTGTCAGGCGCCGGGCCTTTTGCGAGAAACACCGCCGCAATACGGGTGCGGCCGTTGCGTTGCGCGCGCACTTCGAGCGAGATGAGCAGCTTGTCCCTCGCCGCATCGATGCGAGCTGGTGCCCCCGGCGCGTACGCGTAGCGCTTGGTGTTGTAACCGTGGGCCTTCAGCGTGCCGACGACGAGCCCGTACGCCTTGGCGAAGGACATCCCGTCGACGATCGTCGTGCGGCGGACTTCGCTGCAGGCGGCGCGACAGCGGCCGTCGCCGATCCGCACCTCGCGCGCGACTTGCCCGGGAAAACCAAGGTCGTCCGCGAGCGCCGACAGTCGCGCCGTGGATGGCGTAATCCCGCTCGTCGCCAGCGGCATAACGACGACGCCGACGATCGCGGCTGCGGCCGCGATCGCGGTGCGAGACCGATGGGGTCCGCACGCGAGCCACGCGACAACCAGCGCGGGTAGCGCGGTGACGCAGCCGATGGCGAGAAGGGGTCGGTTCCAGCCGCCGAGCGCGAACGTTCGGGCTACTACGACGCCGATCGCAACCACCACGGCCGCGGCCACGACGGCAACGACGGGCCCGCGTCGCTCGCGACGCGGCTCGTCAGGGATGTCGAGGATCGATGACATGGGGCTGGAATTAGAGCAGGGCGCGACGCCGACGGCGCAGCCACTCGACGCCCGCCGCGGCGAGCAGCAGCGGCAGCACGACCATGGTCCCCACCAGGGCAACCCCCGAGGGCGGGTCGGTCACTGCCGCGGTGCGGCGGACGGCGCCGCCTAATGCGAGGTACTGCGGATCGAACTGCTCGCTCACGCCAAGGCCGATGCCCGCGATGTCGGCGTCGGGCGTCAGAGGTGCCAGGCCCAAGCCTGGTGCGGCGAACGAGTCGCCGCCGCCGCCCGTGACGCCAGGGATGTCCCGGAAACTCGAAGGGGTTTCGCTCGCGTCGCTCGGTGCGGCGGACGGGTTGTCGAGCAGCTCGCCCTGCTTGTCGAACAGCTCGTCGCTGAAGGTCACCGTCACCGTGTAGGGCCCGTGCTGCACGCCCGTACCGGCCTGCACCACGACGTCGTATTCGTCCTGGGTCGCTTGAAACCCGGCAATTTCAGGAACCACAACGCCGCGGCCACCCACCCCTTCGCAGCCCTGGCACCCAGGCGTTTTGGTGTCGTCGTCGGTGGTGTCGTAGCCAAGCGCGTGGTCGGGCGCGTCGTAGATGTACATGTCGAGGTCGGGCAACTCGCCCACGCCGAGGCCGGCTGCGACCAGCACAAGGTCGCCGACGGTCACGTCGGAGTTCCACCGGACTGCGACGCGCACCGAGTTGATGGCGTCCTTGGCGAGGTTGCGGTGCAGCTTGATCCGGAACGCGTCGCACAAAAGGTCCATGGTCGGATCGTCGCGGCAGGCGTCGGGTTTTGTCTCGACCTCACCGGCGAGGTTGATGATCACGCTGTCGACGGTCTTGGACTGGCTTTCGTGCGGTCGCAGGTCGAAGTCGGCCGTGACGCCCGGCGTGACTTTTGCGCCACTGGTGGCAGGGATAGCGACAATGCCTGCGACGGCAAGGCCGCAGGCAGCCAACCCTCCGCAGACGCGACCCAGTACGCGCATGGCGAAATAGTAGGCCCTGGAGGCCTCTCGGCGGTTTCGGTAGCGTGAAAGCTCTAGGTAAGCGAGCGACGCCGGCGGCGCACTGCGGCGGCCCCAGCCCCAGCGAGTGCCAGCGGCACGACGCCGAGCGTGAGCGTGAGCGAGACGCCCGACGGTGCGGCCGCAGTCGCGGCAGTAGTCCTAGTGACCCCGCCGAGCGCGACCTGCTCGCTCGCGAACTGCTCGTTGACGCCGAGACCGATTCCGGCGATGTCGGCGTCGGGGCGCGGCGATACGAGGTCCAGCCCCGGCACGTCCAACGTGTGCGAGGGTGCCGCCGCCGGGGGGCTGAACTGTTTGATCGCCTCGGGTGCAGCGCCGGTGACCTGTGTGATCTCGTCGAGGAGTTCGGACGGCTTGTCGAAGACCTCGTCGGTCATATACGCAGCGAGCGTGTAGCGGGTAACGGCACCTTTCGTGGCCTGCACCACGAGGTCGTATTCGTCCTGGGTGGCGGTGAAGGCGACACGCTCCGGGAAGTCAATACTGACGCCGCCGACTCCCTCGCAGCCCTGACATCCAGGTTTGTCGGTGTCGTCGTCCTCGGTGTCGTCGCCGAGGTAGTGATCGGGTTTGTCGTAGAGGTACATGTCGAGGTCGGGCAGGAAACCGAGTCCTGGCGCGGTCACGACCAGCGGTAGGTCTGGCACCTGGCGTCCGGCCCAGGTGAGGGTGATCACCACCGCATTGTGCGCGCCTCTTGCCATGTTTCGATTGAGCTTGATGCGGTAGGCATCGCAGAACGCGTCTGTATCGATCGACGTGCGGCAGCCGTCTGGGTAATACGCCAGCGCGGGGTTGTTCACCAGCACGGTGGTCACGTGTTTGATGACCGGCGGCGCGTGCGGCGTGAGCACGAAGTCGGCCTTGACGCCTTTGGACACCTGGGCCGCCACGCCCTGCGGGCGAAACGTCGCTGCACCAATACCGGTCATGAGCAACAGCCCGGTGAGTCCGGCGAGCAGGCGGCGACCCCGCATTTACCCGAGTAAGGCCTGTCGGCGTCGGCGCGCCATGACCACCACCGCTGCGGTCGCGGCGATCGGCAGCAACACCAAGCCAAGCACGAGTGCAAGCGCAGAAGGCTTGCTCGCAGTGGTGCTGATGCTTCGGGTGGAGCGCCCAAGCGCGATGCCGGCCTGCTGAGGGTCGAACTGTTCGCTTACGCCGAGACCCACGCCCGCGAGGTCTGCGTCGGGCAACAGATCGGCTTGGGGCAACGTGACCTCGGTTGTTGCATCGCTCGGAGTGCGATCGCTGAAGAAACTCGGCGGGCTGCTGCTGTCGTCATTCTGCGCCGCGTCGGGCGGCAGTCCGAGTTGGTCAAGTAGTTCGCTGGGTTGCTTGAAGATCTCGTTGGAGTAGGTGACGCGCAGGTCGAAGGTCTGGTTGAGGCCCCGGGATGCATTGACGGTGATGTCGTACACCTTCTGCTTCACCTTGAAGCCGCCGATTTCGGGTGAGTTGAAGGTGGCGCTGCCGGGCGGCACGTCCTCGGGGTCGCCCGGCCCGAAGACGGGATCGAGCGTGCCCGGTGCGTTCTGGCCGAGGTAGTGATCCTCGGCGTCCCACACGTAGACGTCCAAACCGTTGAGTGGAGCTGGGTTGATCCCCGCGGCCACGGCGACGAGCGCGTTCGGTTTGATCTGGTCGAACTCCGCCTTGAAGAGCACGTGGTTGTCGGCCTTCGGGTTCGTGTCGATGTTGAGCGCAATCCGGTAGGACTTGCACACAATCGGCGCGGTGGACGCGTCAGGCTCGGACGGATCGGGCGGATCGTCGCCGCGGCACTGCCGCGGCGAGTAGAAGTACGCGCTGCCGATGAGCGGCGTCGTGTGCTTAAACACAACCGTCTGCCCCGCGTTAAGCACCGCGTCGGGTTGCACGACGGGATTGAGTGGCTCGGCCGCGGAGGCGGCCTGCGGCGAACCAATGAACGCAACCGAGCCGACACCGCAGGCCGCAAGCGCTGTGGCTGCCGCGAGGAGGGCTCGGCGGATCATCGGGGCGCGAGGAAGGTCAACGCGTGGCCGCCGTAGCCGTTGCACTCGTCGGTGCCGGGGTCACGCATGGTTGAAATCTCCTGGCTCGGGAACTGGCCAAACAAGTAGCGCTTGGCTTTATTGATCAGCTTCCAACAACCAGGGTTCGAGCTGTTGGGCGGGATTGCGTTGGCGTCCCACCACATCGCGGTGCCGTCCTTCACGCACGTGTAGTCGCCCGTGTTGTAGAAGCACGCGGGCGTGCCCGGATCGTCCGACGCGATCTTGGGGACCGCGTGGAAGCCCTTGTCAACCGACGTTGGGCCGAGCTTGGCGCCCGCGACCTGGATGCCGGTGAATAGCTGGCGAAGGCGCTCATACAGCCCGCACGCTCGACCGCGGATGTCGCTGTCGGGAGCGGCCGGGTCGGCGTCTTTGTAGGCGAGGAAGCAGTCTTCCTGCTCGTAGTCGATCTGCTTGGTCTGGTAGCCGATTGCCCACGCGTGGTTCCCGAACGCCGTAGGGTTTTGGTACTGCGCCGAGACGAAACCGTCGGTGGTGGAGTCACCCAGCTGGATCCACTCGGGGTAGTACTGGCGTCGATCGGCGGCGTCGCTGAACTTCGATTCCATGCCGCCGGGCCACAGGATCGTGGTGACGGGCCCTCCGGCCTGGTTCGGGTCCGAGAACCGGGCCATGCCGTCGTTCGCGTAGGTGGGCAGGGTGCCGTTGTCTTCTGCGCGGCAACACGGATGCCACGTGGCTTGGGGGATACCGCCGGGTTGTTTGATCGGGCAGCGTTGCTCGATGCCCGACAGCACAATGTCCTTGAGCTTCTTTAGCCCCGGCTGGGTTGGGTCATCGGTGAAGACGACGCCGTAACGGCGGGGTTTCCCGACGAGGTTGCCGCCCGCGAACGTAGTGTTCGGGAAGGGCCGGACCTGTTTGCACACGAAGTCGACGTACTGATCCGCCTGGCCCTCGAGGGGTGGGCTATAGCCCCAGATCAGCTTCGGAAACTTCTGGAAGAAGTCACTCTCGCGGCCGAGGAACGAGCCGAAGTTGAGCACGCCGCGTCGGGCCATGGCCTCGAGGTAGGCGTCGTTGGACGAGAACGAGTCGGAGATAACAGCGAACGGCTTGACCTGGTCGTAGTTGTCCGCCGCGTCGGCGCGCTTGGCCTCCGGGCCGGCGGAATCGCCGCTGCCGTAGTACACGAACATGTGCGGGTGGCGGCAGTAGAGCTGATAGCGGTCCTCGAAGTACTTCATCCAGCCGCGTAAGAGCCGCACGTACACGTGGTCATCCTGCGACTCGGGTTTGTCGAGGTCGAAGTATTTGTTGGTGGGACGGGGCTCGTCGCCGCGGCTGGTATTGGACTCGATGATGTTGGAGTCGAAGTACCAGAGGAGTCGGATCTCGTTGGGGGTCACGCCCTGATAGGTCGCGCCGCCGTTTTCCTTGCACTTGGCGCCCGAGTAGTCAGCCACACACGGGGGGGCGAGCGGGTCCTCGGTCTGCTTCGGACCCTTGGGGGTGGCCACACAGCGCTTGGTCGAGGTGCTCTTGCCCTCGTTGCCCAAAATCTCGCCGGTTCCGTTGGCGCCGCCGAGGGCCCCGCCCGTGTCGATCGACGAGCTATCGCCAAGACCAAAGTTGTCAAAGTTGCCCACCGGTGGCGGGGTGTCGTCGTCAGTCGGCGGGACCGGCGCGTACTCCAACGTGGTGGCCGGGTTGGTCTGAGGCAGGTTCAGTGCGCTCGGGAGCACGGCTAATGCGATCAACAGCCCAGCGATCAGCAGTAGGAGTGGTGCACCTTTTCGAACGTTTTGCGAACCGGCGCGACTGGGGAGGACGACAGACGCCATAAGTCCGGACTCTACCGAAGAGAAAGCCCCAAACAGCAGCAGGGACTGTGACGGTCGTGTGAACGCGCGTCCACTGAGACGCTTTTGTTCCTAACTAGGACGTATGCTGAGGTTCTGGGGCGCAGCCAGTGCCCTCAGGTTGCTTGATTGAATCTGAACAGCAACCTGTACGGAATCCCCTTTTGAAGTGAGGACGCAAGCGCGCCATGGCACCTCGTAAACCGGCCACCCGATCACTCGCAACATCTCGCGCGTCGAGCAGTTCGATTAGCGGTCAGACGTACAAGAAGAACTTTGACAAGGTCGTCGACAACATCGAGACCGTGCTGAAGGGCAAGACCGAGGTGGTGCGCCTCGCGCTCACCGCGATCATGTGCGAAGGCCACATCCTGTTTGAGGACGTGCCCGGTACCGGCAAGACCGTGCTGGCCCGCGCCATCGCGCAGTCGATCGACGCCACTACCCAGCGCGTGCAGTGCACTCCCGACATGCTGCCGGGCGACATCACCGGTTCGTCGATTATGAACCAGCGCACCCTCAAGTTTGAGTTTCAAGCCGGCCCGGTGTTCTGCAACGTGTTGCTCGCCGACGAAATCAACCGCGCCACTCCGAAGACGCAGTCGTCGCTCCTTGAGGCAATGGCCGAGCGTCGCGTGTCCGCCGACGGCACGACCTACGACCTGCCCCGACCCTTCCTCGTGCTCGCCACGCAGAACCCGATCGAGCAGGCCGGCACGTTCCCGCTGCCCGAAGCCCAGCTCGACCGCTTCCTGTTCAAGATGTCCCTGGGCTACATGGACCGTGGCGCCGAATTCGACGTCATGTTCGCCAACTCCAAGCAGCTCTCGATCGAAGACCTCGGCCCGGTGACCGACACAAAAGAAATCCAGCGGATGATGGAGTACGCCTCCGACATCGAGGTGTCCGACGAGGTCGCGTATTACATCGTCGACCTCGTCCAGGCCAGTCGTACCGACGCCAACATCGCGATGGGTGGCTCGCCACGAGCGACCATCAACCTGCTCAAGGCATCCCGCGCCCTTGCTGCGAGCGACGGTCGCAACCACGTGTACCCCGACGATGTGCGGGCCGTTCTGCCCTACATCATGGCCCACCGCATCGTGCTGAACCCCGACGCAATCCTGCGCGGCGAAGACGTTTCGAACGTGCTCGACCGTGTGACCAATCAGGTCAAGCCGCCGATCTCGGCCCGTAAGTAACCCGTAACCGGAGTCAACGCACCACTTTTATGGCTGCACTGCGTCGTACCAAAACAGGGGGGCCCGCCACGCCGGCGGCCGCGAAGCCGCCGCTAGGCCGGCGCCTTCGGTCGCGCCTCGACACAATCGTCGATGCGCTCGCGCCCGGTGCGCTGCGCAAACGCTCCGAGACCTTCAAGCGCAAGACCGGCATCACCGTCTACGGCGTCGTGGCCTTCCTCGGGTTCGTGCTCGTATGGCTGCTCGCCAAGATCGTCGCCGGCACCGCTATGTATCTGTTCGCCTACGGGCTGCTGATGCTCTTCGTGCTCTCGTTCTTCTTGGCGCCCCGCAACCTGAAGCTGACGGGCGATCGCGCCGGGCTGTTCCCGCGAGCGCATGAAGGCGATCGCCTCGAGGTCGAGGTAACCCTCGAGGCGAAACGCAGCGTCTCCACCTTTGTGCTCGAAGAGCGCGTGCCCGAACGCCTGGGCCAGCCCGTGCGGGTGCCGATTACACGCCTCGGCTCGGGTCAGAAACTCACCCACCGCTACTCCGTGCGCTGCACGCGTCGCGGCGTGTACGACGTCGGGCCGCTGGTCGCAATCAAGGGCGACCCGCTCGGCCTGACCCAGCGTGAGACCGTCATCGCGCCGCCCTTCGAGCTGCTCGTGCACCCGCGCATCGAACTCGTGTCGGACCGTCCGCTCACCCGGGCGTTCGAAGACCCGCCCATTCGGCCGCCCGTGTCCAAGCCGTGGCCGTCGGGTCTCGAGTTTTACGGCATGCGCGAATACAAGCCGGGCGACGACCTGCGCCGCATCGTCTGGCGCGCCTCGGCCCGCACCGGCAAGATCATGGTGCGCGAGGCTGAACAGGGCATCACCGACAAGATCACGATCATTCTCGACACCGATCGCGGCGCGCACAGCCGCGACGGCGAAGGCCTCTCGGAGAGCTTCGAGATGGGTGTGCGCGCCGCGGCAAGCCTCGCCGTGCGTCACCTGCGCGAGGGTTACGAGATCAAGGTGGAGACCAACAGCGGCCCGCTCACGCGCTCGCTGCGCGGCCCGCAGCAGCAGCTACCGCTCCTCGACGCCTTCGCCAAGGTCGAGATGGGTCGCGACCCGCTGGGCATAGTCATCCGTCGGCTGCTCGGCAACGCCCAGCGCGACGCACACAACATCCTCATCACGCCCCGCCTCGGCAACCAAGAAGCGGCGCAGCTCAAGCTCCTGTTGAACAAGGGCGTCTCCATCCTCGTGATCGCGTTGCTGTGGGACGAAGAGAACTCTGAGACCGCCGGCCTTGCCGCCGCGATGGGTTGCCAGGTGGCGAGCGTTCGCCCCGGCGGCGACCTCGCGTCGGCACTGTTCAACAACATCGGCGCCGGGAACCGGATCTAATGGCCAAGACCGAGACCGACCTCTCCGCCCTCGAAGAAGACGTCCTCGATCGCCTGTCGGGCGAAGCGGGCGATCTCGAAGCGGGCCTCGACCGCGCCGCCGACGCGCCTGAGGTAACCGAACGACCCGAGCCCGTCACGCGCATCGCAATCGCGATCGCCTTCCCGGTGATCGCTACCGCTGTGATGACCGGTGGCGTGTTCTCGGGCGCCAGCCCGCGCGTGTACGGAGCGGTGGCCGGCCTGCTCGGCATCGGCCTCGCCGTTCTTGCGAACCGTCAGCGCCGCCTGTCCACCACGCTGCTGATCGTTGCGGTTGGCGTGTTCGCGATCGGCATGTTGATGGTGGTGCCTACCGGTGTGGGCAACCTCGCCAAGATCACGACGATCGTCAAGGAAGCCAACACCCAAGGCGATCTCACCCGCCCGCCTGTGCCCTTCATCGACGGCTGGCACGCAGTGCTCGGCTGGTTGATGGCTGTGGTCGGCTTCTCCGCGGCATGGGTCGCGCTTGCCTTCCGCAAGCCTGCACTCGCGCTCGTGATCCCTGTGCCTTTCGCCGCGCTCGGCGGCATCAGCGTCCCCAAGGACCAGCAGGTCGCGAGCGGCATCGTTGTGCTCGTGCTCTTCGTGGTCGGACTCGTGCTGCTCTCGTCGAACTCAGGCCTCGAAGGCGACGAGAAGCCCACTCTCGCTTACGAGCTGCGCAACGCCGTGCGCTCACTGCTGGTGATCATTCCGGTCACAGCACTGCTGATCGGTGCGAGCCAGCTCGACTTCCTCTTTCCCAAGCCGGCGGTCAACCCGGCTGAGGAGCCCCAGAAGCCCAAGACCACGCCGCTGTCGAAGGTGGTCGACCGCCCGTTGTTCCGCGTCACCTCGGATCTGACCGGTCCGTGGCGCATGGGCAGCCTCGACGAATACAAGGCCGAAGACGGCAACTGGCGCCTCGCTCCGGTGAGCGAAGCCAACGTGCGCAACGTCGGCAAGAACGGCGTGATCGATCCCGAACTGCCGTCCAAGATCACCGCGAAGTTCCTGATCCAGGGCCTCACCGGCGCCGTGCTGCCCGGTCTCTCGAACCCCACTGGTATCGCGGCCAAGGGCATCATCCCGGCGTTCGACTTTCGCTCCAGCAACATCCGTCTCGCGTCGGGCACGCTCGAAAAGGGCCAGGAGTACACGGTGTTTGCCGCTGCGCTGCCCTCCATCAAGGAGCTCGAGGCCGCTGCGGGCACGGTTCCGCCCGCCGTGGCCCGCTTCTCCGACGGGGTGGGTACACCGCCCCCTGTGGTCGCGGACCTACTCGCCCAGGCCCAGGCCTTGCCGACGCAGTGGAACCGCTTCGACTTCCTGCGTAATTACGTGCTGGACAACGTGGTAGCTACGGGCCTCGGAGTGCCCGTGCAGATCACGCCTACGCGCGTCGATGAGATCCTCACGAAGCTCGAAGCCACGCCGTTCGAGATCGTCGCAACCCAGGCCATGCTCGCCCGCTGGATCGGCCTGCCGTCTCGCATCGCCTTCGGTTTCGACGGCGGGGAAAAGGTCAACACCGCCACACGCGAGGTGCGGCCCAAGAACGGCATCACCTACGTCGAGGTGTACTTCCCCGGCATCAAGTGGATTCCGGTAGTCGGCACGCCGCGCAAGGCCAAGCCGTCGGTCAGTAGCGACCCCGGCACCCAGCAGACCAACTCGAACATCCTGCCGAGCGACAACGTCAACATTCAGGTGTTCCTTCCCCTGATCACGCCGCCGCAATCGGTCTTCGGCCAGCAACTGCTCCGCATACTGCTCGTCGTCGTGCCCATCGGGCTGCTCCTGATGGCGATCTACTCCACCTTCCCGGCGCTTCGAAAAGCGCGCATCAGGTCGCGCCGTCGCGCCGCCGCGCTCGACATCGGGCCCCGAGCGCGCATCGCGTTGGCCTACGCGGAATACCGCGACACCGCGACCGATTACGGCTTCTCGTTTCCAACCGATACCCCGCTCATGTACCTCGAGCGCTTCATCGACGATGACGAACACACCGAGCTCGCATGGCTCGTAACGCGCGTCCTGTGGGGCGACCTCCAAGACGACGCGAGCCTCGAGCTCGCGGTTGCCGCCGAGGAGTTGTCGCGCTCGCTGAAGCGACGGGTCGGCGCAGCCCAGCCCGCGACCGTGCGCTTCGTCGCCGGGGTGTCACGCTTGTCGTTGCGAAATCCGTTCGCGCCAGATCTCTACGCGGCCTTGGCCACAGGTGGGAAGGAGACAGCTGATGATGTTGTCGCTGCATAAGAAGGGTCAGGCCAAGCGCACCGTTGTCGCCACGCTCGTGGTGCTCGGGCTCGCGTCTTCGGCCTGCGTCAGGCAAAACAACGCGGGGGTCGGCATTGCCAAGTTCGACTCGTCGGCCGTCTTCGGCATCGCGGTCGAGAAACCGATTGTGCCCGGCTTCAGCGTCCCCGAGAGCTTCAGCGGCGACGGCGCGGCGGCCCTGCCCGACCTGCCGATTCCGTCGCCGTTCAACCCGGTGGCGCCCACGGGTCCGTGCCCGCCGGCCAAGCTCACCGCCTTCCCCAAGGCCACCGCGACGCCGACCATCGTGGGCATGCCAACCGAGGGCCTCTATACGTGGAAGCGCAACTCGTTTCAGCTGAAGAACACGGCGAACAAGGCGAACCCTTCCCAGGTGCTTGCCTTCGCCCTGCAGGGCCGCGGCATTCGCCGGGTCGTGAAGGAAGGCGCGCACCAGTTCAGCTTCGAGATGGTCCAGCCCGATCCGTTCTCTGACAACGGCACCGTTGTGACCGGCTTCCGCGTCAACACGAACCCGGCTCTGTTAGTCAACCAGCGTGTCGCGAGCCGCACGATTGGCGTGGTGCCCGTGCCCGGCCGAGAAATACGGATCACCGACCCAGGCGATGCGTCGGGCATCTTCATCACCCGCGTCGAACAACTCAGCGGCACCGGTGTGCGCGTCTCGGTGTTCCAGCCCGTGCAGCCGATGCTGATCGTGCCGCTCGACGAAGCAATCATCCGCTCAGGCCAGACCTTCAACAGCGTGGGGATCGACGCCACCACGGGCTCGGTGGTGACCAACACCGGCGCGGTTGGCCGCACCAACCGCGTCGATGCCTGCGGAGAGATCGTCGAGGGCTACGCGGTCACACTGCACCAGACCCTTACGAACGATATCCAGGATCACGACCAGTTCATGACTGTGCTGACCGACCAAGAAACCCGCACTATCGACTACATCTTCGCCACGCAGTACGGCGCCCTTCCGATCGGCGAGACGCTCTCGATCGGCGACGTCAACATTGACGACTTTGCAATTTCTGCCCTCTGGGAGCTGGGTGGTCTCACCCCGAAAGCGCTTCCCGACTCGCTCAAGTGATCCACGAATAGGCCTAACGCTTTTATGTTGACCAATGTCCTGCCCGCGGGCAGCCGAGCTCGATCGATTGCGCTGTGCGCGGGCGCGTTCTTCGCGTCGCTCGTGCTGGTGCAGTTCGTGTTGCCGGGTACGCCCGGCGGCGGACGCGGCACGCCGATGGCGATCCTTTTCGTCGGTCTCGTCAACGGCTGCGGTCTCGCCGTCACCGCCATCGGCCTGCTGCTCGTCTACCGCTCGCTGCGGGTAATCAACTTCGCGCAGGCTGCGTTAGGCGCGGCCGGCGGACGACTGTTCTTTGAGTTCCTGCAGTTCACCAAGGTGCCGTTCCCGATCGCGCTCGTGCTCGGTGTGGCCCTCGGCGCGCTTGTGGGCGTGGCGCTCGACCTGATCTTCGGCCGCAAGTTCTTCAACTCACCTCGCATCGTGCTCACCGTCGTGACGATCACCGCGCTGCCGTTTCTGGCCTTCTTCCTCGCCGGTGCCGTGCCGAGCCTGCCGATCTTTCCTCGCAACGGGTCGCGCTCGTTGCTCGAGCAATTCGGCGGCGTCCCGGCTCGGCCGTTCCTGCCCTTCCCGGGCTGGGAGTTCAAGGTCGGCGCGTTCAACAACACCTACGGATTCGCCGAAGTCTTCAACATCGAGATCCTGGTGTTCGTGCTCATCGGCGTCACCTGCTTCCTGCGCTACACGCGAGCGGGCGTCGCCATCCGTGCGCTGGCCGAGAACTCCGAACGGGCGTCGCTGCTCGGTATCCCGGTCGGCAACTTGTCGACCATGGTCTGGGCGATCGCTGGAGGCCTTTCGGCCCTCACCGTTATCGGCCTTGGCGCCCTGACCACGCCGGCCGCCGCTACCGGGTCCGGGGCGGCCGTGCCGATCCTTCTTGCGCCGATGGTGGCCGCAGTCATTGCGCGCTTCCAGAGCATCCCCATCGCGGTGAGTACCGCGCTGTTGTTGGCGACGGTGGCCAATGCGGTGAACTACAGCTACCCCGACCGCATCGGCCTCGTGCAGTTCATCTACTTCGTGCTCCTCGTTGCGGTGCTCCTCACCCAGCGTCGTAAGGGTGGACGCAGCGAAGAAGGCACCGGCGTCTCCTGGAGTGCGGTCAAGGAACAGCGATCCATCCCGAAGGAGCTCGCCCGCATCACCACCGTGCGCAATACGCGCTTGGCGCTCATCGCCGCGGTCGCGATCTTCGTAATGATCTTCCCGCTGATCGTCCCGAGCCGGTTCCAGTTCCTGGGCAGCACGATTTTGTTGCAGGCCATCGTTGGCCTTTCGCTGGTTGTCCTGACGGGTTGGGCCGGTCAGATCAGCCTGGGCCAGTTCGGCTTCGCCGCCGTGGGCGCAGTTGTTGCGTCGTCGCTGTCGGCGCGGCACGGGTGGCCGTTCTGGCTTGCCGTGCCGATGGCCACGGTCGTGTCGGGCGCCTTCGCGGTGCTGATCGGGCTCCCAGCGCTGCGTATCAAGGGCCTGTTCTTGGCCGTAGTCACGATGGCCTTCACCATCACGGTCGACGTCACGTTGTTCGATAAGCAGTACTTCGGTTGGCTCCTGCCTACGGGCGCCGTCAACCGCCCCACGCTGTTCTTCCTCGACTTCGAGCAGGACCGGCCGATGTACTACCTCTCCGCCGCCTGTCTCGCAGCGTCGATCATCGTCGTGATGAACCTGCGCCGCAGTCGCTTCGGGCGCTTGCTGATCGCGATGCGCGAGAACGAAGCGAACGTTCAGAGCTTCGGCGTGTCGGCGGTGCGACTCAAGCTCACGGCCTTCGCCGTGTCGGGCGCGCTCGCCGGTTTCGCGGGCGCGGTGTTCGTGCACCAGCAGCGTGGCCTCAACGGGCAGTCCTTCGACACCCAGCACAGCCTCGACGCGTTCGTGTTCACCGTGCTCGGTGGTATCGGTTCAGTCGGCGGCGCCATGCTCGGCTCGATCTTCCAGAACCTGCTCGTGTACTTCCTGCCGTCGAACGACTTCTTCCGCGCCGTGCTCGGCGCCTTCCAAAACGGCGGAAGCACGCTGCTCGTGCTCTTCATCGCACCCGCCGGCCTCATCGGCCTCGTTGTCGCGTTGCGCGACGCATGGCTGCGGATCATCGCCCAGCGCCGCCAGATCGTGGTGCCGAGCCTCTTCGCCGATTACGACGCCGAAGCGCTCGAGCGCCGTCTCATTCCGTTGGCCGAGGCGTCGGCCAACAGCGGCCTCGCGGCCCTCGGCCCCGGCGCCCACTTCCGACTGCGCTCGGAATTGCACGGCGGCGAGAAGACGGCGGAGCAGCGTTCGCTGCACGGCCGCAACGAGGAACGCCTCGCGATCAACGCGGCCAGCGCGTTCGGCGACACCGACGCGGAAGCGCCACACGAAGTAGTTGGGGCGACACTCGTCGCGATGGGAGACGAGCAGTAATGGCACAGAAGAAGCCCGGCGGGTTCTCGCCCACCAAGGTCCTACGCGACACCGGGAAGCAGATCAAGTTCCTGACCGGTGAGGTTCGCCACTACAAGGACCTTCGCCAGACGCCCTACGGGCTGTCGCCGTTCATGATCATCACGGTGGTGAGCTTCGCTCTCGCCTTCGAGGGCCGGGCGATCTCCACTGCCTCGCCCGACATCGGCCAGGACCTGCGGATCTCGATCCGCGGTCTCATCGGTATCGAGCAGGTCGTCGGCGTCGTCGGCATCATCGCCGGCATCATGATCGCCTACTACTTCGACCGTAAGAAGCGGGCGCCGTGGATCGGAATCGGCACGATCCTGTCCGGCTTCGCCGGGCTCTGGACCACCCAGGCCAACAGCTTCGGCACGGTCGCAGGCATGCAGACCCTCGACCAGGGCGCCACGCTCGCGATCAACACGCCGTTCGGTTCGCTGCTCGCCGACTACTACCCACCGGAACACCGCGGGCGGGTCTACGCGCTGCGCGGCCTCTCCGGGCCGATAGTCGCCGTAGTTGCGACCGCGGTGTGCGGCCCGTCCATCGACCACTTTGGTTGGCGCAAGACGATCTTCGTCACCGCCGTGATGGTCGTTATCGCCGGCTTCTTCGCGCTGTTCCGGCTGCGCGAGCCCGTGCGTGGGTTCATGGAGCGTCGCGCCATGGGCGCGACCGATGAGGTCGCGCTCGAGGAAGACGAACCGCTGTCGCTGGGCGAAAGCTGGCGCACGCTGCTCAAGGTGCGCACGCTGCGCCGCAGCTACGTCGCTACCGCGTTCTCAGGTCCCTTCGACACCGCTTACGGAATCTTCTTCTTCCTGATGCTGTCGCAGTTCTACGGCCTCAACGCGACGCAACGAAGCCTGCTCTTCATCCCGTCGCTCATCACCGGCTTCATCGGCACGCTTGTGGGCGGAGCCCTGATTGACTACTTCTCGCGCCGCCGCGCGTCCCAAGTCATGGTTGTTGTCGGGGGCTTCGGTCTCGCAACCACGCTGTTGTCTGCGGTGCTCGCGTTCGCGCCGCCGATCTGGGTCGTCGGCCTGGTCTTCGCGCTGAGCCGCTTCTTTAGTGGCCTCGCCGGCCCCGCCCGTGGCGCCATCTACTCCCAGGTGACTCCGCCCAACGTCCGCTCGATGGGGTTCGCTCTCGAAGGCGTGTTCCAGCTTCCGAACTACATCCTCTGGACTTCGATGATGTTCGCGATCTTCGACGGCTTCGGCTTCAAAGCGGTCCTGTGGACCGGCGTGCCCTTCGGCATCATCAGCGCCCTGATCGACATTTCGGCGGCCCCACTGTTCGACGTCGACCGCCGCAACGCCTTCAGCGCGGCCATGGCCGCCGAGGAGATCCGGCGCTCGCGTGAGGCAGACGCCTCGAAGCTGCTCGTGTGCCGCAACGTATCGGTGTCTTACAGCGGCGTGCAGGTGCTCTTCGACGTTGACTTCGACGTTCGTGAGGGCGAGATCATCGCTCTGCTCGGTACCAACGGCGCGGGCAAGTCCACGTTGCTACGCGCGATCTGTGGCATATCCGAAGCGAGCGACGGCGCCATCGTGTTCGACGGTCGCGACATCACACACAGCCCACCGAACGAAATCGCGGCGCGCCAAGTGATCTGCATGCCGGGTGGCCGCGGCGTGTTCCCGGGCCTCACGGTCCGCGACAACCTGCTGCTTGCGAACTGGTTGACCCAAGACCCAGCCGAAGTGCGTGAGCGCCTCGCCGAGGTGTTCGAGCTCTTCCCCATCCTCAAGGACCGCGCCGACGTCAACGCATCCACGATGTCGGGCGGCGAGCAGCAGATGCTCAGCCTCGCGCTGGCGTTTCTGGCCAAGCCCAAGCTGCTGATGATCGATGAGTTGTCGCTGGGCCTTTCGCCTGCGGTGGTCGGCGAGCTCATCGAGATCGTCAAAGAATTCAACCGTCGCGGCATCACGATCATCGTCGTGGAGCAGAGCGTGAACGTTGCGCTCACCCTGGCCGACAAGGCGATCTTCATGGAGAAGGGCGAGGTGCGCTTCGAGGGCCCCACTAAGGAACTCATGCGCCGCCCCGACATCCTGCGCGCCGTCTACGTCAAGGGCACCGGTGCCCTCACCGACGGCGCCGGCGCCGGCGCACGTCGCTCCGATGAACGTCGCCGCAGCGAGGAACTCGAGCTCGCGCGCCCGATCCTCGAGGTAACCGGCCTGACCAAGACCTTCGGTGGCATCCGCGCCGTCAACGACCTCAGCTTTGCGCTGCGCGAGGGCGAAGCGCTCGGCGTTATCGGCCCCAACGGCTCGGGCAAGACGACCTTGTTCGATCTCATCTCGGGCTACCAAACGCCCGACGCCGGCACGGTCTTTTTCGACGGTGTCGACATCACGTCGTGGTCGCCTGAACAGCGCGCCCGTCGCAAGCTCGTGCGCCGCTTCCAGGACGCCCGCATGTTCGGCTCCCTCACCGTCTACGAGACCATCCTCGTGTCGCTCGAGCAGCGCGTCGAGGTGCGCTCCACCTTCCTCAGCGCGTTCGGTGCGCCCCAGGCCCGTCGGGCCGAGCGCCGCCTGCGCCTGCGCGCCGACCGCTTGATCGAACTGCTCGAGTTGGCATCGTTCCGCGACAAGTTCGTGAGCGAACTTTCCACCGGTCTGCGTCGCATCGTCGACCTCGCGTGCGTGCTCGCCGCCGAGCCGCGTGTGCTGCTGCTCGACGAGCCCTCGAGCGGTATCGCCCAGGCCGAAGCCGAAGGCCTCGGGCCGCTCCTCTCGCGGGTGCGGTTCGAAACGGGCTGTTCGATGCTCATCGTCGAGCACGACATGCCCTTGATCTCTGCGGTGTCAGACGAACTCTTGGCTCTTGAGCTCGGTGCTTTCGTCGCCCGCGGTACACCCGAGCAGGTGTTGAACGACGAGCGTGTCGTCAGCGCCTACCTCGGTACCTCTGAAGCAGCCCTCCGACGTTCTGGGAGTCTCGTCTAATGCAACGCGTATTTCGTCGTGCGACCGTGCTGGTCGCCTTGTCACTATTCGCCGGCGCCTGTGGCGGCGGTGGAGAGGTTGGCGGTGGACTCAAAGCCGACGGCACCTCGGGAGGCGAAGGCGCCATCGGCCAGGCGACCACGACCACTGCAGCGGCGGTAGTAACCACGCTGCGCCCGGTGGCCACCACGGCGGGCAAGGTAACTGCGACCACCGCCGAGGTGCCGCCGTGCCAGATCGTCTACATCAACAACGACGACAAGGGCCGCTTCTTCGAGCCCGCGGCCGACCCACAGCAGAACGAGATCAGCTGCAGCGCGGGCCGCTACATCCGCTTCGTCAACCGCGACGACGACAGCCGCCGCCCGTTCCACACGCTGCACTCGGAGCCCGCCAACCCCGAGCTGACCTCGCCCCAGATTCCATTTAACGGCAAGTTCGACGCCAAGGTCACGCGCCGCGGCACGTACTCAGTCAAGGACGATCAGCGTCCCTACGCCGACATCACCGTCAAGGTCATTTGAGTACCTCTGCCGCCTTCGGTCGCCGCGCCGGCGTTGCTGTGTTCGTTGCAGTGGCGTGCTTCAGCGCGGCCTGCGGCACGTCATCGCCCCAGGGCACTGCGGCGGCCAAGGTCAAGCAGCTTCCGAAGGACTTCGTCACAGGTCCGTACCTGAGCCTCACGGTCGAGCGCGAATCCATTGCGGGCTCGCTGGCGTCACAGAGCGGCAATGCCTATGTGAGTCAGGTCGGGTTGTTTTCGCTGCGTGACGGCGACCTTCTCCAGGCCACCCTGCAGGTAAGCAAGCTGTCCAAAGCGGCGCGGCCCGACGACGTCAAGTTTCAACAGCAGGTTGCGAGCCAGATCGGTGGCACCAAGGTCCAGGCCTTCGTGATGGGTGACCGCAACGTGTACCGCACCTCGCAGCGCAAGCAGAGCATCACGTCGTGGTTCGAAGGCGACTACTTCTTGATCCTCGCTGTGCGTGACACCTATCCCACTCCTCGCGCCCTGCTGCGCGAGCTCCTTACAAAGGTCAAGGTATGACCCGTCGCCTGTTCGCCCTCGGGGCCGCGCTGAGCGTCCTCGCTACGGGCGCGTCCTGCGCCAAGAACGAGGACAAACGCACCCTGCTCGACACGCTCGATAAGAGTTCCCACGCGTCGGGTGTGTTCCGCTACGCCGACGAGACGCCGGGTACGCCCTTCGCCAAGGCGCAGTCGGTTGCCGTGCGCGGCCTGATCGAAGACGACTTTCGGTACAAGGCGCGCTTGACCGTTGATTCCGTTGACGTGCTCGACGAGGTCGTGAACGACGACGCTCTAGCCGTGCGCTTTCTTGAGCCGAGCTTCGTGTCGAAGTTCACTGGCACCGGCGGCAAGCCCGACGCAGTAGAGGCGCTAAACGCGCGTTACTGGGTGGCTGACCTCAAGGGCGCGCCCGCGATCGGTGACGCTGCGGTCCAAGACGCTCTTATCGGCGTGGACCCGATCGTCGACGCGCTGTCGGTGGTCGACTACGTGAAAGACGCCGTGAACCAAGCGCCCGGCGTCCGCAAGTTCAACGCCGAGGCCCTCGACTACCGCCCGGCCGAGGACCCCTTCCCGCGTCCCGCTCCGGGCTCGGGCGTTGAGCGCTGGGACCTTTCGGCCAAGCCGATTCCCCGCGCCGACGAGCTCGCCACCGGACAGGGCAACGCGTCGCTCGCCCGCGCCGAGTCGTTCCGCAAGATGGCGATCTACATCAAAGACGACCGTGTGGTGCAGGTTCGTGAACAGCTCAGCGCCAAGTTCGAGCTCCTCACAAAGTTCCGCAACTACATCGTGCGGCTCCTCGACAAGGCCGGCGGCAACGGCAACGCGCAGCTCAAGCGTCAGGTCGAGGCGCTCCAGGACAACACCGATCAACTCGAGCCGTTGCTCAACTTCATTCTTAACATCGCGCTCCAGCAGTCCGGCGAGACGCCCGTCCGGTTCCGCTCGATGAAGTTTGAGTTCGCCCGTCAGGGCGAGGCGGTTCGCGCCGATCTGCCTTCGGGTAGCCAGGTGAGGCTCGGCTCGCTCGACTTCTTCGGCACCAACTCGGCCGTCAAGGCCAAGGCGTCGCGCACGACCATCGAACAGCCCTCGACCTCGTCGACCACCGTGCCAACCGACGCGGCAACCACCGCCACCACCAGCGCACCGTAGCGATGCGCGTCCTGGGGTTGCTGGGGGCAGCTGTGCTGTTACTTGGCGCGTGCGGAGGCGGAACCGACAAACCCGCTGTGCTGCTCGACGGATCGCCGCGCACCCCCGCAGTCGAAGGCGTCGTGGTGGGGGCCAGCCGCGCCGGGATCACCCTCAACCGGGGTCGTCACTACTCCGTGAGCCCACACTTGATCGTGTTCTCGACCTACAACCGCAAGCCGGTAACCCTTGACGCGACGATCAACGACTACGTGCAGATGGGCCTTGACGGTAACGAGGTGCAGTGGGTTGGCCTGATTGGCGTTGTTGTCACTGACGCTGACGGGCACCGCACGGCGACCTACCAGGGTGAGCTCGTGCGCGCGGCGGGTCGTCGTCTCGAATTTAGAGACGGCACGGTGCTTCGCCTCGGACAGGGGCTAACCGTGCCCGCCGATCCGCTCGGATCGGTCATTGCCTACCTCGACGTGGACAAAGGCGTGGTGGAAGGTGCGACCTTCGCTTCACAGACCACGACGACCCGACCAACTAATTCCTAAAAGATACGAAAGACTCACACACGTGCGAACTCGACTCCTCCTCGTGCTCAGCGCCATTGCCGGGCTGCTGTTCATGAACCTCGCTTCGGCGGCCGCAACGGCAGACCCGTTGTGGTCACGCCAATACGGCCCCGTCCAGATCGGTGCGCCCGCCGCGTGGCAAAAGTCGATGGGCAAGGGCGTGAAGGTCGCGGTTGTCGACTCTGGCGTAGACGTTGACCACCCCGACCTCAAGGGAAACCTTGACCGCGAGGACTCCTACGACTTCGGTTGCAACGACGCCAACCCCGACGACGACTCCACTCTCAAAGACGGTGAGGGCAAGCAAGTAAAAGGTCACGGCACCCACGTGAGTGGCACTATCGCGGCGGTCGCCAACAACAACATCGGCGTCGCGGGCGTCGCTCCCGACGTCAAGCTCATGGTCATGAAGGTGTTTGGCACCGACGAGAGCTGCGGTGGCGTAAGCAACCTCCTCGCCATCACGAACGGCATCAACCGCGCCGTGCAACGTGGTGCGAAGGTCATCAACCTGTCGGTGGGCGACATCACCACTGGCAACGACCTCGTTGGCACGATTCGCACCCCGTGCGAGCAGGCGTTCAGCAGCGGCACGCTGTGCGTGATCTCGGCGGGTAACAGCGGCGAGTCGAAGGCGTCGGGCTATCCCTTCGACTTCAACGGCATCATCGTCACCGCCAATGACAACACCGGCGCCCACGCCCAGTTCGGCCAAAAGGCCGACACCAAGTGGGGCGTCTCGGCGCCCGGCGTCGAGGTGCTCAACACGTGGCCGATCGACGATCCGAACCACGACGGCTACAACTCGATCCAGGGTACGTCGATGGCAGCGCCCCACGTCGCGGGTGCGGCGGCGATCCTCTTTGGCATGGGCCTGAACGCGCAGGAAGTTGCAGAGCGCCTTGTCAAGACCGCAGGGCCTCCCAAGAACGCCCTGGTGGAAGGCGCCGGCCTCATCCACGTCGACCGCGCCGCTGGCGTTGAGTCTGCGGCCAACACGATCAAGACCGCCACGCCGGGCCAGTCGGTTAGCGGCGGTACCCGCGGCGGCCGCGCCGGGGCGGGTGGCGGCAGCCAAGCGCTTGCGCCCACCACCACGGTGCCCCAGGGCCTCGCCGGGGTGAGTGGCGAGACCGACTTCGAAGAGGGTCTCACCACCGACGGCAACGACGCGAACGCATTGCGCCTCAAGGAGGCGAGTGAAAACTCGGCGAATAAACCATTCAATGTGGCGGGCCCACTGGTGGGTATTTCGGCCGTGGCCACGCTCATTGCGCTCGGATTGGCGATCCCGCGCCTACGCGCCAAGGATTCGCCACCGCTCACGTAACGCGATCGTTCGAACGTTCACAAAACGTGGACGTAATCGCCTCCTACAATCGCCCGATGCTCGAATCGTCGGTTGTACAGAAGGTGCTTGGGGCCGCGTTGCGAAGCGGCGGGGAATGGGCCGAGGTCTTCGTCGAAGACCGTCAGGCCTCCTCGGGTCGCTTGGACGACGGCCGCATCGAAGAGCTGTCGTCGTTGCGTGATCGCGGCGCTGGCATTCGCGTCGTCATCGGCGACACCACCGGCTTCGCGCACACCGCTGACCTGAGCGAGAACGGGTTGCGCCTTGCGGCCGAGGCGGCCTCCGCGGTTGCTCGCAGCGGCGACGGCGCCACGCATGAGGTCGCGCTCACCCAGCAGGCCCAGCCCCAGATCAACTCGCCCAAGATCCTGCCGGAGTCGGTGGAAAAGGCGGCCAAGGTCGATATTCTCAAGCGAGCCGACGCAGCCGCCCGCGGCGCCGGCGCCGCTATCACGCAGGTAACGGCGCGCTACGGCGATGTGCGTCGCCGCATCCTCGTCGCCAACAGCGACGGTCTGATGGCCTCAGACGATCAGGTGCGCACCAACTTTGGGGTAATGGCCGTCGCCTCCGGCGACACGGGTATGCAGACGGGCTACAAATCCACTGGCTTCCAGATCGGCTGGGAGCTGTTCGACCAGATCGACGTCGAAGCCTTCGCCCGCGAAGCCGCGCAGGTCGCGATCATCAAGCTCAAGGCCCGCCCGGCCCCGAGCGGCGCGTTGCCGATCGTTCTGGCCAAGGGCAGCGGCGGCGTCATGTTCCATGAGGCGTGCGGTCACGGGCTCGAAGCCGACGCCGTGCTCAAGAACACCACCGTGTACGCGGGCCGCGTGGGCGAGCTTGTTGCCTCGCCGCTCGTCACGCTGGTTGACGACGGCACGATGGGCCCCGAGTGGGGGAGCTTCTCGATCGACGACGAAGGCCGCCCCGCCACCTACAACACGTTGATAAAAGACGGTGTGCTTACCGATTACATGTGGGACTTCCTGCGGGCGCGCAAGACCGGCCGGGAGACCAGCTCCGGCAACGGCCGACGCCAGTCGTATCAACACCTGCCGATGGTGCGCATGACCAACACCTACGTGCTCGCCGGGCAGGAAGACCCCGAAGAGATCGTGCGCCAGACGCCCAACGGCGTGTACGTGGCACACCTCGGCGGCGGCCAGGTCAACACGGCGACGGGTGACTTCGTGTTCGGCATGGAAGAGGCGTACCTGATCGAGAACGGTGAAATCACCGAGCCGCTGCGCGAGGCCAACCTCATCGGGAACGGACCCGAGGTGCTGCAGAACATCGACGCCGTGGGCAACGACTTCGCCATGGGCTCGCCCGGTATGTGCGGAAAGAACGGCCAGAGCGTGCCCGTCGGCGACGGCCAGCCCACACTCCGCATCGCCTCGATGACCATCGGCGGCACCGCAGCATGAGCGATCTCCTGAACATCGCCGAACAGGTCGCGGGCTGGGCGAACGCGGGTGAGCAAGTTGAGGCGTACGTGGCGCGGGGCAACTCGACCGCCGTGCGCGTCTACAACGCCGAGATCGAATCGTTCTCGTCCGCGCAAGAAGAGGGCGCGGGTATTCGCGTCATTATCGACGGCCGTCAGGGTTTTGCATATGCCGGATCGCTCGAGACCGACGTGCTCGAAGCAACGTTGCGCGAGGCTCGGGATAACGCGGGCTTCGCGGAGTACGACGAGTACATCGCGCTCGCCGAGCCCGACGGCGTCGCTTTCGCCGACATCGATCTGTACAACCCGTCCCTGCGCGAAGTGCCGACCGAGACCAAGATCGCGCAGGCCTTCGAACTCGAGAAGCGGCTGCTCGCATCCGACGCTCGCATCACAACGGTGCCCATGGCGCTTTATGCCGATGAGTGGTCCGAAGTCGCGATCGCGTCGACCACCGGCATCCGCGCCTGGCAACAAGCTACCGACGCCGCACTATCCACCTACTGCCTCGCAGTGGACAACGGCGACACGCAGACCGGCTTCGGTTTTTCCGTCGCCCGGGCCTTCGAGGATCTGGACATGGACAAGGCCGTGACCGACGCCACCCGTCGTGCGACCCAGCTGCTCGGTGCGACCAAGCCCAAGAGCAAGCGCCTGCCCGTGATCCTCGATCCGTACGTGACCTCGCAGTTCCTCGCGGTTATCGGCGAACCGCTTAGTGGCGAGCTCGTGGTCAAGGGCCGCTCCGTGTTTGCCGACCGCGTTGGCGAGGCTGTTGGCAGCGCCGCGATCACTCTTGTGTCGGACCCCACGAACAAGGACTCGTTGGCCGCCAACAAGATGGACGGTGAGGGCCTCGCGAGTCGTCGCCTTCCACTCATCGACAAGGGCGTGCTCACCGGCTTCGCGCACAACACCTACACGGCCAAACGCGCCGGTACCGCGTCGACCGCTTCGGCGGTGCGCAGTATGAAGACCACGCCGTCGGCCGCATGCCGCGCCGTGTCGCTCGAACCCGGCACTAAGGGCCAAGAGCAGCTCATCGCCGAACTCGGTGAAGGCGTGATCGTGACCTCCGTCAGCGGCCTGCACTCGGGCGTAAACCCGGTATCAGGGGACTTCTCGACCGGGGCCGAGGGTGTCTACTTTCGGGACGGCAAGCTGGCCGAGCCAGTGCGTGAGTTCACCATTGCCTCGACGTTGCAGCGCATGCTCACCGACGTGGTTGCGGTCGGCAACGACATTGAGGAACTCCCGTCCGGGCTCTCTATGAGCGTCGCGATCGGCGACGTCAGCGTCAGCGGCTCCTAACCCTTCGCATCAAACCGATCTGGGTAAGACTCGCCGGGTGCGGATCGACGGGCATAGCCACACCATGTGGTCGGGCGACGCGACCACTACACCCGACGAGATGATCGCGGCCATCCCGGGCTCGGGCGTCGACGTGTTGTGCATCACTGATCACAACAACGTCGACGGAGCATTGCGGTTTGCGGCCTCGGGCGAACTCGGCATCCCCGTGATCGTTGGAGAAGAGGTCAAGACCACCGACGGCGAACTGATCGGTCTGTTCCTCACAGAACGCATCCCGTTCGGACTCAAGCCCGCAGAAGCTGTTGCCGCGATCAAGCACCAGGGCGGAGTTGTCTACGTGCCGCATCCCTTCGACGCAATGCGCCACTGCATGAAGGCAGACGTCCTCTACGGCCTCGCCCGCGACGCGGGACTCGACGTGATCGAAACCATGAACGCCAAGACCTCCCTCACCTCGCTTAACGCCCGCGCCGACGCCTTCGCCGACGAGTTCGGTCTCGCCAAGGCCGGTGGCTCCGACGCCCACGTACCGACGGCGTTCGGCGCGGCGTGGACAGAAGTCGACGACGACGCCGACGTGTCGACCGCGTCCGGCTACCTTGATGCCATTCGCCGACCGAGCGCCACGGTTGGCGGCTCCTTCTTTGACCCGCCCCGGGCATGGGTGCCGCGCATCGTGCCCTCGACGAAACCGGTAGCCAGCTAAATGCCGATCTTGCACGCCATCGTTCTTGGCATCGTCCAGGGCCTTACCGAGTTCCTGCCGATCTCGTCCTCGGGCCACCTGGCGCTGGTGCCGTGGCTGTTCAACTGGAAGGAGCTGACGAACAACCCCGACCTCAACCAGACCTTCGACGTCGCGCTGCACATCGGCACGTTCGTCGGCGCGCTGGCCTATTTCTGGCGCGACATCTGGAGCATCGTCACCAACCGCGCCCGGCACCGCCTTGGTGTGTTGTTGCTGCTGTCCACGATTCCTGCGGGGCTCGTAGGCCTGCTGTTCGAGGAGAAACTCGCCGACGCGAACGAGGCGCTCATCGGCGTGATGCTGATCGTGTTCGGCCTCGTGCTCGCCTACGTCGACCGTCGCATCGCCACCCGTACCGCCGAGATGGGCGACGCGCCCTTCGGCCCCCGCGACGCGTTGATCATGGGCCTCGCGCAGGCCGCCGCGCTGCAACCGGGTGTGTCGCGCTCGGGCGTGACGATCTCGGCCGGCCGGCTGCTGGGCTTCGACCGCGAGTCGGCCGCGCGGTTGTCGTTTCTCATGGCTATGCCGGTGATCGCGGGCGCTGGCGCAGTGAAGGGGCTCAAGGTGCTCGCCGACGGTGGGCTCGCTCCCGGTCTGGCCGCTCCGTTTGCGTGGGGGATGGTCGCTAGCGCGGCTACCGGCGCACTCGCCGTGTGGTTCCTGCTCCGGCTCGTGAAGACCCGCAGCTTCATGCCCTTCGTGGTCTACCGAGTTGTTGCGGGCGTAGCGGTTATCGCGATCGCGGCGGCTCGTTAACTACCTCGTAGCGCCAGCGTTACCGCCGCGCGGGCTAGCGCGAACGCAACCCGCGCCACCTCCCGGGTGCGCACAGCAACGATTACGGCCTTGGAAGTGACGGTGAGCACCTCGGCGTCGGAGGCCACCGCGAAACTCGGATCGGTCGCGGTTCGGGGCGCTGGCTCGAGGTCGTCGGCGACCTCGAAGGTTGCGATCACGTCGACCCGATCACCCGAGCGCAGCGAAGGCATTGCGTCATCGAGCTTCACGGCGATGGCGCGGTAGTTCGCAGGAACCATCGCCGCGAGTCCGCGCGAGCCGGGGCCCGCGAGCCGGGCCGTGAGTACCACTTCGCCCGGGTGCACCGCTACGCGCGTGGCCTCACCAACTGGCGACGACGACGCGCCGAGCGCGCCCGAAGGCACGACGCCTTTGGGTCGCGTCGCTAAGACCACATCGCTCGCTCCCATTACGCCGCCCGCCACCACGGCGTGCTTGACGATCCACACCTGACGGGGAGTGCCCCATGCGTCGGCCGCACGCGTCGCGCTTGACACGTTGGTGCCGGCGACTGTGGCTGTGATCGCGCCGAGGATGAGCGCGCTCGTCCACCAGACCAGGCTCGATCGTCCAAGGATGCGCCGCAGCCGGCCGCGTGGCTTCCATTGCCGTTGCTTCATGTTGTCCCTTTCGTTGCGCGCACGCGCGCGGCTATCGAAGCCGGAAAAGGGGAGTGGGGTGCGCGAAGCGCGCGACGCCGAACCTACGTTGCGGCGAGGTGTGGGGCAAGACCCTCTGCGCACGTGCACGAACGCTCGGGTGTGGCGCTCAGAGCAGTGATCGCGTCGGTCAACACACCGCGCAGCTTCTCGACGTTGGCGCGTAGCACCGCCAACACGTCGTGCATGCCAACTGCGTCGACGCCAGGCGCGTCGTCGACGCCCGTGTCGTAGTCGGTCACCAGCGCCACACCGCCGAAGCAAAGGCCGAGCTCGCGGGCGAGCGCAGCCTCGGGATACTGCGTCATGTTGATCACGTCCCAACCCTGGCTGCGGTAGGAGCGGCTCTCGGCGCGGGTCGAAAAGCGCGGCCCCTTGATCACCACGACCGTCGCGTCTTCGTGCACGGTGATGGCGCGTCCGCGTGCGGCGTTCGCTAAAGCCGAGCCGAGGACGGGGCAATACGGATCCGCAAAACCGATGTGGTGCAGATCGGGGCCGTCGCAGTAGGTGTCGTCCCGACCCCACGTGCGGTCGACGATCTGGCTAAGCACCGCGAACTCGCCGGGATGCACGTCGCCGCGGAGTGAGCCGGCTGCGCACGGCGCGATTACGCGCTCCACGCCGACCTC
>JBKJQZ010000060.1:0-5564 GCA_046594835.1 Acidimicrobiales bacterium | reverse complement strand
CGATCCGTCCATCAAGCACAAGATCCTCGGCGCCAACTGCGCCGAGCTGTACGGCTTCGACATGGACAAGCTGGCGCCGCTCGCCGCACAGGTTGGCCCGACGGTTGCCGAATTGTCTGACCCGTTGACCGCGATGCCCGAGAACCCGTCGCAGGGTTTGGCGCGTGGCATAAAGGGTGGCGGCGTGCACATCTCCGACGACATGGACGTTGCGGCACTGTGAGCATCAGTGGCGCCATCGACTTGATGATGCAGATCCCCGAGGGACCCAAGAAGAATTGGTATGGGTTCCTCCGTAGTTCGTTGATGGACAAAGAGTCCGGCGAGATGCAGTTCCCGGTGGAGTACATGTTCAAAGACGTCCCGGCCGACGTCGACGAGAACGTCGACCCCGTTCAGGCCGTCATCGGCGAGATGGATCACTGGGGGATTGAGAAGGCAATGCTCGGCGTGCACTTCGCGCACGAGAACGCGTCTTCTCGTGCGGTGCGCGATCACCCCGATCGCTTCTTCGGCTCGTTCGAGGTCAACCCCAACGCCGGCATGGAGGGCGTGCGCGACCTGGTGAAGGCCTACGAAACAATGGGCGTCAAGGCGGCCACAGCGTTCCCCGCCGGCATGCGTCCGCAGGTGCCGATCGACGACAAAAAGTTCTTCCCGCTCTACGCCAAGTGCATTGAGCTCGACATCCCGATCTGCCTCACGACGGGCGTGCCCGGCCCGCGGGTGCCGATGGCGTGTCAGAAGACCGAGTTACTCGACGAGATCTGTTGGTTTTTCCCCGAGCTCAAGATCGTGATGCGCCACGGCGCGGAGCCGTGGGACGAGCTCGCCGTAAAGCTCATGCTGAAGTGGCCAAACCTCTTCTACTCAACGAGTGCTTTCGCGCCGAAGTACTACCCGAAGTCGATCATCGATTACGCGAACTCCCGCGGCTCCGAGAAGGTGATGTTCGCGGGCTACTTCCCAATGGGCCTGTCGCTCGAGCGCATCTTCACTGAGCTGCCGAACGTCCCGTTGAAGGACGAGGTGCGTCCCAAGTTCATGCGCGACAACGCGATGCGGGTCTTCAAGCTCGACTGATGATCTGCGATTAGGGGTGGCATCGGCGTCTGTCATGGCTGGGCCAACAGAGCGGCAACCTCGGGCATGTTCTCGGCGAGCCCGTAGCCGTGTTCGGATAGCCAGCGGATCACCACCAGGCTGCGGTACGACCACCACGCGCGGATCGCGTGGAGGTCGACGTCGGAGCTATAGCCGGCAAGGAGATCGTCGAGACGCTCCTCGTGCGCGAGCGTGAGGGTGGCGAGGTCGAACAGCGCGTCGCCCTGGCACGCTTCGGACCAATCAAGGATGCCGGTTACCTCGCCGTCTTCGACGAACACGTGGGTGATCTGGAGATCGCCGTGAGCAAACACGGGCGGCCGCGGCTGGAGGGCAGATTCGGCGAGGCGGCGGTTGCGCGTAATCACGCCGACAGGAAGGACCTCGTTGGCGACGAGCCACGCGCACTCGGCGTCGAGGCGTGCCGCTCGTTCGTCGAGCGTCGGGCCCTTCCACGGCGGCAACGGCGCGTCGTGCAGCGTCCGCACGGCGGCACCCGCCGCAGCCCACTCGGCCGCTGAGGCAGTCGACGGCTCCTCGAGCACCCCGAGTGCCCTCCCTCGGAGCGCTGCGAGCGCGAGCACGGGCGGCGTACGCCACAGGACGTTTGCGGTAGGGACGGGCGCCAGCGCCATGGCTTCGACCTCAACGTCGATGTGTGTCTGATCCGAGTCGATCTTCAGAAACACATCGCCCACGCGCAACGTCGCCCGCTCGCTGTGCGCCACGACCACCTGGACCTCAAGCTCCCCCATGTCGCCCATCATCGTGGAACGACGACCGATGCCGCTGGGGCAGACTGTAGAGATGACCCCGGAGATTCTCGTCGCCGAGGGGGTACACGATCCAGCCGCACCGAATGCGGCCGAGCGACAGGCGCTCATCGATCACCTGCTCGCCCGGGGCTTCACGCCCGAGGCCATAGTGGAGCGCTTCCGCCAGTCGGGTGGTGGCATCATCAGCATGGCCGCAACCGCTGCGTGGTCCAAGCCGCCGCAGCCCACCTCAGCCCGGGCCGTTGCGGAAACCTGCGGCGTTGCCGTTGAGCGAGTCGTGTTGGTCCAGCGGGCGCTCGGTTTTGAGATCACCGATCTTGACGCACCAGATCTTTGGGACTGGCTCGTCGACGACATCCGCCTTTTCGAGCTCGGTGCGTCACTCTTCGGCGAAGAAGCGGCCTTGTCGTTTCTCCGTGTCATCGGCGCCAGCACCGTCCGAATCGCCGAAGCGGCGGCGTCGCTGTTCGGCGTCAGTTTCCAGGGCGCTGGTCGGTATCCGACAGAACTCGAGTTGTCCCAGGCCGCGGAGTTAAGCGTCGGGCTTCTGGAGCCTCTCACAGCAATGATGGCCCATGCGATCGACGCTCACATGTTCCTCAAGTACCGGTCCATCCCAGCCGTAATCGATGGAAAGTTGGAGCTGGCTGTTGGTTTCGTGGACCTGGTGGGCTCAACGAGTTGGGCCCTCGGGCTGCCCGTCCCCGAGTACACGCGGGCGCTCGCACTCTTCGAGGACGCGGCCTGGGACCTGGCGACACGCCTCGGTGGTCGCGTGGTCAAGTTGATCGGCGACGCGGCGATGTTCGTGGCGCCCTCGACCGATGCTGCGTGTGCCATCGCAACGGAATTGTGTGCGTTGGTCGGCAGTCAGGACGCGCTTCCAGCTGCCCGCGCCGCCGTCGGGTTCGGCCCGGTCACGGCGCGGGACGGCGACTTTTTTGGACACCTCGTGCACGTGGTCGCACGGGCGACCAAGGAAGCTGATCCCGGGCACGTGGTCCTTACCGCTCTGGCGGCGACTCGGCTGCAGTCCTCCCGTTGGCGCGTCAGCTCGCTCGGTGAACGCCAGCTTCGCGGCGTCGACCAAGTCGTTGAATTGTTCAACGTCACCGACACTCGGTCCGCCGCGCAGGAGCCAGTGCGAAAACCAACTGTCTGAAATGCTTCGGGACATGAATGGCTCCACGGACCCAGCCGACGACCGAGCCCCGATCTGCCCTTCGTGTGGGGTCACTACGCTTCCAGCGGAGCAGTCGAGCGGGTTCGTATGCGAGAACCCCGACTGCGCGGCCTTCGGGGAACCCGTCGATGACTAGAGCGCTGCTCCGTCATGAGGCCCAGCGCTGAACGAAGTGTGACCCCCGACGAACTACTGCGCGGCGTCGGCCCAGTAGCGGTCGCGCAACAGGCGCTTGTAGAGCTTGCCGGTGGGATGGCGTGGCAGCTCCTGCTCGAAGTCGATTGAGCGCGGGCACTTGATCGCCGAGAGGTGTTCCTTGCAGAACGCGATCAACTCACGCTCCAATTCGGGCCCGGCCTCGTCCCAGTTGATCGGCTCGACGACGGCCTTCACTTCTTCGCCGAAATCGACGTTGGGAATGCCGAACACCGCAACGTCGAGGACCTTGGGGTGCGTGACGAGCAGGTTCTCCGCTTCCTGTGGATAGATGTTCACCCCACCGCTGATGATCATGTACGCCTTGCGGTCAGTCAGATACAGGAAGCCGTCCTCGTCGAGGCGGCCGATGTCGCCGAGCGTGCTCCACCCGTTCGACAGCCGCGCGTCCTTCGTCTTGTCCGGATCGTTGTGGTACTCAAAGGTGCCCCCGCCCTCGAAGTAGATGGTGCCCGTCTCGCCAGCAGGCACTTCCTTGCCCGACTCCTCGTCGACCACGTGGACGATGCCGCTAAGCGCCTTGCCAACGGTGCCTGGATGGGCGAGCCACTCCTCGGAGTTGCAGGCCACAAAGCCGTTGCCTTCGGTACCCGCGTAGTACTCGAAGATCTTCGGGCCCCACCACTCGATCATCGCCCGCTTGGTCTCGACGGGGCACGGCGCCGCCGCGTGCACAACCATCTCCAGCGAAGACACGTCGGCGGTGCGCTCGCTCGGATCGAGCTTGAGCATGCGCACGAACATCGTGGGGACGACCTGCGTATGGGTGACCTTGTACTTCTCGACGAGCTTGAGGAACTCGGCGCCGTCGAAGTGCTCCATCACGATCACGGTGCCGCCCATGCGGTGTACCGCCATCGAGAAGCGCAACGGCGCAGCGTGATACAGCGGCGCGGGGGAGAGGTACACCATCTCCTGATTGAAGCCGTAGAGCATCTGCACGAGCATGAGCAGCGCGTTGGGTGTGCCAATCTCTGCGTTCGGCAGCGGCACCTTTACGCCCTTGGGTCGACCGGTTGTGCCCGACGAATACAGCATGTCGGCGCCCTCGCGCTCGGTTGCGATCGGCGTCGACGGCTTCGTGCTGACAACTGCTTCGTAGGCGTCATAGCCCTCGACCGTTCCGCCGATCATCAGCGCGACCTTGACGTTGGGCATCTTGCCGACGAGTTCCGCGGCGACGGGCGCGAGATAGTGGCTCGTGACGAACGCCTTGGCGCCGCAGTCGTTGATGATGTAGTCCGCTTCGTCGAGCGTGAGGCGCGACGAGATCGCGGTGTAATAAAGACCCGAGCGCTGCGCGGCCCAGGTCACTTCGTAGAAGTGCTCGTTGTTCTCGAGAAACAGCGCGATTGCATCGCCCTCGACGAGGCCCGCGTCGGCGAACACATGGGCGAGACGGCTAGACGCTTCATCGAGTTGCTGGTACGTGACGACCTCACCCGTGGCCGCCATGATGTAGGCGGGCTTGTCGGGTGTCGTTTGGGCGTGGGCGCCGGGATACATGTCTGGCGACAGTACTGAAGCGCCCTGTCGAACGCAGCGCTACGTATAGGAGAGACTGGACGCATGCCCTACGCAGTTGCTGGCCAACGAGTCTTGGTGTACTTGCCGATGGGTACGCAGCCGTTTTGTGAGTCATCGGTGCTGGTGGCTGCGCTAAAGGAACTGGGCAACGAGGTAATAGTCGTCGGCGGTGCAGGCGGGGAGCCGATGCCGCAGCTACGCCAATACAAGCTGGGCCGCCGCCGATGGGACGAAACCACGCCCGCTCTTGTTCTCGATCGGCTCAGCGCCGGGCTTGGTTTCATCCGCGACGTACGTGAATTGTTGAAGCGCCATGCACCTGACGTCGTCCTCGTCTGGTATCCCGCCTACGCGGCGGCGTGCAAGGCCGCAGGCATACGCGGAACGAGGGTCGTTGTCGTTGCCCCCGAGTACTTGGAGGGCTCTCGACAGGCTCGGCTATCGAGAGCCGTGGGGCTCCTCAGTGCAGACGCAGTCGTCGTGTCACACCATGGAGCCTCGAGCCTCAATCTTGCCCGTCAGATAGTTGTGCCGTACGTCGACGACTTTGCCGCGCGACCCGTCGACGAAGCGGCCAACGAAGGCGCCTGGGCAGTCTTGGGTGGCGGCCCCGTCTCGGAGCGCGGGCTTGCGCAGTTGAGGCGGCGAGCGAACCGGCGGCCCGCTTCTTTCATCGTGGTGGACGTTCGATCCACAATCCCACACGAGTTTTCTCCGGAGGACCTTGCTGCAGCCACGGGGGCGTCTGCGGTTCGGCA
>JBKJQZ010000014.1:0-3638 GCA_046594835.1 Acidimicrobiales bacterium | reverse complement strand
GGGGCAGTACGGATCCGCAAAACCGACGTGGTGTAGATCGGGGCCGTCGCAGTAGGTGTCGTCGCGACCCCACGTACGGTCCACTAGCTGGCTGAGCACCGCGAACTCGCCGGGGTGTACTTCGGCGCGCAACGAGCCAGCCGCGCACGGCGAGATCACGCGCTCGACCCCGACCTCGCGAAGCGCCCACAGGTTCGCCCGGTAGTTCACTCGGTGCGCGGGGAATTGGTGGTCGAAGCCGTGGCGCGCCAGAAACGCGATGGGCTGGTCGCCGACGTGCCCGAGCATCACCGGTGCCGACGGGTCGCCGTAGGGCGTAGCGACGTGGCGCGCCTGCGCGACGCCTATGAACTCGTAAAAACCGGAGCCGCCCAGCACGCCGATTGGCGCGGGCGACGCCACGGCTAGGACTTCGCCTTGGCTGAGGATGAGGAGTCGGATTTCTTGGCGGAGTCCGACTTCTTGGCCGGCTCCTTCTTCGTCGGCTCCGACTTGGTCTCAGACTTCGACGACTCCGAAGACTCCGATGAGGAGGAACTCGACTCCGCGGCTGACGAGCTGGTCTCGGCCGAACTCGAAGACGACTTCGACGACGAGGACCGGCTGTCGTTCTTATAGAAGCCGCTGCCCTTGAACGAGATGCCCACGCTGCCGAACACGCGCTTGACTGCGCCGCCGCATCCACCCTTGTGGCGCTTCAGCGGATCGTCGCTGAAGGACTGGACAACGTCGAAGGTCTCGCCGCATTTCTTGCAGGCGTATTCATAGGTAGGCATGGCAAAGCCAATTTTACTAGGCGTTCACGCTCGGCCCCGAACCGGCCTCCTAGGCTGACGCCGTGTTCGCAGCTGTGCCCGCCGTAGTCCTCTCGTACTTCTATGGCACGTTCCCCACCGGCATCCTCGTCGCTGACCGCAGCGGCCATGCCTTGCACGACGAGGGATCGGGCAACCCGGGCGCCTCCAACGTGTACCGCGTGGCGGGATTCAAGGCGGGCGCAGTGGTCCTGATCGGCGACGCGCTCAAGGGTGTCGCCGCCGCGTGCACCGGCCTGGCCATCGGGGATCGCAATCTCGCGTTGATCTGTGGGCTCGCTGCGGTGATCGGTCATTGCTTCCCCGCGCAGCGTTGGGGTAAGGGCGGCAAGGGCGTCGCCGCGGCAGGCGGAATGGCCCTTGTGCTGTACCCATGGCTCGTTCTCGGTTTCGGCTCCTTGTGGTTCCTCATCGCCCGCGTGCTCAACAAGGCGTCGCTGGGTTCACTCGTGGTCGCGCTCGCGTTTCCGCTCATGGTCGCGGCGATCGGTCGGCCCGGCATCGAAGTCGCGCTCACCTCAGCCATCTGCGTGCTGGTCATCGCTCGGCACCACAGCAACATCCGCCGCCTCATCCGCGGTGAGGAGTCCTCACTACGCTCGCCGGTGTGACCTCGAAGCGCATTCGCAAGGCCGTCATCCCGGCTGCAGGCCTCGGCACGCGGTTCCTTCCCGCCACCAAGGCAGTACCGAAGGAAATGCTGCCGGTGGTGGACAAGCCGACGCTGCAGTACGTGGTCGAGGAGGCCGTTGCCGCTGGGATCAACGACATCCTCATCATTGTCGGTCGCGGCAAATCCACGATCCAGGATCACTTCGACCACAGTTTCGAGCTCGAACACAGCCTCGAAGCGAATGGGAAGTTCGCCGAACTCGAGCAGATGCGTTCGATCTCCCAACTCGCCGACATTCACTACGTGCGCCAGGGCACGCCCCGGGGTCTCGGCCACGCGGTTGGCACCGCGCGCGGCCACGTAGGCAACGAGCCCTTCGCCGTGCTGCTCGGCGACGACATGATGCACGAGCGTGCCGGGCACCTCTCGAACATGCTTGACATGCACGAGCGGCTGCAGGGTTCGGTCATCGCGGTACGCAAGGTGCCCGAGCACGAGATCTCGCTGTATGGCTGCATCGCGCCCGGCGACACGGTCGAGGGCGACATCACCATCAGCGGCATCGTCGAAAAGCCACCGCTCAACGAGGCACCCTCGGACATGGCGGTGATGGGCCGCTACGTGTTCAGCCCGGAGATCTTTGACGCCATCGACAACACGCCGCCGGGTCGCGGTAACGAGATCCAGCTAACCGACGCGATTGCGTTGCTCATCCAAACGCAGCCCGTCTACGCCTACGTGTTCGAGCACGGCCGCTTCGATGTGGGCAACAAGCTCGACTACCTGCGCGCGACCGTTGAGTTTGCACTCGAGCGGCCCGAGTTGGCCGACGACTTCCGGCGTGTCCTGTACGACATCGTCGATCGGGAGCGGCAAAACCAGGGCAAGTAAGCTCGCTCTATGGCAGAGCGCGGTTTCTCGCATCTCGATCCGCTCGGACGGGCTCGCATGGTCGATGTCACGCCGAAGGACGCAACCCATCGCCGCGCGCTTGCGCGCTGCAAGGTGTTCATGAAGCCCGAAACAACGGCCATGATCGCCAACAACGCGGTGACCAAAGGCGACGTGCTCGCAGCGGCGCGGATCGCCGGTATCCAGGCCTCCAAGCGCACGGCCGAGATGATCCCGCTGTGCCACCCGCTGCTCGTGGGTGCGGTGCAGGTCAACTTCACCCTCGGAGACGACAGCATCGGCGTGGAGGCGCAGGTCGAGACCATCGACCGCACCGGCGTCGAGATGGAAGCGATGCACGCGGCCATGATCGCGGCGCTCACGATCTACGACATGTGCAAGTCGGGGGACCGCACGATGGTCATCGGCGACCTCGCGCTGTGGGAAAAGACCGGTGGCCGCAACGGCACGTGGCGCCGACCTGACGACGGCCTCGATGACGGCCTCGACCCCCTCGGCCTGGACTGACCAAACCTCGTCTGCTAACTTTTGCAAGCAACGGGTGGACCCAGACGGGGCCCTCGTACTAGACCAACAAGGTTCTTTTTAACGGCTGACCGTGCCGAACCATCCCCGATAGTGCGCGATGGGCAATGTACGGTCCCTAGCACTGGAAGAGGTTGAGGAGCTTGACCGTTTTGGTATTGCTTGTCCTCGCCGTTATTTGGGCGGCTGTTCTTGTCCCACCGATGTGGCGAAACCGGGCTGAAGGTCGCCCTGCTGACTCCATCAAGCAGTTTCACCGTCATCTGCGCGTCCTAAACGGGACCGAGCCCCACGGGTACAGCCGCACGCTGACCGCCCAGGCCGGCTCCCCGGTGATCACCGCTCCGATGACTTATCGAGCCGCCACGATCCGCAGCACCGACCTCCGTCGTCGTCGTTCGGTCGAGCGTCGCCGCAACGTGTTGTTCGGTCTGACCGGCGGGGCCGTCTTTACGCTTCTCCTCGCCATTCTCGGCGTGTCGTTCATGCTGCCGCTGCATCTGCTTGCCGACGTCATGCTCGGCGGCTACGTCGGCCTCCTCGCCAACATGCGCAAGGTGGCGTCTGATCGGGAAATGAAGCTGCGCTACCTGCCCCAGCAGCGTCAGGTCCTCGACTTGCGCGAAGAAGTCACCGCGTGGGGCGATCTCAACGCGGCGATTGCTCGCTAAGGGCTTCTCGTAACGGCTCAGTCGTCAACTACGCTGAGCGATCCCAAACGGGGGTGTAGCTCAGCCCGGTAGAGCGCTGCGTTCGCAATGCAGAAGTCGTGG
>JBKJQZ010000001.1:0-16679 GCA_046594835.1 Acidimicrobiales bacterium | reverse complement strand
CGCGAGCGCAGCCTCGTAGTCGAGCTGCGGCGGGAACTTGCCCGCCCCGGGATGCTGGATCAGCAGCCCGTCGACCGCGGGGTCGTCGCTGAACAACTTGATCCCGGTTGTCAACTCCATCTGGGATGCGTCACCGGGAAGGTGCAGATGCGGAGACGTCATGCCGAGTTCGGCCGCCTTTTCCATCTTCATCCGGACGTAGTTGGCCGACGGCCCGTTCTCGCCAACCAACATGGTGGCTAGCCCCGGCGTATGGCCGGCCTCGATCAGCTTTTCAATACGCGGCTTGAGCTCTTCGAACACCGCATCGGCAACCGGCTTCCCCGCCATCATCACTGCACTCACAATCCGAAACTACCTGCCCATTCGTCGCTCAGAAGAAGTTATACTTTAAGTATGACTCGCCGTCTCGGACCTAAGGGACAGGTCGTCCTGCCCAAGAAAATGCGCGACGCACTCGGCCTGGCGCCCGGCGATGAAGTCGACTTCGCGTTCGACGGTGTGTCTGTCCGAGTTACGGCTGCGGGTCCCCCTTCAGATTGGCGCCGCTGGCGCGGCTCGTCCGCCGGACACTCGCTGCTCTCCGACCTGGCTGAAGATCGCGCGACGGAGCGCGCACGCGAGACAGGTCGCGAAAACAATCTGGCGAAACCGACCCGACGTCGCGCCCGTTGAGGGGCTGTCTCGACACCTGGGCGATCTTTGCCTGGGTCGACGACGAACCAGCTGCCGCGGATGTCGAGCGATGTTTGCGGGACGGAGCGACGATGAGCTGGATCAACCTGGGCGAGGTGGACTACATCGCCCGTCGGCGCATTGGTATCGCCTACGCCGACGAACTGGTCACCACGCTCGAGCGACTCGTGCGCGCCGATCAGGCAACTCCCGAACGAGTGCGCGCTGCGGCCGCGCTGAAGGCGGCGTATCCGATGTCGTTCGCCGATTGCTTCGCGGTCGCGGCCGCGCTCGAGGGCGAGGTGCCGCTCCTAACGGGCGACCCCGAGATCATCGGGGCTGCCGTACCGCGATTGCGGGTGATCGATCTGCGTTAGTGCAGGAAGTGGCGTTCGCCGGTGAAGACCATTGCGAGGCCAAGCTCGTCGGCCTTCGCGATTGCTTCGTCGTCGCGCATCGAACCACCGGGCTGGATCACCACGGCGACGCCCGCGTCGGCGGCTGCTTCGATGCCGTCGGGGAACGGATAGAAGGCGTCCGACGCGCAAGCGCCGCCCTTCGCCCGCCCAGCGGCCTTCGAGGCGGCGATCATCCCGGACTCGACCCGGTTCTGTTGCCCCGCGCCGATGCCGACCGCTTGGCCGCCCTTCACGAGGACGATCGCGTTCGACTTCACGTGACCACACACGCGCCACGCCAGCTCAGCGTCGGCCATCTCTTCGGAGGTGGGCTGACGCTTGGTGACTGTCTGCCAACTCGCCGCGGCGGACGCGAAGTGGTGCGCTTGCTGCACGAGGAAACCGCCGTCGATTTGGCGGTAGTCGCGCGTGAACGCGGTTGGCGGGGTGGCGGTGAGCACGCGGGTGTTCTTGCGCTTCTTCGCAAGCGCCTCGACCACTCCGTCGGCGTAGCCGGGCGCGATCACCACGTCGGCCTGCGCGGCGGCAACCATCTCTTGCACCGTCGCCTCATCGATCACGCGGTTGACTGCGACGATGCCGCCAAAGGCCGAGCGCGGGTCACAGTCGAACGCGAGTTGGTACGCCTGCGCGAGCGTGTCCGCCACGCCGACTCCGCACGGGTTCGCGTGCTTGACCACGACCGCGACGGGTCCGTCGCCCAGGTCGTACGCGGTCTGCCACGCCGCTTCAGCGTCGTAGAGGTTGAGATACGACAGGGCCATCCCGCCGGTCTGGACCACGTCGTCCCAGAACGACTGGCCGCCGATATTGCGGTAGCGGGCTCCTTGTTGGTGCGGGTTCTCGCCGTAGCGAAGTTCCTGCACGCGCTCGAGCGCTATGTGAATCGTGGGCGGCAAGGTCGCGCCTTCGTCGAGCCAGTTGACGATCGCTGCGTCGTACGCGGCCGTGTGTGCGAACGCGGCTCGGGCGAGCCGGCGACGCGTGGCCTGGCTCAGCACCGCCTCCTTGCGGAGTTCCTCGAGCACTTCGCCGTAGTCCTCAGGGTTCACCACGATGCCTACGTGGTCGTGGTTCTTGGCCGCAGCGCGCACCATGGTGGGGCCGCCGATGTCGATCATCTCGACCGACGGGTCGGTGCGGAACGGGTAGAGGTTGCAGACCACGAGGTCGATGCCGGTTATGCCGTTGGCTTCGAGGTCGGCGAGGTGTTCAGGTTTAGAGCGGTCCGCGAGGATGCCGCCGTGGATCTTGGGGTGCAGGGTCTTGACCCGACCCCCGAGCATCTCGGGCGAACCGGTGACGGTGGCCACGTCTTGGTGCGCGATGCCCTCTTCACCGAGCGCACGCGAGGTATTGCCGCTTGCAATCAGTTCCCAACCAAGATTCGAAAGACCTTTGGCGAACGGGATCAACCCGGTCTTGTCCCATACCGACAGCAATGCCCTCACGGCAGTGTTCCTTCCATAACGGCCTTGATGGTGGCCGGGTAGATACGACGTTCGACTTCTTTGATGCGTTCGTGCAACGTGGCCTCGTCGTCGCCAGGAAGTACCGCAACTTCTTCCTGGGCGAGGACGGGCCCGCTGTCGACTTCGAGGGTGGCTATGTGCACAGTGCAGCCCGTAGTCGTGACACCGGCTGCGAGCGCATCGCGCACGGCGTGCCAGCCCTTGAACGCGGGCAACAACGCCGGGTGGGTGTTGAGCACCCGGTTCGCGTAGACCTCATACAGCTCACTCGATGTGATCGTGCCGAAACCGGCCATCACGACCAGCTCCACGTCGTGCCGCTTGAGCGTGTCCACGAGTTGCGATGTGTACGCGTCACGATCGAAGTCCTTCTTGAAGCTCTTCCGTGCAACGAGCTCGATAGCACCGCCGCGGGCCGCGCAGCGATCGAGGGCCGGACAGGCCCGGTCGGCGACTACAACCACAGGCTCGATACCGGCTTCGAGGATCGCGTCGAGGACGCTCCCGGTACCCGACACCAACACGCCAACCCGCACACCCCGAAACTAGTGGGCGCTGCGGTTAGGTTCGGCCGGGATATGGAGTTGACGGTCGCAACCCTCAACATCCGCAACGGACGCGCGCTCGACGGGCGCAACGCCTGGCTGTTCCGGCGTCGGGCCACAGCTGAGGCCATCCGTGGCCTCGACGCCGATCTCGTCGGGCTGCAAGAGGCGTACCAGTGCCAGATGCGAAGCCTGCGCCGCAGACTTCCGGAGTTCAACTTCTCAGGCGAGGGCCGCAGCGGTGGTCACCGCGGCGAACACACTCCAGTGCTGGTGCGCGGCTCTTGCGTCGGGCAGACCGCAACTCGATGGTTCGGCCCCACTCCCGGCGGGCGACTCGCCGGCGCCCGCTTCCCGCGCATCGCCACGACCGTCTCTCTCCCCCACCTTCACTTCACGTCAACCCACCTCGATGAGGCGTCGACATCCCGACGTAATGCGAGCGCGGCACAACTGCGGGACTGGCTAGGCGAAATGCCGGGCCTCCACGTCGTCGTGGGCGATTTCAACGCCGACGCCAGCGCGTCGCTGTTCAAAACGCTCGGGCTGAGGCGCGTTGACCCTGGCGGTTCGGGCACGTCGCACCACTTCAGCGGTCGCAGCGACGGACGCCAGATCGACCACATTCTGGTCAGCCCTGAAATCGAGGTGCTCCGCGCGACCGTCGCCCACCCTCGCCCCGGCGGACGACTGCCGTCGGACCACTGGCCCGTCGTGGCGCGACTGCGGTTACCGGCCGGCCGAGTGACCTAAGGCCCTTGATCTAGCCCCCAAGGCCTCTGTTGGCCGGCGGCGCGTGCGGTCCACCATGCGCGTAGCAAGCCTTTGCCTCTCAAGGAGCCGACCAATGAAGCGCAGAACTCTTGACATCCTTTTCGCCGCAGGTGGGTTCGGCATCGCCGTGCTCTTGCTGGTCATGGGTGTCGTCATGACCAACAACGGCAGTTTCGCCAAGCACTACGTCCACGACCAGCTCGCCCAGCAGCACATTGCGTTTAAACCTGCGGCTGCACTGACAACCGAAGAAGCCGCACGACCGTGCCTAGTGGCCTTCGCCGGACAGCAGCTGACCACCGGCAAACAGGCGGAGTGCTACGCCAATGAGTTCATTGGCCTGCACGTCAAGGCCATCGCCGACGGAGAGACCTACGCCGACCTCGGAACCCCGCAGATGACGCTCAGCAAGCAGATTGCCGCCATGGCGCCCACCGACCCTGCTCTGCCAGCGCTCCAAGCCAAGCTCGCTGGAATCTCTGCCCAGCGCGACACGTTGTTCAAGGGCGAGACCCTGCGTGGCCTGTTGCTCACATCGTTCGGCTTCAGCGTCTTCGGAGTAAAGGCGACCCAGGCCGCTGCGGTGTCCTTCGGGGCCGCCGCGCTCCTGGCGCTGCTCTCGCTCGCCGGACTCGCTCATGGGTTGTCCACGCCGAAGACGGTCGCGTTCGCAGAAACCGAAAAGGCGCCCGTCGCCCGCCGACCCAAGCACCTGGCGCCCGCTAACTAACCGATGTCGTAGCTATGTAGACCGTGTTCGCGGACTCGCTATCGGTGTGAAAATTCCGAAAGCGAACAACGTGAGCGACGCACCGCTCAAACACCGCTTCGACGACGGCGATAAACGCCTCGTCGGGCGGTGCGTCGGACCACAGTCCGAACACGCCGCCGGGGCGAATGCGCTCCGCGAGCTTCGCCAGACCGGGCGCTTCGTAGAAGGGAGCGTGGCTCGGATGGAGCAGGTGGCTCGGCGTGTGGTCGATGTCCACCAGCACCGCGTCGACGACGTCGGGTCCGCCGCCGCCGAAGGGCAACCCATCGGCGACCATCGCGAAGAAGTCGCCGTGCACGAGGTGGGACCGACCATCGGTGTGCAGCTCGGAGGCGAACGGAAACAGCCCCCGTTTGTGCCAGCCGATCACTTCACGAAGCGCGTCGACCACGCGCATCGATGCAACCCGAGGATCACGCAGCACCTCACACGCGGTGTACCCGAGGCCGAGGCCACCCACGACCACGTCGAGCGCGTCGCCCGTTAGCCCGGCAAGGCCGAGTGTTCCGAGCGCGGTCTCGGCCACGGTGAACAAGCTCGACATGAGGTGCTCGTCGTTGAGGATCACCTCCCACACATCGATCTTCAGAGTCGGCTCGAGCCGGCGACGCACGCTGAGTTCGCCCATAGAGGTGTGGCAGTGATCGAGCTGCTCGAAGAGCGCGCTCAAGCGCCACCGCCGAGCACGGCATCGAGGGTGCGTTGGCCAACCGAGTGCATGCGCGGGTTGTCGGCCGAGCTGGCGAGGCACCCGACGGCGTGGCTGAGCGCGCAGGCGCGAGCGCGCAGCCAGGTCGCGTGGTCGGTCTCGCCGGTCGCGTCGACGAATACCGCGCGTGCCGCGTCATTCTCGGGAAAGCAGAACCACGCTGCTGCGAGGTCGTAGGCCGTGTCGCCCCCACTCAGGTCGACCCAGTCGATGACGGCGGTCAGCCTGCCTTCGTGCACGATCACGTTGGCGGGGTGCAGGTCGCCGTGAAGCCAACGCTGCTGCGTGTTCCGCGGCGCGGCCAGCGCGTCGTCCCATAACGACACGACCGCCTTGGCGTCGATCGAATCGCCGAGCTGTGCGAGCCGGTCTCGTAACGCGGGGTCGCGGTCGGTCAGTGGGCCACCCCGATAAGGATTGGCTGGCGCGTCGTCGGGTGCCGGTCGGCCGAGCTCGCGCACGAACCAGCCGAGCGTTGTCGCCGCCTCGAACGGATCGCGCACGTCTGCGTCGGCCCACGACGCGCCGTCGAACCATCGGGCGATCGACCACATCCAAGGGAAGCCGCAGCCGGGTTCGCCTACGCGCACCGGCGCGTTCACTGCGATCGGCAGCACCGGCGCAAGCGTCGGTAACCAACGCAGCTCCTCGGGCAGAAGCGCGGCGTTGATCGCCCTTCGGGGCAGCCGCACGGCGAGTTCGTTGCCGAGGCGATAGATCGCGCTGTCCCACCCGTTGTTCTCGAAAACTACGTCGAGCGATGCGAGGTCGGGGTGCTGTTCTTCCAGCAGGGCGCGCACGAGCTCGACGGAGATGTCGGTCTCGGCCGCGGGCATCGCGTTGGCCATGCGAAATGCTTACTGCAGCGGCGGGTCGGTGCACCCGGATAAACCGCCACCGCCGCCCGCAGGCTCGGTGCGCGGGTAGGCCTCGGTGTAGCCCGAGCCCGGATCGGGCGTATTGAGGTACCGCATGATCCCTCGCGCTACGGCTTCACCCTCGACCTGTTGCACCTCGGGCCGCGCCACAAGTTCGGCCTCAGGCGGGTTGGAGAGGAACAACAGCTCGGCGAGCACCGCCACAACCGGCGCTGGTTGACGGATCATCGCGTAGTAGTCCCCGCCGCTGGTGTTGAGGCGCGTCTTGACTCCCGCGTCGTTGTCCGCCTGCCAAGCGATCCCTTGGTACTGCGAGAGCGCGGCAACGACCTCCTCGTAGATGAGCCCGGCCAATCGACGGCTGTCGCCAGACTTCGATTGGTAATAGGCCTCGCTCCCCGGTCCGTTGCGAGGGCCGTCGGAGCCGCCGTTGTGGTGGATCGAGATCGCCGCTTTCGGCGCTGCGGCCTTCATGATCGCGGCGCGCTGAGTGAGCGTCACGCGGTAGTCAGCGCTGCGTGTGAGCAGCGTACGGATCCCGGCTCGTTGCAGCGCGTCGACGGTCACCTTTGCAACCGCGAGATTCACGGTGCGCTCGGCGAGTCCGTTGGCGCCCGTCGCGCCCGACTCGCTCCCGCCGTGGCCGGGGTCAATCACGATATCGATCGGGCCGATCGCGGTTGCGCCGACCACCGATGCGGTGTGCTCGCAAGGCGTGCGGATCACTACCGACCCGTCTGCGTTCACGCCCGCGAGCGGCGCGATCACACCGGTGCGCGTTGCGACCAGCTTCGTACCCGCAGCTATCAGTGGCGCCGGAACAGCCGTGGTCGACGTAGTCGTCGTCGAGCTCGACGTGGTGCTCGACGACGACGACGTAGTCGTCGGTGCCGACACCGGACGCGCGTCGCCCTTACAGCTGCTCGCGACAAGCGCGAGACAACCCCACAACACGAACTGGGTGCGCCCAACTGTCATAACTGCCCAACTGTCATAACTGAAGGTGAGGCGTACCCAGTTCGGGGGCGGGCGATGAGCTAGAGGCCCTTGACGACCTCAGCCATCAGGTCGCCGGCTTCGGTCGGGTTGAGGCCAACGTGCACGCCGGCCGCGCGCAGCGCGTCCATCTTGGCCTGGGCTGTGCCCTTGGAGCCCGAGATGATCGCGCCCGCGTGGCCCATCTTGCGGCCTGGAGGAGCGGTGACACCCGCGACGTACGCAACGACGGGCTTGCTCATCTCTTTGGCGATGAACTCGGCCGCCTCTTCTTCGGCGGAACCACCGATCTCGCCGAACATGATGACGGCGTTGGTGCCGGGATCCTTCTCGAATGCGCTGAGGCAATCGATGAACGACGTGCCTGGGACGGGGTCGCCGCCGATGCCGACACACGTGCTGACGCCGATGCCCTTCTCGGCGAGTTCCTTGAGCGCCTGATAGGTCAGCGTGCCCGAGCGCGAGACGATGCCCACCTTGCCGGGGATAGCGACTTCGGCCGGAATGAAGCCGATGTTGCACTCACCGATGGTGACAAGGCCCGGGCAGTTGGGCCCGAGGATCTGGGCGTTCGGATGGTGGCGCTTCACCGTGTTGTAGAAGTTGGCCTCGTCTTGCGCGGGGATGCCTTCGGTGAGCGGGATGATGAGGTCGATGCCGGCTTCGGCCGCCTCGAGCACCGCTTCCTTGGCAAAGGGCGCGGGCACAAGGATCATCGACACGGTCGCGCCGGTCGCTTCCTTGGCCTCCGCTACGGACGCGAACACGGGGATGCCCTCGACGTCTTCACCCGCCTTTTTAGGCGACACTCCGCCGACTACCTGCGTGCCGTAGGAACGGTTACGCAAGGCGTAAAAGCGGCCCTGCGAACCGGTGATGCCTTGGACGATGACCTTGGTGTCTTTGTTGACGAAAATCGACATGCTCAGTTACCTGCCTTCGCCAGCGAAACGGCTTTCTCAGCGGCGTCGACCATGGTGGCGACGGAGATCAACTTGTCGGACTCGTAGCTCTTGAGAATTTCCCGACCCTGCTCGGCATTGGTGCCGTCGAGCCGAATGACGATGGGCGACGCGATATCCACGCGCTCGAGCGCCTGCACGATGCCGTTGGCGACGTCTTCGCCCTTGGTGATGCCGCCGAAGATGTTGATAAAGATCGACTTCACGGCCGCGTCGGCGTTGATGACCTCAAGCGCACCGGCCATGACTTCGGCCGACGCACCGCCGCCGATGTCGAGGAAGTTCGCAGGCGAGCCCCCCACTTGATTCACAACGTCGCAGGTCGACATGGCCAGACCGGCGCCGTTCGCGATGATGCCCACGCTGCCGTCGAGGCCGACGTACTGCAGGCCCTTGGCCTTGGCCATTGCTTCGCGCGGGTCGATCTCGCCGACGCCGGCGAACTCGTCCCACTCGGGGTGACGGTACGCGGCGTTGTCGTCGAGGCTGACCTTCGCGTCGAGCGCGTGGACCTTGCCGTCGGGCGTGAGGATGAGCGGGTTGATCTCCGCAAGATCGCAGTCGCCCTCGATGTAGCAGCGCCACAGGTTCAACAGCATCTGCACTGCGCCGTCGTGCGCAATCGGGTTGAGCTGCGCCTCTTCGACGAGCTTGCGGGCGTTGGCCTCGGTAAGACCGTCGACGGGATCGATGTGCATTTTTGCGATCGCCTCGGGGTTTTCCTCAGCGACGGTCTCGATTTCGACACCGCCCTCCTTCGAAACCATTGCGAGGTGCAGCTTGGCCGAGCGGTCCAACGTGAAGGACGCGTAGTACTCCTCGGCGATATCGGACGCGTGTTCGACCCAGAGGCGACGTACCACGTGGCCCTTGATGTCGAGACCCAGAATATTCCCGGCGTGCTCGCGCACCTCGTCCGCGTTGGCGGCGAGCTTGATGCCACCGGCCTTGCCGCGCCCACCGACTTGCACCTGCGCCTTGACCACCACGGGATAGCCCGCGGCGTCGGCCTGGGCGACGGCGTCGTCGACGGTGTCGGCTACGCCACCGGGCGAAACCGAGATGCCGTAACGGGCGAAGTACTGCTTGCCCTGATACTCGAATAGATCCACTAGGACTTCTCTTTCTTATCGAGGGTGGCCGCAAGCCAGTTCGTGATGTCGGCGAGCGGCGCACCAGGGGTGAAGATCTCGGCGATGCCCTGGGTCTTCAGGGTCACCACGTCGGCGTCGGGGATGATGCCCCCGCCGAAAAGCACGACGTGTTCTGCGTCGCGCTCCTTAAGCAAATTGTGCACGCGTGGGAACAGCGTCATGTGCGCACCCGACAACAACGACAGGCCCACGGCGTCCGCGTCCTCCTGAATTGTTGTCTCCACTATCTGTTCGGGCGTCTGGTGAAGGCCGGTGTAGATGACCTCAAATCCGGCGTCGCGCAGCGCTCGAGCGATGACTTTGGCGCCGCGGTCGTGCCCGTCGAGTCCGGGCTTTGCAACTACAACACGGTAAGGACGTTCCACGGCGATGGATACTACGAAACAATGGCGTTGCACCCGTGGGTCGAGAAGTGGGATGTCGGGCTTCGCGGTGACAATCCCCTCGAGTTCCCCCACTACGACGCGCCGGAAAACGAATCGGTGCGGACGGGGCGAACCGAGCATTACGCGCTAATCGAGGGCCGATTCGACGTTATGGGCGGGTCCATGGGCGCCGCGCACGGCGAACGCGTGGTCCGGGCGTTCCAACGGGCGACCGACGAGCGCTTACCTGTCGTGGTGGTGACAACGTCTGGCGGCGCCCGTCTTCAGGAGGGCATGGTCGCCCTAGTGCAGATGGCGCGGACGTCGGCGGCCGCGGTCGAGCACTCCCACGCCGGGCTCCTACAGATCGCGTTGCTCGAGTCCCCCACAACCGGCGGGGTATACGCGTCGTACGGCTCATTAGGAGATGTACGGGCAGCGGCACCAAACGCGTTGATCGGATTTGCCGGGCCGCGCATCGTCCAGGAGACCCTCGGCGTTGCGGTGGGGACCGACAGCCACTCCGCCGAAGCCGCCTTCAAAGCGGGGCGCATCGACGCGCTGGTCTCCGATATCGACCAGCCCCGCTTTGTCGAAGGCGTGCTCGGACTGCGCAACCTGCCTCCCGATCCGGCGCACCCCGCGCCGCCCGTTCTCACCGCCGTGCCGAGCGAGGCACCCGTCGACCCGTGGGACGCAGTCCAGATCGCGCGCGCGCCAAACCGGCCCTCGGGCTGGCAGTGGGCTGCGGCGTTATGCGAAAGCTGGGTGGAGCTAAAGGGCCTCGACCCAGTAGTGCGCGCCGGCATCGCCACGATCGAAGGCCGTCGCGTGATCATGGTCGCGTCGGATCGTCACGCAAACGAGGGTCGCCCTACCCCAACCGCGTACCAGTTGGTCCGGCGTGCGTTGAAGATGGCCGACCGCTTGTCGCTGCCCTTCGTGTCGTTGGTCGACACGCCCGGCGCGGACCCCGGCCCCGCGTCAGAGCGCGGCGGCATTGCGTTCGAGATCGCCAAAACCTTCGTTGCCCAGGCCTCGCTCCGCGTGCCTTCGGTCTCGTTGTGTGTGGGCGAGGGCGGCAGCGGCGGTGCCCTCGCAATGGCCGCGTGCGACCGACTCCTCCTGCTGCACGACTCGGTGTTCAGCGTGATCGGGCCCGAGGGCGCGGCGGTCATTCTCGGACGAGACGCCAAACGCGCGAAGGAGTTCGCGACGCTGTTACGCGTCACGCCGCGGGAGCTACTCGACCTCGGCGCGATCGACGGCATCCTCACGGGCGGCGTGAACAGCGTGCGCGCCGGTCTCGTCAAGGCACTCGACGAGGCGCAACCCGGTGATCGCCTCACCCGGCACGACGCGCTGACCGTCCGGTGGATCCATGACTGACGCCCCGAGCGGGCCGCCCGCGCGCCTCTACACCCACGACGAACGCACACGCCGGCGTCGCGTCATCACCATCGCGGTTGTCGTGCTCAGTTCGTTCGCAATACTGCTTACGGTCATTGCGCTGAACGTCGCAACCAACCCGCGGGCAGACGTCCACCTCGGCAGCTCGACGTTCCGAGTAGGCCGCGCGTCGATCCTGGCCCAGCGCATCAAAGCCGACGACTACCCGCTGTTGTTCCAGGATCTGCAGGACAAGTCGATCGACGTATTCCTCCACCACACCGGCACGACGCACCTCACCGGATGGAAGGCAATCGAGGCGCACGCGCCCGACGCGCCGCGCCGCTGTCAACTCGACTGGACCGGCACCGAGTTCAAAGACCCGTGCGACGGAGCGACGTTTCCGTCCGATGGAGCCGGGTTACGCCGCTTTCAGGTCAACGTGGTGCACGGCGTTGTGTTCGTGAACTTTCGCGTCGTCCTGTAGCGGGTATCCACCGCTTTCGTGCGTGTGGAAAGAAAACTCTCGTCCAGCCTTCTCCTGCGGCATGGGGCTGCCGAAAGGATTGTCATGCGGTCATTGGTACGCGCAACGGTTCACGAGGCACTGTCTGTCGCCCGGTGTGCTGTCGCCTATCCGCAGGGGATGCTCGAAGTTGCAACGCGCACCGGTAGGCCGTGCGGCGATAAGCACCGCGACACTCCCATTGTGTTGGTGCACGGATACGGCCACAACGCATCGGCCTGGCTGATGCTCAAGGGAGCGCTGAAGCGCAACGGCTTCACCAGCGTCCACACCCTGAATTACAACCCCTGGACCAGTGACGTTCCCAAGATCGCGGAGAAGCTGTCCAACAAGGTCGAGCTCGTGCGGGAACTGACGGGTTCGGACAAGGTCAACTTGGTGGGTCACAGCCTCGGCGGGATCGTCTGCCGTTGGTACGTGCAGGAAGCCGGAGGCGACGACACCGTCGGCACTGCGATCACGCTTTCGTCACCGCACGCAGGCACCATCGCTGCATTCGCGGGCCCTGGCCGCACCGCCCGCGAGCTGCGCCCCAATAGCTGGGTGATGCGGCGCCTGAACTACAGCGCGAAGCCCAGTGACGTGTCGTGGGTCGCGTTCTACGGTGACTCCGACGCCCTCGTCCAGCCGATGCGATCGGGTTCGCTCGACGTGCCCGCGCTCAACGCGCGCAACGTGCTCATGCCCGGCATGGGTCATCTCGGGATCCTGCTCGACGGCGAGGTCGTCACCCAGGTGGTGGACGAGCTGTTGCACCCGCCCCTGCCCGCCAGCGCGCTGCCACTGTTCGCGCGCGCTTCGATGCAGCGGCGCGCTGGTGCGCCCGCGCGTGCTGCCGCGCGTCGACGCGCCGTCGGCTAGCTCATCCCTACGGCCGCTTGAGCGGTGCCCATGCGAGGAGCAGCCGCTTCTCGCCGAAGCCCGGGAAGCGCACGACAATCTCGGCTTTGTCGCCGCTACCGATGATGTCGAGCACGATGCCTTCGCCCCACTGCGCGTGCACGACGTCGTCGCCCATCTTGAGGCCGAGCGACTCGGCGCCTTTTGTCTTTGCTGGAGTGTCACCGCGCGCGTCGCGCATTGCTGTTTCGACAATCCGGTCGCGGCCGCGCAGCCGGTCGTTGCCCGCGCGGGCCGTCGACCACATCGACGAACCGCTGCCGCCGCCCGCGGTGCGCGGGCTGCTCTCGATCACGGTGACGAGGTGCTCGGGTAGCTCCTTTAGGAAGCGGCTCGGCGGGTTGTACTGCGACGTACCCCACAGGAACCGGGTAAACGCGTTGGTTAAGTAGAGCTGCTTCTGTGCCCGCGTGATGCCCACGTAGGCGAGGCGGCGCTCCTCCTCCATCTCGTCGGGCTCGCCGAGCGAACGTTGGTGCGGAAACACCCCTTCCTCGAGTCCGGCAAGAAACACGATCGGAAACTCGAGGCCCTTTGCGGTGTGCAGCGTCATCAGCATGACTACAGATGCGTCGATATCGATCTCGTCGCTGTCCGAAACGAGCGCGACCGCTTCGAGGAACTCGTTGAGCGTCTCGTACTGCTCGGCCGAGCCGATCAGTTCCTGGATGTTCTCGACGCGGCCCGCCGACTCGATCGAGTGTTCGGCCTCAAGCAAACGGACGTACCCGGTGCGGTCGATCACCGCCTGCAGCACTGTGACCGGCGCGACACCTTCGTTCTGCAGCGCGCGGAGATACGCGAGCGACACGAGCAGTTCGTTGATCCCACCCACTGCCTTGCCGCCCACGCCCGCACGATCCGCCTCTTCAAGCGCCCGGTAGAACGGCAACGAGTGCGCGGTCGCGTACGCGTCGAGCTTGCCTACCGAGGTATCGCCGATCCCGCGCTTGGGCACGTTGAGGATCCGTTTCATCGACACTTCGTCTTCGGGGTTCACCACTGCACGCAAGTACGCCAGCAGGTCTTTGACCTCTTTGCGGTCGTAGAACCGAGTACCGCCGACGACCTTGTAAGGCACGTTCCGACGCGTCAGTTCTTCTTCGACCGCCCGGCTTTGTGCGTTGGTCCGGTAGAACACGGCCACATCGGCCCAGCGCCCACCGCTGTGTTGCTGGGCGACGATGCGGTCGACGATCCACGCCGCCTCGTCGCGTTCGTCGTCGGCGCGGTAGTTGATGATGAGGTCACCGCCGAGGCTGTCGGTCCAGAGCGACTTGGGTGTGCGCGCCGAGTTGTTGGCGATGAGCGAGTTCGCCGCGTCGAGAATGTTTTGCGTCGACCGGTAGTTCTGGTCGAGCACGATCACCGTTGTGTCGGGGAAGGCTTCCTCGAACTCGAGGATGTTGCGGATGTCCGCGCCGCGGAACCCATAGATGCTCTGGTCTGAGTCACCCACCACGCACACGTTGTGGTGTTGGGCGCCGAGCATCGTCACGAGCTCGTTCTGCGCGCGGTTTGTATCCTGGTACTCATCCACCATGATGTGCTGGAAGCGGTGCTGCCACTCCTGCAGCGCTTCCGGATCGACCTGCAACAGGTTCACTGTGACCATGAGCAGGTCGTCAAAGTCCATTGCGTTCGCGGCCGTGAGCCGACGCTGGTACTCGGTGTAGGCCGGCGCGATGAGCTTGCGCTCGGGCGGCGACACCGCCCGCTGGGTGTAGGTGTCGAAGTCGATGAGCTCGTTCTTCGCCGCGCTCACTGCGTTGAGCACGCTGCGCGGCGTGTGGCGTTTGGTGTCGACGCCCTGATCGCGCAGCACGTAGGTCATGAGTCGCAGCGCATCGGCGTCGTCGTAAATCGTGAACCCGCTGCGATAGCCCAGGCGGTGGGCGTCACGACGCAAAATGCGCACGCACGCGGAGTGGAATGTCGAGATCCACATGCGCTCGGCGACGGGCCCAATGAGCGCGCCGACGCGGTGGCGCATCTCGTCAGACGCCTTGTTGGTAAAGGTGATCGCCAGGATGGCGAACGGCGAGACGTGCTGCTCGCGGATCAGCCACGCGATGCGGTGCGTAAGCACTCGGGTCTTTCCCGATCCCGCGCCTGCGACGATCAACAGCGGGCTGCCCAAATGGCTCGCCGCCTCCCGCTGGACGGGGTTCAGGCCGCTCAGCAAATCGACGTCAGGCACCCGCCCGACTCTATAGAGGCGGTGTGCGGATACCGTCACCGGAATGGACGTGACGATCTTGGGCAGCGGGTCCCCGATTCCCGACGCCAACCGAGCCGGACCAAGCGGTTTGGTATCAGCCCTGGGACAGCATTTTCTTATCGATTGCGGACGCGGCGTGCTGATCCGTCTCGCCGGAGCGGGCGTCCAGGTCCCACAGCTGTCGGCTGTGTTTCTGACGCACTTGCACTCCGATCACATCACCGACTTCAACGACGTGGTCACCACGTGGTGGGTCATGCCGATGACGGCGGGCCGCAACCTGCGCGTGATCGGGCCTCCAGGCACACGCGCCTTCGTCGACCGCACGATCGCCGCCATGAGCGCAGACATTGGGTACCGAATCGACCATCACGCCGATATCAGCGAGGCGCCCGTGATCGATGTGACCGAAGTGAGCGACGGCGTCGCCCTCGAGTCGGGTGGGGTGACGGTGCACGCGCGGCTCGTCGACCACGGCGTGGTGAAGCCCGCCGTCGGCTACCGGTTCGAAGCCGACGGCGACGCAGTGTGCTGGTCCGGCGACACGCTGGCGTGTGAGGGCCTCGACGCACTGTGCGCGGGTGCCGACGTCTACGTGCAGACCGTGATCCGTCGCTCGCTGGTTGAGCAGGTGCCGGTGCAGCGGTTCCTCGACATCATCGATTACCACTCAGACGTGAGCGACGCCGCACACACCGCCAAACGTGCAGGCGTGCACACGCTCGTGCTCAACCACTGCGTCCCCGCCCCGTTACCGGGAACGGAGGACGAGTGGATCGCCGAAGCAGCCTCCCACTTCGACGGGAACATCCTGCTGGCCTGCGACCTCATGAAGGTCGCAGGCCCGAGCGGACGCTAGATCCGGGTTTCGCGTTCGACCACGACCGTGTCGCCACCGGTGCGGGTGCCGCGGGCCTGGGTATTGAAGCCGCCCCACGTGCTCCAGAACACGGCCGAGAGCACCACACCAAACGCGCCCACGAGCATCAGGATGACGCCGATCATGTGGACGTCAACGCCCTTGGTTGTGACCTCAATTGCAAAGCGCATGATCGCGCCGACTGCTACTAGGAAAAGACTGGTGCCCATACCCATCGGGTTACCTCCAAGGTGACCGCGCACTCAGTCGTTGAATGCAAAAGAGTTATACCCGCAATCGGTTCGCGCGAGCCGTCATCGGCACAGATGGGAAGGCAAACTGCACGAATGACGAACACCGTCCTCATTGGGACCGATGGGCCGGTCACGATCATCTCAATCAACCGCCCCCACGCCCGCAACGCCGTCGACCGGGAAACCGCGGGCTTGTTGTACGACGCTTTCCTCGCGTTCGACGCCGACGACTCGCAGTTCGCCGCGGTGCTCACGGGCGCTGACGGAGCCTTTTGCGCAGGCGCAGACCTTAAGGCTGTCGCGCAGGGCGCAGGCGGTGGCCGTCCTCGTAGGGACAACGAGGGACCGATGGGCCCGACCCGTCTGCTGTTGCACAAGCCCGTCATCGCGGCGGTCGAAGGGTTCGCTGTGGCCGGCGGCATCGAGCTCGCGCTGTGGTGCGACCTCCGCGTCGCAGCCGCGTCGGCGACCTTCGGGGTGTACTGCCGCCGCTGGGGCGTTCCCCTGATCGACGGCGGCACGATCCGGTTGCCGCGACTGATCGGCCAGTCACACGCGCTCGACATGATCCTGACCGGTCGCGCTGTCGGCGCCGAGGAAGCGCTGCGCATCGGCCTCGCCAATCGCGTCGTGCCCGATGGCGAGGCGCTCGCCGCAGCAGTCGCTCTCGCAAAAGAACTCGCCGAGTTGCCGCCGAACTGCCTGCGCGCGGACCGCCTATCGGTGTTCGAGCAGTGGGGCCTCGGCCTCGACGAGGCCATCGAACGCGAATACGCGGGCGGAATGGATGTCATCCGGTCCGGCGAAAC
>JBKJQZ010000181.1:0-6108 GCA_046594835.1 Acidimicrobiales bacterium | reverse complement strand
GCCAGCCCCGCCACCGCTCGACAACGTCCCACTTCACGAGCTCAAGCCCTTCCTCGGACCGTGGGACCCATACGGACAGGTGACCGGGCGTCTCCGATGAGGAGCTGGACCCCCGTGGCCGAACAACTGCTCCAGATGGCTTGCTCACCGCGCGCGACCGGCCCGCCAGCGTCGTGATCCGCGGCCACGCGTTCATGCAGAACCTCCGCCGAGGCCACTACGAACTCGTCGTGTGCTGCCGCATCTCACCATCGCAGTCGCGTTCGACGTGCTCGCCGACGCGATGCGGCATCAGCAAGCCAGACGGCCTCACAGCACGACCTACTTCTGGCTGCTGGTGTCCGGATAAAGGTGGGCCAAGGTGCCGGGCTCGATCTTGGAGGTGTCGATGAACTCGTCGACCTCGGTGGCTTTGAGGCGGATTACGCGGCCCATCCGGTAGGCGGGAAGGTCGCCCATGTCAATGAACCGGTACAGCGTTCGGGGGGTGACACCAAGTCGGCTCGCTGCCTCCTGCGTCGACAGCCAGATGTCATTACTAGGCATGAGACTCACCTTACTTAGCTTGAGAGCATCGAACCGGGCCTGAAGATCATTTCGGTCGCGGTGCTGGCCGGCCGCTGCGGGGACTGGAGTGCCACGACTTGATGGACACCTGATTCTTGGGGGTGACCGCCTGGCAGAAGGAGGCCCGTCGTGGGTCGTCCAGTAGACCGCCGTGTGGGTTCACCTGAGACGTGCGCATCACGAAGGCAGACGTGTGGGAAGTTGCACGCCGTCGCCCCGTGCACGCACACCGTCGGCGTTGCCGCACACGTAACAGCCGGGATCGGCCTCCAGCTCTTGCACGGTGACGTGCGGCGATGAGCTATTCACTGGGTTCGTGCGCATGATGCGAAATCCACCAGCCGGCCTGCCGAATCCGACCATGAACTGCATGAAGTCGTTGGCCGCCCAGCCGGCGCCCATCCCGTTCAGCGTGATGACACTTGGTGCATGGACGTCGGGATCATCGACGTAGCGCTGGTTCGCGACCTGCACCGGATCGCCAAGCGATTCCTCCGCAAGACGTACCGGGTCGATGAGGCCGGCACACGACAGGCACCCGGGCTCGGTGCCGAGCGTGCGCACGACTGCGAAGACGTCGCGTACTTCCCCGGTTTCCTTGTCGATCACCGGCTTTGAGCCGACCTGCAACGTCGGGATGAGGTACTGATGCGCGATCTGGTTCACGACGTCGCGCGCAAGCATCGTGTCGGCGGCCAGGAAGATGAAGTCGCAGTCGGTGATGCGCCGCGCGACTGCGTCGTCAGCGACGTCACCGACGATGCCCTCGAACGCGATTCTCGAGTTCGCGCGACGCGCTATGCGCCGAGCGACACGCACTTTGCGCGCGGCGAACCGCCGCGCCGGGTTGCGAAGAACCAACGGGATGCCGTCATGATCGATGTACTCCATCGCATCGAGGCGGGTCGCCTCTGGGAGCCGAGGCAAGTTGGTCGGGTCGACACGTTCGGGATCGACGACGACCAGATGCCCGACCCCCAGCCGGGCGAGCAGCTGCACGAGGAGCATGCCCACGCCGCCCGCACCGATGACTGCGACCCTGGAGCGACCGAGGATCGCCTGACCGGCTGGCCCGAACATCAGCGATTGGCGGTGGTATCGGGCCGCTGCAACGGGCTCGGTGACGTTGGGCTCGGGCGTCAGCACGTCGAGTTGTGAACCGATCACAACGGTTCGGCAGAGCCGGTCGCGCCGACCGTCCTGGAGCCAGATGTCGCCGGCGACAGCCCGTTCGGCGAGCACAAGCGCGCCGACGGTCTGCTTGCTCACCTTCAATAGCGTCGGGTAGCCGCGCTCATGCGATGCGAGGTCGGGCGCGGAGAAGCCGACGGAGGTCGTGCCACCGTGGTTGTGGACGGCGAGATAGACGAGTTCCTCGTCACGGGCGCGGCGCACCATGCGCGTGACGAACTCGGCCGTCAGTAGCCGGTAGCCGCGCGTGCCCGGGACGAAGTCGACGCCGTCTTGCGCGAGCACAACATCGCGCACGAGCATGCGCACACCCCGCTCGCTGCGGGCGACGCCGCACAGCAGCGCGGCACCATGCTCATCGTAATCGCCGGGGAATAGGTGGCGGTGCAGTTGCAGCCACTGGTGCTCGGTGATGCGTAGTTCGTAGGTGTCGTTCATGGCGTTCAGCGGGTCGTGATCCAGTCGATGACCTTCTCGACCTTCTGCAGCGCGGTCTGGCGCGTGAAGTCGCTTCGCCGCGTTCGGCGTGAGACATGGGTGGCCGATCGCGGCTGAGGGTCACCCGGCCAGCTCACGGACGTCGCGCTGAACCCCTCGCCCAGGCCGGCGCCATCGCTCCGGGTGAGATCGGCGCCGACGTACACCGGATAGACGTCGGCGTTCGGCAGATTGAACGGGAGCAGCACGATCACGTACGTGGTCGCCTGCCTGTACGTGTCGCCGAGGTCAACGTCGCTGACCTCGACCCACGCCCCGCCCTGGCCGTCGGGTACGGAGCGGATACGTTCCGCGCCGTACCGTTCGACGATGGCGGCGAGCGCCGTCTGTACCGCTTCCTTCACGGGGGACTAGGCCTAGGAGTTGTCGTCGCCGGGGATCGCCCAGAAGGCGTCGCCGTCCTGCACGGTGACCTTCTTGTCGTCGGCGATGGGCTTCTGCTTGCCGTTGGGGAGGACCTCGGAGAGCTCGAAGTCGGCCTCGATCGGCACGCCCTGCGCGATCGAGGCGGCCTTGATGGATGCCCCCGTCTGGTGTTTGTCGGTGAGCACGACGGGGTCGTCGATGACCGTGATGTGGATCCGGTCACCCTTCTGCTGGCCGATGGTGCTGGTGGCGTCGGTCTGGGTCATGGCTTGCCTTCCTCAGGACGAATCGTCGGATGCGGGTGTGCCACCGGCTAGATGCCTATGCTCGAACCGAACGTCACGCTCGCAAGTGTAGCACCAGTGTGACGATCGATTGCACATCTGCAACTTGGAGGAGGCGTGCATGGCCGACAGTGCCCCTGACCAGGCCAAAGCCGAGGATCGAGAGGACCGGCCGGCGTTCGACTCCGACGCGTTCTACGAGACCCTGGACGGCGAGCGGCGTGGACGCAGCCTCAACTGGAAGGAGGTCGCCGGCCAGGCGAGGGTCAGCCAGTCGACCCTGACCCGGCTCGGTCAGGGCAAGCGCCCGGACGTCGACTCGTTCGCCCGCCTCGTGGCATGGGGTGGGCTCGACGCTGGCCAGTTCGTCGTCGCGCCGAAGATGCATTCGGCCGGCGGGTTTCTCACGACGCTGCCGACGGCGCTCCGGAGTGATTCCAGCCTCGACGAGAAGGGCGTCCAGGCACTCGAGCAGATCATCCGCGCCGCATACGAGCAGTTCCGGCAGATCTGAACCGGGTGCCAGGTGAAGCGCGGGTTCAAGAGCGAGTGTGAATCCATCGCCACAGCGGTGCGCGGCGAGATAGGGCTTGCCGCGCACGCGCCACTGAACTCGAGCGACCTCGCGGACCATCTCGGCATCCCGGTCCACCCGCTGTCTGCCCTGGAAGGCAATGGCATCGCCGTCTCGTCCGCCGTGCAACACGTCCGCAAGCACAACAAGGTGCTCTCGGCGATGACGATCTTCCCGGCGTGGCCGAAGCACCACCGCCTCGTCATCTTCAACGACGCCAACTCCGCCGCGCGGCAGAACTCCGATGTGGCGCACGAACTCGCTCACGGTCTCCTGCTTCATGAACCGCGCAGTGCCATCGTCAACGGCTGCCGCGACTACTCCAGGGGTGACGAGGAGGAGGCCGCGTGGCTTTCGGGATGCTTGCTCGTGCCCCGCGAGGCGGCACTCGTGGTGGCGATGGCACAGTCACCGCTTGCCGTCGCCGCGATCGAGTACGGCGTGAGCACCCAGATGATGACCTACAGAGTCAACTCCACCGGCGTGTTGCGCCAAGCCGAAGCCAGCCGGCGGCGCCGCGACGCGTAATCCCCTCGGCGTCCAGTCCGTTCAACGGATCGACGTCCGGGATTGCTGCGGGGTCGGTCGACATCTCTTACGCCCGACGGTGTCGGGCGGGAAGGATGTGAGCCGAGCCCGAGAAGCTCCCTCCGGAGTTCGAGCGCGATGTGGTCCGGGTTGCCTGTCGGGGTGCGGTTGACCGATTACTTGCCCAGTCGCCGGTTTGCGGTGCGCGCCAGGTCCTTCATCGAGAACCAGGGGCCGTCCGATCCGTTCACGCTGGGGATGAGCGTACGGGCTTCGACCATCTGCGACAGCACGGCCGAGCTGACCCCGAGCCGCTGCGCGGCGGCCGTCTGGTCAACAAGGGTGACGGCGTCTGGCCTGGCGTACTTGCCGTATCCGCGGGTAGCGGACCGCCATCGGTCTACTTCTGCGATGTGGAAGATCCACACGCCCCTGACGAACTCGCCGGTGAGAACGCCGCGCTGCCGGGCCTTGTTGACCGTGGTCCGCGCTAGCCCGGTCAGCCGGCACACCTCAACGACTTTGAGTGGTCGTCCCAACTCACGGAGCTCATCTGCGGAAGGCACGGCTCGCGAAGGCCGACGGGGGCGGCCCTCCTCGTACTCCCAGAGGCGGACCTGTCGAACGGGGACCGGCACCGACACGGACTCGTCAAGAGGCCCGGGCTGAACCCAGACGAACTCGAAACGATCCGGGCACCACCTTCGGGCCCCGTTGGGAGACGGATGCACGATGACCCGGGCCAGTTCTACGAGCATGACCTCGCGCCGCGCAGGGACGGTCAGCTCCGCCCAGATCTCACTGGCACGCCAGGTCGGCACCGCGGGTGGCATCCCACGGGGGTGTCGCTGCGGCGTCGCGCGCGCGACCTCTTCACCCCACTGCCCAGGGTCCGAACCCATCGCAACGCCGACAAGAGCGGGTACCGCTGGTACAACGACTACCGGCTCCTCGACCACCTCGGCGGGGGCGTCGTGACCGTCCGGCTCCACGGCGACGCGAGTGACATCGCCCGGAAGTTCAACCGAACCGAAAACGTCCGGCCCATCCCGCCCGATGACCCCAGCTTCCCTGGGCTGTTTCGCCGGCGCAACGACGCCGAGTCGATCAACCGGGCCCTCGAGGACACGCTGTGGCTCCGCCGGGCCCACAGCCTCGGCCACCGCCGGCAGCTCCTCAACCTGCTCGGCTACGCGCTCATGATCAACTCGCTTGCCGTCGCACGGCACCGCCAGCCCGCAGACGTCGCCGCCTGAGTCACCCGCTGAGCTCGGCCGCGTCCCTGAGGCGCCTAGAGGGCCAGCAGAGGCCGATCCGGCGCAACTTCGGGCCCACCGCGTGGCCCCGCTAGCATCGCCCCTTGCCCCTGGGGTCCGGTCCAGAGGTTCTCTGCCAGGTTTCGTGCATCCCCCGCCCTCGTGGGGCTGGCGCGAAACCGCGTCGGTGCAGGTCACGGCGTTGTCCCCAGGGTGAGCGGGAACGGATGCGGCCGATCTGGGAACGTGGACTTGGGTTCGTTTCGCGAGATCCGTGTGGGTGGCGGCCTCCGTTCGGCTTGGGTTCGTTCCGCGGATCACGGGTCGGAGCTGTACGCGATGAAGTCGATGGCCCAATCCCCGGGGAACAGGACAGTCGGGTCGGGGTAGCCGGTCGTGGTGCCGTCAGCATCGACCACCCACACGATCGGCAGAGCCCAGAGCGGCACGAAAAGATCGCGACAGGCGACGAGCTCGCAGCACGCACGTGCGCAGCACGGCGTGACGAGGACGGCGGTCATGCCGCGTCCTTCGCGTCGTCGTTGGCGGACACCTGAGGGTGCCGGTCCATGAGATCGTTGAAGATCTTGAGCACCCGGGACAGGTCCGCGTACCGACGTGACCTGATCTTGCTGATCCGCTCGAGGGTCGCGATGTTGACCGGGTTACGGGCGAGCCGCTCTTGGTCGTTCTGCACCTGGTCGGTGTACGGGTGGAAGCTCGCCTTGCGTGCGTAGGCAGCCTGGCCGTCCCCGAAGGACCCGAACTCGGTCTTCAGGTGGCCAGGCTGCCTACGCACGCAAGGCGAGCTTCCACCCGTACACCGACCAGGTGCAGAACGACC
>JBKJQZ010000234.1:0-6646 GCA_046594835.1 Acidimicrobiales bacterium | reverse complement strand
GGAACTACGGCTTTGACGCGCAGGCTGCGCAGGTGGCGCGTGGATTCTTTGACGCGACCGAACGCTTCAGCGGACTCCGACTGCCTGAGCTGTTCGCCGGCCTCAAACGAGACCGCGGCGCCTTCCCGGTGCAGTACCTCGGCGCCAACGTGCCCCAGGCATGGGCGTCGGGGGCGGTGATACAACTCGTCGCCGCCCTGCTCGGTCTCGACGCCGACGCCGACGCCCGCCAACTCGCGGTAAGGCCGGCCCTACCGGACTGGTTGCCCGAAATCAGCGTCCAGGGTCTCTCAGTCGGAGATGCCTCAGTCGACCTTAAAGTGAGTCGCTCTGCAGACGGCGAGCATCACCTCGAAGCAGTGTCGGTAACCGGCGACCTTGAGGTCTACCTCGATCCCCCATCGACGTTGACATGATGCCGACGAACCGCTGACACCGTATGGTTCAAACGCGACTCGCGGCCCCTCGCGTGACGCATAAGTAGCGCGAGAGGATGTTGCTGCATGGACACAATCGTGGTTGGTTACAACGACAGCCCCGCAGCGCGCGCCGCGCTCGCCTGGGCCGCGAACGAGGCGCGCCATCGAAACGCCCGGGTACTCGTCGTGTACGTGGTGTCGTCGATCGGCGAGTGGACACTGGCCGCCCTACAAGTCAACACCGATCCGCTTCGAGCCGCGCTTGAGCAACACTTAGCCGGAAAGTGGACAGCACCACTGCGCGACCAGGGCATCGACTACGACACCACAGTGGTCGAGGGCTCGGTTGGCAAAGCGATCAGGGCGGCCGCGGTGAAAGCCGATGCGTCGATGATCGTCGTCGGGATGACGCACCGTGGCGCCCTCGCGGAATGGATGTCCGACGACCCCGAGCCCGACCTTGCCCGCCACGCCGCGCGCCCATTCGTAGCCGTCCCCGCCGGTTGGCACGAGAAGGTGGACTGACGTAACGCGAACGCCGTCGGCGTCGCCGTCCGTACTCGAAGCGACGCCTCGGTCCGCGTCTGTTGCGATCGGTACGCCACGCGACTGACCAGCGCCGACACCGTTGCTCTCCTGGAGCCAGGTCTCATCGTCTCGTGATGTCCGCCGGAAACGCCGCTTCGACGAGTGTCCCGACGAAGCGCTCGACTGCCATGTGACTCCCGGCGGCGAGCGAGCGGAACACAACCCACGTTTCCTTCTCGACGGCGAGGCGGGCGAACAGCCTGATCTCGGAATTTCCAGCCTCCGCAGGCCGGTCACGCTTGCGAGGGCGAACGACCTCTGCGGCTACCAGTCCACCAACGATCACGCCGACGGTCGTGTTCCGGGACAACGCTTCGGCCTTGGCACGCCGCCATGCCTTGATGTCCACGACTACGTGCGTCGGCTGTTGAGCCGATCGGAAGTTGTCGCGCCGCCGCCAGTACGTCCCTTCGGCGCGTGCGACCCGGTCTTGTTCCCGCGCCTCGATCTGTTGGCGCAGCAGATCGGCCGCGTACGCGGAGCGCCACTCGTCGTCCAAGACCTGCAGGACCTGGCGGACCAGCCGCACACGATCTCGGCGAAACACCAGGCCTCGGGTCGCGGCCTGCGCCCAGTCGAGAACTGCCTGCGGGTCCAACTCGTGGAGGGCTGGGCCCTCGGGTATCAGCAGCGCCTCGTCGAGGGCTCTCATCAGCTCGGCGGCGGTGGGCTGCGCAGGCGCGTTTGACGCGTACGACTTGTTTCCGCCGTTGCCGCTTTGCGGTAACGGCAAGTCTGTGTGCGTCTTCGAGGGGTTGTTGTGTTCTTGACGCGGGTCGACGGGTTCGCTCATTGATGTCACCTCGTGGTCGTGGCGGAATGCTTCCGCAGCATCCACGTACGTTCCGCGACCGAAAAGCGCGAGACGAGCGCGATAATGAAGGCTGTTCGGAGCCGGCTTCAGCGGTTCTCTCCTTGTTTGATCGGTCGGTCGCGTCGGAGAACTGTGTGAACACCACCAAGAACGTCGAGCAGCTACTAGAACGGGCCCGTCAAGCGGACGAGCGTTCCGCCGAGCTGAAGCGCCAAGCAACCTCCTACGTCCTGCAGGCTCACGAGTCGGGCGCGAGCTGGGCCGACATCGGCGCTGCCTTCGGGATCACGAGGCAGGCTGCGCACGAGCGCTTCCACGGTGTCAACCGTCGTGCCAGGCATGTTGTGCGACACAGCGCCGTCGATGGTGAGACTCGGGAAGGAAATTCGGATCGGTGATGCACCGCGCTGAGGTTTTCGCTGAGGGTCGCCGTTCACGATCGCCGCATGTCACGACCGAAAGCAATGCCGAGCCGAAGGTGCCGGATGCGCGGGCCGGCAGCGACGGAGTTCCGTCTCCTTCCCGCACGCTTCGTCACGATGGACGACGAACAGCGCCAGGCCGCCGTCGCGGCGCTTGCCGATTTGCTGAGCGAGAGTTGCGAGGCCTCGACCGGGGCGAGTGGCGAGCGCGCTGCTGCAACGGCCACACTCGACCTGACCAGCAGCAGCGCCGAGCAGCGGGCACGCGCTGGTTGAAGGTTCGTGCGATTGCAGAGAGGTGGCAGCGATGAGCAGATCGAAGCCTGACGACAAGAAGCGGACTGGAGTCGCGCTCGGCAAGGGCGACGCGCCGTCGTCGGTGCGCGTCGCGATCTACCTCCGCATCTCGACCGACGAGGAACACCAGCCGTTCTCTCTCGACGCGCAACGCCACCGGCTCCTGAGCTTCATCCCGACGCAGCCCGGTTGGGTTCACGTCGAAACCTACGAAGATCAGATGAGCGGCGCCAAAGCGGAGCGACCCGACCTCAGCCGCGCCATGCGCGACGCCCGCGTCGGACGATTCGACGTGTTGCTCGTCTACCGGGTCGACCGCTTCGCCCGGTCATTGAAGGTCTTGGTGCAACTGCTCGAGGAGTTGGAAGAGGCCGGCGTCGCGTTCCGGTCCGCCACCGAGCCCATCGACACGTCATCGGCTACCGGGCGAATGCTCGTGCAGTTGCTGGGGGTATTCGCTGAGTTCGAGCGGGCCACCATCATCGATCGGGTCATCAACGGCATGGAACGCAAGGCTGCGACCGGGGCCTGGCTGGGCGGAAAGCTTCCGCATGGCCTGTCCACCGATGCCGAGAAGCGGCTCGCAATCGAACCGTCGGAGTTTCCGATCGTGCAAAGGATCTTCGAGCGTTACGCCGACGGCCGGCTCGGCGCAGTAACGCTGGCCGCGGAGCTGAACGGTGCCGGCCATCGGACGCGCTGGGGCAAGCCCTGGAGCGCCAAAGTCATCCTCGACATGATCCGGAACCGCTCGTACCTCGGCGAGATCTACTTCCGCGGTACCTGGTACAAGAGCGCCGATAATCCGTTCGTCGACCCCGCGCTCTTCGACAGGGCCCAACAACTCATCGATGAGCGCGGCGAAGGATACGAAAAGCGGTTCACCAACCGACCGTCTGACTACGCCCTCACGGGCCTAATGGTGTGCGACCGCTGCAAAGGGAAATACGTCGGCGCATCAGCAACAGGCAAACGACACCGCTACCGCTATTACATCTGCTCCACGCGACAGCGCTACGGCCTCACCGGATGCGACGCCGAACGCATCCGCGCCGACGAACTCGAAACCGCCGTGTTCGCCGCACTAGTGCAGCTCTACGCGGCCCCAGACCTCCTCAGCGAAGTCATGACCGCCCACCGCAAAGGCGCAGCCGCGAGGACACGCCAACACCAGAAAGAGCTGACCGCCCTCGACGCCGAACTACGCAAGACAGAAGCGGCAACCGAGCGCTACATGCTCGCGTTCGAAAACGGGACAGTCACCGAAGAAATGTTCGGAGACCGCGTCCACGAGCTTGGCGCCACTGCGCGAACGCTTCGCGCTCACCGCGCTGAGCTTCACGCCGCCGTCGACCCCGCCAACACCGGGATCCCAACGGCGGCCGAGATCGACGTCGTGCGACAACAATTGGCGACCGCCGCGGAACACGCGTCGGCCCCCGTCCGAAAAGCGCTCGCTCACGCATTTGTCCACGAGCTACGTGTGGAGGCCAGGAACCGGGTACGGCCCACCTACAAACTTTGCCGCGGCTTGCCGGCGACGAACACGCACGCTGCCGGCCACGGCGGCGGTGTTCGCACAATGAAACCTGTAGCAGTCCCAACGGGATTCGAACCCGTGTCGCCACCTTGAGAGGGTGGTGTCCTAGGCCTCTAGACGATGGGACCCTGGTTAAACGCTCGGGGGGGAGGACTCGAACCCCCAATTACTGGACCAGAACCAGTTGTGATGCCGATTTCACCACCCCCGAATTGGTGGTCCGGAGACTGTACTCAATGGCCGCACAAGTTCCGATATCTGACGCAGGGTCGATTGCGGAAAGTCGTGCACCTCATCCCAGGTAAGGCGCCCAACGCGCCATCGCGTCGCGATCGTGATGCGGGTCTGCCGACGGGCGTCGTAGACCGGCTGGTCCTTGTGCTGTTGCCCGTCAAGCTCCAGGAAGACTCCGAGCTCGGGCCAACAAAGGTCGGGGCGGCCGACGAAGTTGCCGTACTCGTCGTAAATCACGAACTGCCGCACCGGAGTCGGGATCGACGGATCCTGTCGGATCAATTGCACTGCCATCGTCTCAAGGATCGACTCGGTCGGCGGCACGAGCAGCCCGCCGCGGAGCTTGATGACGCGGCGCACGCGCCGGTGCTCCCATCGGGCGACCTCACCGATCAGGACGAGCTCCTTTCGCAGACAGAACTCCAGCGTCTGCTCCCAGTGGATGTCGTCGAGGATGGTTGCGAGTTCGAGCAACGTGTCTGCTGCGCTCGTGCACTGCACCTGACCGACCTCGATCGCAGCTGGTAGCTCCGTGCGTCTTCGCACACCAGCGCGCGTGGTGCTGCCCTCGACGATCCAGACCTCGGGCCTCACGCAGTGCACGCCGTCGAAGTTGAGCAACTCCCCCGCCGACCGGCCGTGCACCATCCCGTCGACGACCAATGCCGTCGCCCGCGCGATGTCGAGCCTGCTTGGTGGCTTGGGTCCTCGCCCGTAAACACCCCGGACGATCCGCGTCCACCGCCCAGCCTTCACCGCCCACCGAAGCCGAGACTCGGAAATGCCCTGCTTGCGAAGGGTGGCTGTCGTACGTAACTCGCGCACTCGCGCTCCCTGTTGGCCAGAGCACGGTTTCCGTCGTGATTAAGCCGCGATCACGACGGAAAGTGTGCTCTCCGCTACAGGGGGAAGCGCGGCGCTGCCGAACCTACAGCGCCGACTTCGCCACCGATAGGCGCCGAATCGTCTCGTCGCGGCCGAGGACCTCGAGGGACTCGAACAGGGGAGGACCAACGGTCCGGCCTGTGATCGCAACACGGATCGGCGCCTGGGCTTTGCCCAGCTTGAGCCCGAGCGACTCGGCCAATGCCTCGGTTGTGGAATGAAGCGTCGCGGCGGTCCAGTCGCACGACGCGTACGCGGCGAGCGCGGCGTCGAGGATCGCCGCCGCGTTGTCGTTCGACGTGATGGCCTTGGCCCACGCAACGTCGTCGACGGGCGGCTCGGGCAGGAACAGGAAGTCGACCATCTCGCGCACCTGCGAGAGAACCTCAATGCGCGTCTGCGCGAGCGGCGCCATGGTGCGGAACCCGTCGGCGTCGAAGCGTTCGAAGTCGAGCCAGGGCGCGCACGCGGCGATGAACTCGTCGACGGGCAACGCGCGGATGTACTCGCCGTTGAACGCACGCAGCTTTTTCACGTCGAAGAACGCGGAGGACGAGATGACGTCCTCGAGACGGAACTTCGCGACCATGAACGAGAGCGGCACGATTTCGTCCTCGCCGGGCGACCAGCCCAGCAACGCGAGGTAGTTCGCCATCGCGGCGGGCAGGTAGCCCTCATCCGCGTAGTCCTCGAGCACGACGCGGTCGGTGTCGCGCCGCTTCGAGAGCTTCTGGCGCTTTTCGTTCACGATGACCGACAGGTGCCCGAACACCGGATACTCGCCGCCATCGAGCGCGGTCCACAACAACTCGTAGGGCCCAGTGTTGGGCAGGTGCTCTTCGCCGCGCACCACGTGGGTCACGCGCATGTCGATGTCGTCCACGACGTTGGCGAGGATGAACAAGGGCGAGCCGTCGGCGCGCTGGATCACGAAATCCTGGATGTTGTCGTTGTCGAACTCAACCGTGCCGCGCACCGCGTCCTCGATCACGGTCTTGCCCGGCAGCGGAACGCGGAATCGCAGCGCATTGCCCTCCGCGCCAAGACCGCGATCGCGGCAGAAGCGGTCGTAGCCACCCTGCGGGTCGCCCTCTGTCTTACGCGCATCAATGTCCTCCCGCGTGCACGAGCAGAAGTAGGCGTCGCCCTGCGCGAGCAGTCGCGCAGCTGCGTCGGCGTACAGCGAAGTGCGTTCGCTCTGGCGGTACTCCTCGTCCCAGTCGAGGCCGAGCCACGTAATGGCGCGACGGATACCGTCGACGTGTTCCTCGCCGTGGCGTTCGCGGTCGGTGTCCTCGATCCGCAGGATCATCACCCCGTCGGGTGACTGGCGCGCCAGGAACCAGTTGAACAGGACGCTGCGACCACCGCCGACGTGGAAGTAGCCCGTGGGTGACGGTGAGAAACGGGTGCGGACAGGGCGCGCCATCGATGAAGTTTCGCACCC
>JBKJQZ010000208.1:0-3278 GCA_046594835.1 Acidimicrobiales bacterium | reverse complement strand
GCCGGGACCGCTGGCGACTCCAGGATCGGCCGGATCTCCGGATCAACTCGTTCGATGAAACCCATGGCTCCGACGTTACGCGGCGGCGCGCTCGGTCGCGAGTCGCTTGCATTCCAGCTCGGGCATCGCCCAGCGGATCGCCGCGACCTCGAGCCGGGCCTGGGGCTCGAGCACGAGTCGTTCGACCAACGCCGGTTGATACGTGCCGGTGAGGTGACGCGCCCACTTCGGCATCAGCGCCATCGATCGGCTAATCGCGAGGCGCCGCTCGAGTTGTTCGCGTGGCGAAGCTTGGTACAGCTCGCCCGCGTCGCCCGTCAGGAAGTCGACGAACTCGCGGGTCTGTTCCGTCATGGCCATTAGCGGGCGCATGCGGGCGACGAAGGCGTCAAGCTCGGCCATCGTTTCGGGCACCCAGTCCGCCCCGCCCATGCGGCCGATCGGCGCCTGCTCCTTGAGGTACTGGTCGCGCTCGGCAACCGACAGCGGCCGCTTGTAGCGGTTGAACGCCTCCATGATCGACCACGGGATGCACGTGTGCACCCACGCGATCAGGTCCGGCTCAAGCGCCTGGTAGGCGACGCCGTCAGCGCGAGTACCGGAGACGTGCGAGTGGATCTTCTTCACGCGTTCGATCAAAACGGTGGCCGCCGCCGTCGAGCCGAACGTGGTGCGCAGCACGTAGCCGAGGGTGTTTTGCGCCCGTCGCAGGGGTTGGGTGCGGTAGGTCGACTGCGTGAACACACCGGCCATGACCGACGGGTGCAGCACTTCCATGAGGATCGCCGCAATGCCCGCGGCGCTCACGCTTGCAAGGTCACCGTTGATCTCCCATGAAATCGAGCTCGGTCCTCCGGCGAGGCCGAGGTCACCCGCCGGCCCGCCGTAGAACTCGGGTTCGTCGTGGCGGCCACCAACCGCTTCGATTGTCGTACGGATGCGCGTGCGGAGTTCCACCGCCACACTCTTCCAAGTTTAAGTGTCAGTTGTCAATTAACGACTGAGGAGTCCATCGAAGATGATCGACGCGACCTCTTCGGCGTGAACCCGCACGTCAACCGCGTTCTGATCGAAGTGCTCGGCGAGGCCCGGGAGCGCAAACGGTCCTCCGGCGCCGTGGGTCATGAGGAAGTAGAGAAGCGACGCGTTGGCGGTGCGGACCTTGCCGTCGGCCGCGAGACGCGACAACAAGTCGGTGCCGAAGTCGCGCACCGGATCGATGTACTGCGTAAAGAGATGGTCGAGCCGGGGCCCCGGCGAGGTGGCTTCCTGGTTGATGATGCGCAATAGCGCTGGGCGCGTCGCGTTGGCCTCGATGAAGCGCACAACCATGGCGCGCAGCTTCACGAGATCGTCGGCCTCGGCCGCCTGCTCCTGAAGCGCTTCCGCGAGGGCGACGGCCAGCGCGCCAAAGCCACGATCTACCGCCTCGAACCACAGCCGCTCCTTGGAGCCGATGCGCTGCGGGATCAGGTTGTGGCTCACGCCGAGGTCGCGCGCGAGTTCGCGCACCGACGTGCCCTCGAAACCGTGTTCGGCGAACATCTCAAGCGCACGATCGAGCAACAGTTCAGTCGGCAGCGTTTCGGGGTCGCCGGCCATCGGTCGGCCACGCGGTCGGCTCGTCATAGAGCCATCTTGGTGTGTCTAGAGACGACCGCGGCGGCGCCCGAGTCGAGCACCGACTGCGAGGCTGCGATGGAAGGCCGAGAACGGCAGCCGCGACAGGAAGTCGATGACGTTGGCGTCGACGCCAATCAGGGCGCGCCGGCGCTTTCCCTTTACCGACGCGAGGATTTCCTTGGCCGCCCGCTCCGGCGTCGTGCGCGCGATGCGGTCAAAGCCAACGTTGCGATCGACGCCAGGTCGTTCGAACGGGTTGTTTGGATCCGAGCGCATGTTGCGCACGATGTTGGTCTTGATCCCGCCCGGGTGCACCGTGGTTGAGGACACGCCGCAGTGTTCGGCGTCGAGTTCGATGCGCAGCGCGTCGCTAAACCCGCGTACCGCGAACTTCGCCGCGTTGTACGCCGACTGCGACGGGATCGACACGAGGCCGAACACGCTCGAGATGTTGACAACGTGGCCGTCACGCGTGGCCTTGAGGTGGGGCAAGAACGCTTGGGTCCCGTGCACAACACCCCAGAAGTTGATGTTCATCAGCCACTCGAAATCGGTGATGGCCATCGAGTCGATCGTTGCGGAAAGCGCGACGCCGGCGTTGTTGAAGATGAGGTTGGCCTTGCCGTGCTCAGCCACAACCTCGTCGGCCCATGCGAACACCGCGGCACGATCCGCGACGTCGACGCGCTTGGAGGTGACCTTCACGCCGAGGCCTTCGCACGCGTTGACCGTCTCCACGAGACCGGCCTCATCCACGTCGCTCAGTGCGAGGTGACAGCCCTGCCCCGCGAGGTTCACTGCGAGCGCCCGACCGATGCCGGAGCCTGCGCCCGTGATCGCCGCGACCTTTCCGTCGAAGGACTTCATGACCCCACCGTTTCGGTTGCTCGCACTGGGTTGGAAAACTGCATGACGTCGTCGTCGACGCGCGATTTCTTCATGGCGCGGTAGTCCGCGAGGTAGCTCTGGGTCACCTTCCACGGGAACGTGGTGCCTTGGCGGGGAAGGCGGTCCGCGACGCGCAGGATATAGCCCGACATGAGCGAGAGCGCGGGCGAGTCGGTCGCTTCGGCCCCGCTGGCGTCGGGTGCGCACTGACGTAGCCCCTTGGCGCGGAGGTGGTTGAGCAGACGGGTGACGTAGCCGGCGGTGAGGTCGACCTTCAACGTCCAGGACGCGTTCGTGTAGCCCAACGCGATGGCAAAGTTGGGAACGCCGTCGAGCATCATCCCCTTATAGGTGAGCTTCTCGTTGACCACGACAGCTGCACCGTCGACGCTGAGTTCCATGCCACCCATGAACAACAGGTCGAGGCCCGTCGCCGTGATAATCACGTCGGCCTCGAGCTCCTGGCCCGACCGCAACAAGATGCCCTTCTCGGTGAAGGTGTCGATCTGATCCGTGACGACCGACGCGCGTCCGTCGCTGATGGCCTTGAAAAACATGCCGTTGCTATCCGCGCACAGGCGCTGCTGCCACGGGTTGTACTTGGGCGCGAAATGCGTGTCGACGTCGTAGCCCTCGGGCAGCTTGCGAACGGCTTGGCGCCGCAACACCTTCTTCACCATCTCAGGGCGCCAGTGGCTTAGCTGGTAGGTGGCCTGCGTGCCGAGAGCGCGGATCCAGCGCAGGACCGGGCCGCTGATGAAGCTGGG
>JBKJQZ010000204.1:0-3589 GCA_046594835.1 Acidimicrobiales bacterium | reverse complement strand
CAAGTATGATGAGGCCACCCAGTTGGTCGATAGGCTCGAGAAGGAATGCGCCGACGATCTCTCGGCGACCTCACTCAGAGCGGCAATCGCAATGAACACTGGTGAATGGAGGGTCGCCAAGGAGTCGGCCGCGCACTTGCGGGGGCTATGGCCTCAGGAGGGGCTCATCGAGGGGCTGGCACGTATCGAGCTCGGCGAGATCTCTTCCTCGCTCGAACCGCTGGTTCACGCAGCGTTGAACAACCCCAACGCGGTACGTATCGTGCTCGGACTCGGTTCGATGCCCCCCAAGACCCGTGTGGCAGCGGACGACCACAATGCCGGGGTCGAGCTGCGGCGTATGCTCGCGGGCTACGTCGGCACGAAGCGTCGCGGGTTGACGATGCTCCGCAGCTTCGTCCTCGATGAGCGACTCGCGGGCTCGATGCGACGGGTCGAGGACCTGCGCGAAAAGTGGCGCGACGACCCGCCGGCGGAGCGCTCGATATTCGATGAGCTGACTCGAATGCAGAAGCCAGAATACGCCGCGGCGCAAGCACGGCTTCTCGCGGACTTGATCGGAGGGGTTGCAAGTCGACCTGGCGACGGGCCGACGTCCACGACGAAGCGGCGGAGTCGTGATCGAATCTCCAGAAGCTCAGTGCACTGACATTCGTGGCGGACGTCGGAGCTCCAGTCGCGACGAGCGCTCCGCGGTGCGCAGGTCGGGCACTGCTTCGAAAAGGGCCGCGCGATCTCGATCCTTGGACTGCCTGCGTATTCCGGCGTGACTTGGGCACCGGTTCCGGCGTGACCTGGGCAGCTGTTCCGACCGGACCTGGGCGCTCGTTCCGGAGCACCTGGGCACCGACTCCGGAGCACCTGGGCACGGATTCCGGAGCACCTGGGCACCCTGGTTGACGTCGGCACGGAGGCCGTCGTTCAAGGAGGGAGCACCACCGGGGTCAACGTCGCGGGCTGGGCCCGCGGCGTGCCCGTCGGAGCGGCGACGCACGGATGGTCGTGACGAGCTGAGCCTCGACAGCCCCGATGGGGCAGCGAGGCCGCGATGTCGGAGCGACATTCCATGCGCAAGATTCGTGAAGTTCTGCGACTGAAGTTCGAGCGCGGCCTCGGCCATCGCGCGATCGCGCTCGCGGCAGGCATCTCCAAGGGCTCGGTGTCCGACTACCTCGCGCGCGCCGAAGCGGCCGGGCTCGCGTGGACGGAAGCGACGCTGTTGAGCGACGCCGAGGTCGAGCGGCGTCTCTTCCGGCAGCTCGGCTACAACGAGCCCAGCGCGCGCGTGCCGATCGACTACGCGGCGGTGCACCTCGAGCTGCGCCGGACGGGCGTGACGCTGCAGCTCCTCTGGCGCGAATACAGCGATGCCGCGGCGCAGGTCGCGGGTGCCGCGCGCCCCTACCAGTACAGCCAGTTCTGCGATCTGTACGCAGGCTTCCGCGACAGGCTCGAGCCGTCGATGCGGCAGGCGCATCGCGCAGGCGAGAGGGCGTTCGTCGACTACTCCGGCAAGAAGCCGGTGATCGTCGATCGCACGACCGGCGAGGTGCTCGAGGTCGAGCTTTTCGTGATGGTGCTTGGTGCCAGTAACTACACCTTCGCCGAGGCAACGCGCACGCAGCAGCTCGGTGACTTCATCGCGTCGAACGTCCGCGCCTTCGACTACTTCGGCTGCGTCCCCGAGATCGTCGTGCCGGACCAACTTCGCAGCGCCGTGTCGGGGCCGCATCGGTACGACCCCGACGTCAACCCGACCTACCTCGAGATGGCGCAGCACTACGGGGTGGTGATCATCCCGGCGCGGCCGCGCAAGCCGAAGGACAAGGCGAAGGTCGAGGCCGGGGTGCTGCTGGCTCAGCGGTGGATCCTCGCCTGCATCCGGAATCGGACGTTCTTCACCCTCGACGAGCTCAACCAAGCGATCGCCGAGCTGCTCGAACGCTTGAACGCGAGGCCGTTCCAGAAGCTCGAGGGATGCCGTCGTTCCGCGTTCGAGAGCATCGACCGGCCCGCGATGCGACCGCTTCCAGCGACGCGGTACATCGTGGCGGAGTGGAAGAGCGCGAAGGTGGACATCGACTACCACGTCGCTTTCGACGACCGCTTGTACAGCGTGCACTACGCGCTGGTCGGCGCTCGAGTCGACGTGCGCGCGACGACGACGACGGTCGAGATCCTCCACGGCGGCGAGCGCGTCGCGGCACACCGCCGCTCGTACGGACCGCTGGGAACGGCCACGACGCTCGAGCAGCATCGACCGAAGTCACATCGTGACTACGGCGCGTGGCCGCCCTCGCGGATGATCGGATGGGCTGCGACGATCGGAGTGTCGGCGGCGGCGGTCGCGGAGCGCATTCTCGCGGACAGGCCGCACCCCGAGCAGGGCTACCGGTCGTGTCGCGCGCTGATCCGCACTGCAGCGCGATACGGCCACCCGCGCACCGAGGCGGCGTGCGCCCGTGCGCTCGCGATCGGTAACCCGACTCGCAAGAGCGTCGAGGCGATCTTGAAGAGCGGTCTCGACCGCCTCGCCCTGAGCGACGAGCCCGCGAACACGAACGTCACCGACCACGAGAACATCCGCGGCGGTGCCTACTACGACCAAGAAGGAGAAACGTGATCCACGAAGAGACGATTGAGAAGCTGCTCGAATTGAAGCTCCGTGCGATGGCTCAGGGCCTGCGCGACGCGATGTCCGCTCCACCCGGTAACGGGCTCTCGTTCGAGGAGCAGCTCGGGCTGCTCGTCGAACGCGAATGGAGCGAGCGCCGCAACACGCAGCTGGCGAAGCGACTGAAGCAGGCGAAGCTCGGGATGAGCGCATGCCTCGAGGACGTCTGGTGCGAGCCCGGACGCGGCATCGACAAGGCCACGGTGCGCTCGCTCGCCACGTGCCAGTGGGTGTCCGCGAACCAGAACGTCATCGCGGTCGGTCCGACCGGCGTCGGGAAGAGCTACATCGGCGCGGCGCTGGCGCAGGCCGCCTGCCGCAGCGGCCATCGCGCTCTTTGCGCGCGTGTGCCGCGCTTGCTGCACGAGCTCGCGATCGCGCGCGGCGACGGCAGCTACGTCGCGCTGCTCCAGCGCCTCGCCCAAGTCCGCGTGCTCGTTCTCGACGACTTCCTGATCGCGCCGATGAAGGATAGCGAGCGCCGCGACCTGCTTGAGGTGCTCGAAGACCGCTACGGCCGCAACTCGACCGTGGTGACGACGCAGGTGCCGACCAAGAATTGGCATGAGATTCTTGCCGACCCGACGATCGCTGACGCAATCTGCGATCGCCTCATCCACAACGCTCACGTCCTCGCGCTGCGGGGACCGTCGGGGCGAAAGAAGAAGGGGCTCGGAAACGAGGACGAGAAGATCAAGAGCTGATCATCCAAGCGTCGCTTCGCTCCGACGGGATCGCGTGCCCGTCGCTCCGCTCCGATCGGCGCCCAAGTGCGTCGGAACGAGCGGCCAGGTGCAGGCGGACTCGGCGCCCAAGTTGGACGGAATACGCACCTTCACGAAGGTCCTGAGGTAGTGGCCTGCGTCCCGGAAGTTGTCGAGGAAGCTCTTGCGAAGGGCGACACCGAGTAGTTCC
>JBKJQZ010000195.1:0-20835 GCA_046594835.1 Acidimicrobiales bacterium | reverse complement strand
GAGACTGAGAAACTGCGCGACCGGCTAGAATACCTGGAACGTGAAGTTCTCGACGTCGAGACGCGCCTGTCGGCGCCCGATGTGGCCAGTGACCCGACCGTGCTGCGTGACCTGTCGCGTCGACACAAGGAACTGGATGCCGTCGTGCGCGCCTATCGATCCTGGGACATCGCCCAGAGCGACCTCGATACCGCCAAGGAGATGTTTGCCGACTCGTCGGGCGACGACCGTGAAGTGATGCGGGCCGAGATCGAAGACGCCGAGAAGCGCATCGAAGCCCTCGACGCCGAGCTCAAGGTCCTCCTGCTGCCGACGGACCCGAACGCAGGCCGGAACGTGATCGTCGAGATTCGCGGGGCCGAGGGCGGTGAAGAGGCCAACCTCTGGGCCAAGGACCTCTACGAGATGTACACGCGCTACGCGGATCGCAGGAAGTGGAAGGTCGAGGTCCTCGGCTCCGATCCGTCGGACAAGGGCGGCTTCAATGAGGTCTCCTTCATGGTGAAGGGCGACAACGTGTGGACGCGCATGAAGTTCGAGGGCGGCCCCCACCGCGTCCAACGCGTGCCTGCCACCGAAAGCCAGGGCCGCATTCACACGTCCGCGGCGACGGTCACGGTGTTGCCCGAAGCCGAAGAGATCGACGTGCAGATCGAAGAAAAAGACCTCAACGTCGACGTGTACCGCTCGTCGGGCCCCGGTGGTCAGTCGGTCAACACCACCGACTCGGCGGTGCGCATCACCCACTTGCCCACCGGCATCGTCGTCGCCATGCAGGACGAGAAGAGCCAGATCCAAAACCGCGCCAAGGCCATGCAGGTGCTGCGCGCCCGCATCCTCAAGGCTGAGCAGGACAAGCAGGACGCCGAGCTGTCCGATGCACGGCGGTCACAGGTAGGCGGCGGTGGACGCGGTGAGAAGATCCGCACGTACAACTACAAAGAGAACCGAGTGACGGATCACCGCATCGGTCTCACGCTCTACAAACTCGATCGCGTCCTCATGGGTGAGCTCGACGAAGTGAGCGATGCGTTGGTGGCCGAAGAACGCGCCCGCCAACTCGCCGGTGACGAATAGCGACCTGCAAACTTGGAACAACGCGATCGCCGAGGCGACCGCGATTGTTGGCAGTCGCGACGCCCGTCTGATCATCGGCCACGTCGCGGGTTGGGCCCCAGCTGCACTTGCGACCCATGGCGACGAGCCGATTAACGCGAAGTGTCAGGCATCTATTGACAGCCGCGTGGCGCGTCGCGCCGGGGGCGAGCCGCTCCAGTACGTCTTGGGCTCGTGGGGCTTTCGCCGGCTCGACCTGTACGTGGACCGACGCGTGCTCATCCCGCGTCCTGAAACCGAAGTCGTGGTTGAGGTCGCGCTCGCCGCTCTGCGCGCACTGCGCGTCGAGGGCGACCCGCCGCTTGTGGTTGACCTCGGCACAGGATCCGGCGCGATCGCGCTGGCGATCGCGACGGAGGTACCCGACGTCAACGTATGGGCCACCGACGCGTCGGCCGATGCGCTCGAGGTCGCGCGTCTCAACCTCATCGGACTCGGCCAGGCCGCGGTAGGCCGCGTCGATCTCAAGCACGGCAGCTGGTTCGATGCATTGCCCGACGCGCTCGCCGGGATGATCACGCTCGTGGTGAGCAACCCGCCTTACGTGAAAGACGCCGACCCGTTGCCTGCGGTCATCACCGAATGGGAACCGCTTAGCGCGCTGCGCGCGGGCCCGAAGGGACTCGACGACATCGAACGCATCGTGGCCGACGCACCACGCTGGTTGGCCCGCCCCGGTGCGCTCGTGCTCGAGCACGCGCCCGATCAAGGCGAGGCGATCACGGCGATGGCCACCGCCGCCGGCGCCGAAGACGTCTCGACCCACAAAGACCTCACCGGCCGCCCGCGCTGCACCGTCGCCAAGTGGTGAGACCCCACCTCGTGCCTCGAACTGGGTCGACGTGATGGCCTCGACGGGCATGAGCTCGACCCAGTTGGTGGTTAGGGCGCTACGGCGGGGCGACGTGGTCGCGATTCCGACCGACACCGTTTATGGCGTTGCCGCGATGGTGGGCCACGCCGACGCATTGTTCGCGCTGAAAGAGCGGCCCGCCGAGGTTGCGCTGCCCGTGCTCATCGCGGATCCGACCGACGGCGCGCGCTACGCCACGTTCGAGGTCGATCTCTCGCACCACTGGCCCGGCGCGCTCACGATCGTCGGCACGCGCACGGCCGAGTCGCGCCACTGGGACCTCGGCGGCGACGCCGCCACGGTTGGCCTACGTTGCCCAGACGACGAGCTCATCCGAGCGCTGCTTCGCGAGACCGGGCCACTGATCGTCACCAGTGCGAACAAGCACGGTCAGCCTCCCTGCACTACGGCCGACGACGTCGCATTGCAACTCGGCGACATTTCGATCCTCGACGGCGGCACGCGCAACGGCCAACCCTCGACCGTGGTCGACGCGACGCGCACGCCGATCCGCGTCTTACGCCAAGGCGGCGTCACCCTCAGCTGACGGCATTTTCCACGCCTACGGTGGAAAACCCCGTCAGCACCTACCGCGAGATGGCGAGGTCGTTGACGTTGACGACCGAGCCGACCACGGCGTCGCCCGACTCGAGCCACGACAGGAAGTCCGCGTCCGTGGAGTTGGTCCACGTGCGGTTGCCGTCGGCGGTGCGTACGGCGACCGCGCCCATCGAGGCGGAGCCGTCGCGCTCGTGCATCACGACGAATGACTCCACGGAACCGGCGCCGATGTACTCGCCGACCACCTTGGTCTGGGGCGTCGCGTTCACTTCGGCCTGCGGCTTGGCGCGGCGGAACGACGACGACGGGGGAGTGGTCGAGTAGATCCCGAGCGAGTGCTTCGTGGCGAACCAGCCATTTGCAGTGACGAGGCCGACGCCACCCTCGGCGCGCAGCCGATCGATCATCGACGCGATGCCGTGGGTTGAATAGTTGTTACCGGGACCACCAAAGAACACGAGGCCACCGGTCTGGGTGAGAGGGCGCGGGTCGCTGAAGGGATCCACGCCGAGCGCGTTCGCGCTCATCTCGACCATGCACGGGAAGCACGAGTAAATCTCGATGTGGTTGACGTCGTCGATGCCGATGCCGGCGAGGGTCATGGCGTGCTCGCCGTTGATGCCGACGGCGGGCGACGTGTGAAGGTTGGCGCGCTCGGACACGAACCAATGGTCGTGGGCGTCGGAACCCGACCACGGGAACACCCATTTGTCTTCGGGGATGCCCGCCGCTCGTGCGGCCTCAACCGAACACACGAGCACCGCCGCAGCCTGATCGACCTGAATATTTGCGCACTGCCACTTCGTGTACGGAAAGCCGACGTAGCGGTTGTCCTCGCTGGGCGTGCGAATCTCCTCGGCGCCCATCACTTGGGGCGACCAGGCGTACGGATTCTTCGACGCGACCTCGCTGAAGCGCGACCACATCTCAGAGGACCTCACGCGATGAGCGGCGACGCCGTCCGGGTCGGTCGCGGCGAGCGCGTTCTCGAAGATCGGATAGATCTGGGTCGGCATCACGAGTCCGACCGCGGCTTCCCGATCGTGCGAGCCGCCGCGATCGTCGCCAATCAGTTCGGCGAGCGGCTGGTCGCTTTCAGCCGAGCCCCATGAAAGGTTGATGCCAGCCTGCCCGGCGCGGCGACGCGTCAGGAACGCCTCGGCGCCGGCGATCAGCACCGAGTCGACGGTGCCGGCGAGGATGTCGGCTGCGGCGCTGTTCATCAGCATCTGCGGGCTGTTTCCGCCCGTCGTCGACTTCTGGAACTGCTTGGGCTCGGCGTCAATCTTTGCGGCGAGCGCCGCCGCGGGGTGCTGCAAACGCCAGGACATGATCTCGACGGTCCGCACTGACTGTACCGACCCGAGCAGCTTGGCCGGGTCGGACGCGCCGGAGTCCGCCGCCGCGATCCGGGCTACCTCCGCCATCATGTCGACGGGTCCGCCGATGCCCTCGAGGTCGTGCACGGTCGGCCTGCGAGTGAGTTGCCCAACGCCGACGACCACAGGGGTCCGAGGATCCAACGACATGGCGGCACGATAAGCGAACTCGTCCCGAGAACCGACCCTGCGGAAGTCGATTCGCAGGACAGGTTCGGGAGATCGGGGCCTCCCTCGTACAATCGCCGCATCAACGTCCTCATTCTCTGCACCGCCAACCAGTGCCGTTCGCCGATGGCTGAGGGGATCTTGCGCGCCCGCGCCGCCGATGCCGGACTGTCGGTCGTTGTCTCGTCCGCCGGCGCGTTCCCGGGTGGCTCGCCCGCGACGCCAGACGGGATCCTCACGTGCCAGGACATGGGTATCGACATCAGCCGCCACGTGAGCCGTCGCCTCGACCGCCACATGATCGAGCAGGCTGACCTCGTGCTGGCGATGACCCGCGAACACCTGCGCGAAGCCGTGGTGACGGATCCGAGCGCCTTTGGTCGGATCTTCACGCTGCGCGAGCTCGTACGGAAGCTGCAGTCGAGCCCGGGAGCGACCCTTGCCCAGTTGCACGCTGGGCGCACGACCCGCGACTATCTGCAGCCTGCGCCAGACGACGACGTCGCCGATCCGATCGGCAAACCGCGTGCGGTCTACACCGCAACCGCGAAGGAACTCGACGCCCTGCTCCAGGTCGTGGTCGCCAACCTGCCCGCGCTCGCTGCGTCGGCCCCAAGCAAGGAAACGTCCTGATGCGCGTCGCGATTGGTGCCGACCACGCCGGCTATGACCTCAAGCAGTCGCTCGTCGCTGCGCTCGAAACCGCTGGCCACGAAGTAACCGACCTCGGCACGCACAGCACGGCGTCGGTCGACTACCCGCCGATCTGTGCCGCAGTGGGCCGGGCGGTCGTAAAGGGCGAGGCCGACCGCGGGATCGTGCTCGGCGGCAGTGGCCAGGGTGAGCAGATCGCGGCGAACAAGGTCAATGGCGTGCGCGCCGCGCTCTGCAACGACCTCTACACCGCCCGCTTGAGCCGTCAGCACAACGACGCCAACGTGCTGTCGATCGGCGCGCGCATCGTCGCGGCGGCCCTCGCCGAAGAGATCATGAACCTGTGGTTGGTTACGCCGTTTGAGGCGGGTCGCCACGTCGCCCGAATAGAGCAACTCGCCGAGATAGAGAAGAGCAACTAATGGCCAGGGACACTGCCGTCTTCGATCTGATCGCTCGTGAGAAGGAGCGTCAGATGACCACCCTCCAGCTCATTGCCTCGGAAAACTTCACGTCTGAGGCCGTGATGGAAGCCACCGGCTCAGTGCTGACCAACAAATACGCCGAGGGCTACCCGGGTAAGCGGTATTACGGCGGCAACAAGGTGGTCGACGAGATCGAGGCGCTCGCGATCGAGCGCATCAAAGACCTCTTCGGTGCGGCGCACGCCAACGTGCAGCCCCACTCGGGCGCGAACGCCAATGTCGCCGTGTACCTCGCGCTGTTGCAGCCGGGAGACACCGTGCTCGGGCTCAGCCTCGACCACGGCGGCCACCTCACCCACGGCAAAGACGTCAACATCAGCGGGCGGCTCTACAACTTCATCCCGTACGGCCTCACAAAGAACGACGAGCGCATCGACTACGACCAGATCGCCGCGCTCGCCGAGGAGCACCAGCCCAAGATGATCGTGGCGGGCGCCACCGCCTACAGCCGCATCATCGAGCCCGAACCGCTGCGCAAGATCGCCGACTCGTGCGGCGCGCTGTTCATGTTTGACGCGGCGCACATCGCTGGCCTCATCGTCGGCGGCGTGCACCCCAACCCGATGCCCTATGCGGACGTCGTCACCTTTACGACGCACAAGACCTTGCGTGGGCCTCGCGGCGGCTGCATCCTCAGCGCGTCACCCGAATTGGGGAAGAAGATTGACTCGGCGGTGTTCCCCGGGCTCCAGGGCGGGCCGCTCGAGCACGTGATCGCGGGCAAGGCCGTTGCCTTCAACGAAGCCGCCCAGCCCGAGTTCACGGCCTACGCGCGCCAGATCGTTGCCAACGCGCGTGCGTTGGCCGGAGCGCTGGCGGGGGAGGGTTTCCGGATCGTGTCTGGCGGCACCGACAACCACCTCATGTTGGTGGACCTACGCAGCTTCGACGCCGAACTCACTGGCAAGGTCGCGCAGGAATGCCTCGATGAGGCCGGCATCACGCTCAACAAGAACACCATCCCCGATGATCCGCGCTCGCCGTTCGTGACGAGCGGTCTGCGGCTCGGTACGGCCGCGGTGACCACCGCCGGCATGACCGAATCGGAGATGGCGGTCATCGCGCGGCTCATCTGCGAGGCGCTGCGCGGACGCGACGAGCCCGAGACGCTCGTCACCGTGCGCAAGACAGTCAACGAACTCTGCGCCAAGTTCCCTCCGTACCCGAGCAACTAGACCCCGACCAACTAGACCCGAGCAACTAGACACGCGTACATGACGACCGCGGCGGGCGCGTATCTCGCGATCCTCGTCGTGTCCGCGCTGTCGTCTTACGGCCTCAACTGGGCGTGGCGCTGGTTTGCGATCAGGCACGGCATCGTGAAGCAGCCCGGCGTGCGTGATCGCGACATTCATGAAAAACCCCTGGTAAACGCCAGTGGCATCGCCATGTTCGGTGCGTTTCTTCTCGCCATGCTCGTGGCGTGGCGGCTGCCGTTTTTTGGCGGGGTGTTCCGCGACTCGTCCGAACCGCTCGGCCTGATCATCGGCGCGTCGATCATCGTGGGCATCCAGTTCATCGATGACCTCCGCGACCTGTCGCCTCCGGCCAAGCTCGCGGGCGTCGTCCTGGGCGCATCCGTCATGTACTTCTTCGGTCTGTCGATGTTCTACTTCCGCATCCCGTTCGCGGGGTTTGTCGTGCTCGCCGCCGACGTCGCCCCACTCATGACCGTGCTGTGGGTCGCCGGAATGACCCAGGCGGTAAACCTCATCGACGGGCTCGACGGCCTCGCCGCCGGTGTAGTTGCCATCGCCGCGGCCGCCTTCACGATCTATGCCCAGCGGCTATCCGATGGCGGCCTGCTCGCCCCGGAGAACCTCGGTCCGCTCCTTGCCGTGGTCGCCTGCGGCATCTGTTTGGGGTACCTGCCCCACAACGTGCACCCGGCGCGGGTGCTGATGGGCGACAGCGGCGCGTACCTGCTCGGCGTATTGATGGCTGCGTCGACGCTCGTGGTGGGTGGTCGCATCGCCGATCAGTTCAGCGGGCAGACCTATTTCTTCTACGCGCCGATCTTCATTCCGCTGTTCATCCTTGGCGTGCCGATCCTCGACGTCGCGTGGTCGATCCTGCGGCGCACCTACAGACGCACCGGGTTCGGCACCGCAGACGCCGAACACATTCACCACCGCTTGATGCGACTCGGTCACGGCCAGCGGCGATCGGTGTTCATCTTGTGGGCCTGGACCGCCATCCTCTCGGCCTTCGTCCTATACCCGACCTTCGCGGGTGGCGGTGATCGCCAGTTCGCCAACCGCATTGTTCCCTTCGCTGTGGCCGCCCTGGGTTTGGCCCTCTACACGATGTTTCATCCCGGCGTCCGCGACCGCGGAAAGGCCGAGCGTCGCGCCGATCATCCGGCGAAGCAGTGGCAGAACAAGGAACCGACCAAGTAGTTTCTTCGGCCGGCCACGCACAGCAACTTCCTCTGGCTAGAAATTCACGGTTTTGCCTACGAAAAGTTTGCGCGCCTCAAGACTTCGGCGTACATTGAGAAAAGTTTCACAAGCCCGAAACCCGGGTTTTGCGGTAGCTACAAAAGTCCAGCAACAAACGTCAGGGGAGACGATCCAAGCAGTGAAAGAAGCGGAAGTACGTCGCGATATGTACGACGGGTTCGGGGAGTCACTTACCCGAGCCCTCGAGTTCGTGATCATTCCGCTCCTGTTTGCCTTCCTCGGTTACGTGCTCGACAGCCGGATCGGAACCGGCCCGGTGCTCGCAATCCTGTTCGGCTTCGCCGGTGTTGTGGGTTGCGGCATCAAGACGTTTTATTCGTATAGGTACCGAATGGCCGAGGCGGAGAAAGACATGCCGTGGAACCGCTAGCGCCCAATACCGGTGACGAGCCGGCACGCGAGATCGTGCTCGACATGGCCAAGCGCGGCCTGCTCGTCTCGCCCCTCGTGGTTGCCGCGGGCGCCATCGGTTGGGGCCGCAACGGTGCGATCTCGGTGTTATTCGCTCTCGCGATTGTTCTGTTGAACTTCCTCATGTCGGCCTGGATCATCCGTAAGGCCACCCACATGCCTCAGATGTTCATCATGATGGCGGTGCTCGGTGGCTTTGCGCTGCGCATGCTCCTCGTGGTCGGAGCGATCAATGTCGCCGGCCTGTTCGACTGGGCCGAGCGCGTGCCGCTTGGCCTCACGGTTGTTATTGCCCACCTCGGCCTGCTCGCATGGGAGACGCGTCACGTCTCTGGCTCGCTCGCCTTCCCCGGTCTAAAGCCACAAAAAGGAGAGGCCTAGTGCTGCTCGCCCTCGAATTCCCCCCGGTCTCCCACCTTGTTGAGTGGCCCACGATTTGGGGCGACGGTATTTACGCCGTCAACAAAGTCGTGCTGCTCTTCGGAGTGGGTCTGGTCCTGGTCTCGGCGTTCTTCCTGGCCGGCCGCAAAGGTGCCCTCATCCCGACTGGTGTGCAGAACGTCGCCGAGATGGCGGTCGAGTTCATCGAGAACAACATCGTGTTGCAGACCATGGGCCGCGACGGCTTGCCGTTCACGCCGTTCCTGCTGACGATCTTCTCGTTCATCCTCGGCCTCAACCTGATCGGCCTCCTGCCGTTCATCCAGATGCCGGCGAACGCCCGCATGGCGCTGCCGATGTTCCTGTCGTTGCTCGTCTGGATTGTGTTCAACGGCGTCGGCGTCATCAAGCAGGGCCCGATCAAGTACCTCAAGAGCGTGGCGATTCCGCCGGGTGTGCCTGCGTTCATCCTGCCGCTGGTGATGATCATCGAGCTGGTCTCGACGTTCCTCATCCGGCCGCTGTCGCAGTCGGTCCGACTCTTCGCCAACATGCTGGCCGGCCACCTGATCCTGGTCAGCTTTGCGGTGCTGTCGGCCGCCCTGTTCGAAGCCACCAAGGTCGGCTTCGTGCTGCCCTGGGCGATGCTGATTCTGCTCACCGGCTTCGAGCTGCTCGTTGCCTTCCTGCAGGCCTACATCTTCACGATTCTCTCCGCCGTGTACATCGGCGGGGCGCTACACCCCCACCACTAATCAACAAGGAGTTACCTTGATTTTCCATCTCGTCCTCTCGAACCTCATGGTTGCGGCGACCCAGGCCGGCGAGCTCGCGGCGGGCCTCACGGCTATCGGCCGAGGCATCGCCTACGGCTTCGCCGCTATCGGCCCCGGTATCGGTATCGGCATTGTCGTTAGTTCGGCGATCACCGCCATTTCCCGTCAGCCCGAGTCCGCAGGCCAGGTGCAGACCACGATGTTCCTCGGCGTCGCGTTCACCGAAGCGCTCGCGCTCCTCGGTTTCGTTCTTGCCTTCATCATCTCGGGTTAAGGGAGTCACATTGCGTATCCGCCATCTCATCGCCGGCGCAGCCTTCGCGGTCACAGGAATCCTCGTGCCCGCGTACGCAGCGCACGCTGCGGAAACAACCGCCGAGCCGCGCTTCGCCGACCATCAGGCGGAGGAGTGCCACGCGCTGCTTGAGGAGGGCAAGAAGGTCACGGACTGCCACGAGGCGCCGAGCCCGATCCTGCCCGAGGCCAACGAGATCTTCTACGGCGGCTCGGCGTTCGTCGTGCTGTTTCTCGTGATGAGGTCGCTCGCGTACCCAGCGATCAAGAAGGGCATGGACGCTCGCACCGAGCGCATCCGTGAGTCGATCGACGAGGCCGACAAGCTCAAGGGCGAAGCCGCAACCGCGTTGGCCCAGCATCAGGCGTCGGTCGCCGACGCCAAGGGTGAGGCGAACCGTATCGTCGAGGAGGCTCGCACGGCCGCCGAGGCGGTGCGTACCGATCTCATCGCACGCGCCGAAGCCGAGGCCAACGAGATCAAGGCGAAGGGCCGCGAAGACATCGAGGCCGGTAAGGCCCGCGCGATCGCAGAGCTCCAGTCGCAGGTCGGCGATCTCACCATCGCCCTGGCGGAGAAGGCCGTCGAGCGCAGCCTCGACCACGCCACGAACCGTCAGTTGATCGACAACTACATCAACAACCTCGGGACTAACTAATGAGTGCGCGAGCTGAGGGATATGCGGCGGCGTTTTACGCCGTGGCCGAAGCCGAGGGTGCCGTGTCGGCCGTCGAAGACGAGTTGCACGCGGTCGCGCGTGCCTTCGAGTCCAACGACGAGCTGCGCAACACGCTCACCGATCAGGCTGTCCCGGTCGATCTCCGTCAGGGGATCGTCGAAGACCTGCTCGGCTCGCGCGCGAATCCGGTTACAACGTCGCTGGTCAGCTTTGTGGTGGGAGCTGGCCGCGCACGTGAACTACCGGCGATCGTCGACGCCTTCATCGCCAAGGCCGCAGACTCCCGCGCCGAAGCGGTCGCCGAGGTTCGCTCCGCGACTCCCCTCGACGACGATCAAAAGGCCCGCCTCGCTGCCGCATTGGGCCGGGAAACGGGCAAGAAGATCAGCGTCAAGGTCACGGTCGATCCGAGCGTGCTCGGCGGCATAGTCGCCCAGATCGGCGACACGGTTATCGACGGCAGCGTTCGTCGTCGTCTCGACCAACTCAAGGAAAGCGTGTAACTCGTGTCCCTCTCGTTCAACATCGAATCAGGCGACATCGCCGCTGCACTGCGCAAGCGCCTCGAGGGGTACACCCCGACGACGGCAACCGCGCAAGTCGGCCGCGTGGTCGAAGTTGGTGACGGTATTGCCCGCGTTGGAGGGCTTCCGAGCGCCGCGGTCAACGAGCTTCTTGAGTTCGAGGGTGGCGTACAGGGCATCGCCCTGAACCTCGACGAGGAGTCGATCGGCGTCGTCATCCTTGGCGACGCAACACACATTGAGGAAGGCCAGGTCGTCAAGGCCACAGGTCGCATCCTCGAGATCGCGGTGGGCGATGGCCTGCTCGGCCGCGTCGTGGACCCGCTCGGCAACCCGCTCGACGGCAAGGGCCCAGTCCCGCAGGACATCATCCGCCGCGTTGAGATTCAGGCGCCCGGCGTCGTGGACCGTCAGCCGGTGAAGGAGCCCCTGCAGACCGGGATCAAGGTCATCGACGCCATGACGCCGATCGGCCGGGGCCAGCGTGAGTTGATCATCGGCGACCGCAAGACGGGCAAGACCTCGGTTGCGGTCGACACGATCATCAACCAGAAGGGTCTCGGCGTGAAGTGCATCTACGTCGGTATCGGCCAGAAGGCGTCCACGGTGGCCGAGCTAGTCATGACGCTCGAGGCGGCTGGCGCAATGGAGTACACGGTCGTGGTCAACGCTGCCGCGTCGGACCCGCCCCCCTTCAAGTACCTCGCTCCGTATTCGGGCTGCGCCATGGGCCAGCACTGGATGGAGAACGGCGAAGCTGCTCTCATTATTTACGACGACCTGTCCAAGCAGGCCGAGGCCTACCGCGCCATGTCGCTGCTGCTGCGTCGCCCGCCGGGCCGCGAGGCGTACCCCGGAGACGTCTTCTACCTACACAGCCGTCTGCTCGAGCGCGCCGCTCGCGTCTCGAAGGAACTCGGTTCGGGTTCGCTCACCGCGCTTCCGATCATCGAGACCAAGGCTGGCGACATCTCGGCCTACATCCCGACGAACGTAATTTCGATTACCGACGGCCAGATCTTCCTCGACCTCGACTTGTTCAACTCGGGCGTGCGTCCCGCCATGAACGTGGGTACCTCGGTGTCCCGTGTCGGTGGTTCGGCCCAGATCAAGGCGATGAAGTCGGTCGCCGGTGGCCTCAAGCTCGACCTCGCGAACTTCCGTGAGCTCGAAGCCTTCGCGGGTTTCGGCGCTGAGCTCGACAAGGCCAGTCAGAACCTGATCGACCGTGGGCGGCGCCTCGTGGAGCTGCTCAAGCAGACCAACGGCGAGCCGCTGTCGGTACAGGACCAGGTCGTGTCGATCTACGCCGGCACCGCCGGCTATCTCGACGAACTCGACGTCGCCGACGTGCGCCGCTTCGAGACCGAACTCCTCGCGGACGTGCGCGCCCGCGCTTCGGCCGTGCTTGACGCGATCAAGAGCGGTCAGTTCCCCGAAGACGAGTTGAAGGCCGCGGTGTCCGACTTCGCCGGTCGCTTCGTTCCCACCGTCGCGGCAACCGAGGCCTAGGAGCTAGACGATGGCAGGCGGCAAGGAGCGCGTCCTTCGGCGACGCATCAAGAGCGTGGAGTCCTCCAAGAAGATCACGCGCGCCATGGAGCTCATCGCGGCCAGCCGTATTCACAAGGCGCAGCAGCGCGTTGCTGCGGCCCGTCCCTACGCCGAGCAGATCACCGCAGTGATCCGCAACCTTGCGGGCGCAGGTGCTGGCGGCGGTCATCCGCTGCTGACTCCGCGCGACGAGGTCCGCAACGTGGCCTTCGTCGTGATCTGTGCCGACCGCGGCCTCGCTGGTGGCTACAACTCAGGCGTGCTGCGCCAGGCCGAACGTGCGGTCAAGGAAGAGGTGGCGCTCGGTCACGAGTACACGCTCATCCTGGCGGGCAAGAAGGCCCGCGACTACTTCCGCTTCCGCGGCTACCCGATCGCCGCCAGTTTCGCCGGCTTCAGCGACAACCCGTCGTACGAAGACGCACGCGCCATCGGCGAAGAAGTACGCGAGCGCTTCGAGTCGGGCGAGGTCGACCGTGTCGACATCGTCTACACGCAGTTCCTTTCGGTCGGTACCCAGCGCGTCGTCACGCGGCAGTTCATGCCGATCGAGGCTGAGACCGTTACCGAGGCGCCCGAGGGCTCTGGCCCGCAGGCGCTGTACGAGTACGAGCCCGAGCCCGAGGAGATTCTCGACACGCTGTTGCCCCGCTACGCGGAGTCGCGGCTGTTTGCGTCGATGCTCGACGCTGCCGCCTCCGAGCACGCCGCTCGCCAGCGTGCAATGAAGTCGGCCACTGACAACGCCGAAGACCTCATCAAGGTTCTCTCCCGCGAGATGAACCGGGCCCGCCAGGAATCCATCACCACCGAGATCCTCGAGATCGTCGGCGGTGCGGAAGCCCTTGCGCAGAGCTCCGACGGCGAGACGGATTATCTCGCCGATCACATGTTCGCTACCGATCTCATGCCGAACCGTTAGGACGCCATCGCAATGACTATGACTGCTGACACCCAACTCAAGACCGGGCGCATCGTCGCCATCGTCGGCCCCGTCGTCGACGTCGAGTTCCCGCCCGATGGCATGCCCGAACTGCACGGCGCGCTCGAGTTCGACGTGGTCGTGGACGGCAAATCCTCGCCGATCGTTGCCGAAGTCGCCCAGCACATTGGCGACAGTCGCGTGCGCGCCATCTGCATGCGCGCCACCGACGGCCTCGTGCGCGGGACCGTCGTGCGCAACCTTGGTCGCGGCATCACCGTGCCGGTTGGCAGCGGCACCCTCGGCCACGTGTTCAACGTGATCGGCGAGGCGCTCGACGCCCGCGGTGAAGAACTGCCGAACCTCGACGAGCGCTGGGAGATCCACCGTCCCGCTCCGGCCTTCGCCGACCTCGACCCCGCGACCAAAATGTTCGAGACCGGCCTCAAGGTCGTCGACCTCCTCGAGCCCTATCGCCAAGGCGGCAAGATCGGCCTGTTCGGTGGCGCGGGTGTTGGCAAGACCGTGATGATCCAGGAAATGATCATCCGGGTTGCCCGTCAGCACGGTGGCGTGTCGGTGTTCGCTGGCGTGGGTGAGCGCACCCGCGAAGGCAACGACCTCTGGCTGGAAATGGAAGAGTCCGGCGTTCTCAAGAACACCGCGCTTGTCTACGGCCAGATGGACGAGCCCCCCGGCGTGCGTTTTCGGGTTGCACTCTCGGCGCTCACCATGGCCGAGTACTTCCGCGACGTGCAGGGCCAAGACGTGCTGCTGTTCGTCGACAACATCTTCCGCTTCACCCAGGCCGGCACTGAGGTGTCGACCCTGCTTGGTCGTATGCCATCGTCGGTGGGTTACTCGCCGACCCTCGCCGACGAGATGGGCGAGCTCCAGGAGCGCATCACGTCGGTCAAGGGCAAGTCGATCACGTCGCTGCAGGCCGTGTACGTGCCCGCCGACGACTACACCGATCCGGCGCCGTTCACTGCGTTCACGCACTTCGACGCCACCACCAACCTCGACCGCGCCGTGTTCGCCAAGGGCATCTTCCCCGCCGTCGACCCGCTCGCCTCAACCTCCAACATCTTGCAGCCCGCCATTGTCGGCGACGTGCACTACAACGTCGCTCGCCGCACCATCCAGGTGCTGCAGCGCTACAAGGAACTGCAAGACATCATCGCCATCCTCGGCATCGACGAACTCACCGAAGAAGACAAGGTTCTTGTGTCTAGGGCCCGCAAGATCGAGAAGTTCCTAGGCCAGCCGATGTACGCCGGTGAGCCCTTTACCCAGATCCCGGGTACCAACGTCCCGGTGCTCGAAACGGTTGAGGCGTTCGGCAAGCTGCTCGACGGTGAGTTCGACGAGCTTCCCGAGCAGGCGTTCTTCAACGTCGGTGGTATCGACGACCTGCTGAAGAAGTCCGAGCAGCTCAAGGCGCAGGGCTAAGCCCAGTGTCATTGCAGGTCGAGGTCGTCTCGCCGGAACGAATCCTGTTCTCGGGTGAAGCGGACATGGTCGTGGCGCGGGCCGCGGGAGGCGACATCGCCTTCCTCACCGGTCACGCGCCGTTCCTCGGCACGCTCGGCATCGGCATCGTCAAGATCAACATGACCGACGGTGGCGTCGAGCACATCGCCGTCCACGGTGGCTTCGTCGAGGTACGGAACAACCGCGTGGTCATCCTCAGCGACGTGGCCGAGTTGATCGACCACATCGACCTCGAACGCGCCCGCAAGGCCAAGGAAGACGCTGAGGCCAAGTTGCACGCCGGCCAAAACGGCGAGATCGAGGCCGCGCTGCGTCGCGCCGAAGTGCGCATCGAAGTCGCGAGCCTCGGCAAGTAGGTCGTGTCGCGACACCGCCTTGGTGTCGTTGTTCTGCTGCCGCGCGCTATCGCGAACGAGATCGACGGGCTGCGCCGCGCCCTCGGCGTGTCGCCCATCGACCGGGTGCCGCCCCACATCACCCTCGTCCCGCCGATCAATGTGGTTGCGGAGGACGTCGAAGAAGCGCTCGCGCTCACGCGGCGCGTCGCCAGCGAGCAGGCCACGCGGCTCCACGTCACCATCGGTCCGGTCACGACCTTTTTGCCCATCACGCCTGTCCTGTACTTGCGCGTGAGCGGAGCGGGAGTCGAGGTGATCCACCGGCTGCGTGACGAACTCGACATGGGGCCGTTCGCGCAGGAGCAGAGCCACCCCTTCGTTCCCCACGTCACCCTGAGCGACGACGCGACCGACGCAGAAATCAGCGGTGCGCTTGCGTGCCTTACGCACTACGTAGAGCCCATCGTGCTTGAGGGCATCACGGTCCTCGAACAGGACGACGACGACAAGATGTGGCGGCCGATCGCCGACGCGCCCTTTGCTGCCGGCGCCACGACGCGGACCCTCGGAGCCGAGCGGATCACGTTCGCGCCGCACGTCCACGAGACGCTGACCGCGATGACCATCGGCCGCTATCGGCCCCTGGTCATCGAAGCCATCGTGGATGGGCGCACCGTGGGCGTCGCCCGCGGACGCGTTGCCCGCGGCGATGTGGCCTGGCTCGACGAGCTGGTCGTGCACGCTGAACAGCGCGGGACGGGTATCGGTGGGGGACTGGCTCGCGCGTTCGTCGAGGCCGCGCGCGCCAAGGAGGCGAACTCGGTTCGCTCCGCGCGCGGCGCCACGATCGCAGGATTCCTGGCGAAAATCGGCTTCGTGGCCCAAGACGAGCGCGAGTTCGTCTTAGATTTCGGCTCGTGACGCGCATCGCCGGGATCGCCCTTGCCCTCGTGGCGGTGATCGCGGGTCTCGCCGGCGTGTTGCTCGGTTCCCGCGGCGACGACAAAAAGGTCGCAACCGAGACGAGCATCGCTGGCCTCAATGGCACCACGGATTCGACGCTGTCGATCGTCGCGACGGCCACGCGCCCCTCGGTCCCGGTGCATTCGAGCCTCGGTGGGCCCATCAATCAGACGCTCGCGAACCCGATCGAGTCGGGCGCTCCACTCACGTTTCTGGTGCGGGCTAACGAAGGTGCGTGGCTCCGGGTGCTGCTTCCCCTGCGACCCAACGGTGCTACCGGGTGGATCAAGGCAAGCGACGTGCGCCTCGCCAGCCACCGCTACAAGATCACGATCGAACTCGCCGCACATCGGCTTCTGGTGACCGACGGGACCGAGACCATCCTCGATACCCCCGTAGGCGTCGGCAAAACCGACACGCCGACGCCCGGTGGTCTCTATTTCACGAAAGAACTCATGCGCCCTCCGAACCCGAACGGGGCGTACGGCCACTTTGCCTACGGGCTGTCTGGCTTCTCCAACGTGATCACGTCGTTCGAAGGTGGCGACGGCGTCATCGGCATCCACGGCACCAACGATCCGTCGAGTATCGGCAAGGACACGACCCACGGATGCCTGCGTATTTCGAACCAAGACATCGACTTTTTGGCCAAACGCCTCCCTTTGGGCGTACCGGTCCAAATCGACCTTTGACCCAGCGTATTGACGACTTTTTAGCTCTAGCGCACTAGTGTCACCCGCTAGTTGGGGTATGGGGCATTGAGGGAGAGGGCACTAAAAACCGTGAAGCGCACCAATACCTGGGTCGCATGGGCGCTTGTCGTCGGACTGTTGGCATTCATGCTCGGTTCGGCCACTGCGAGCCGCGGCAAAGTCGATCAGCCGCAGCCAGTCTTCGGTTACGCCACCGGAACGCCGCTCCACCTCGATGCGCTCCAGGCCGCCTCAACCGGGCCGCGCATCGCCGATGCCGAACTCGGCTTCTCCTCGGCGAACGTCAATTCCAACGGCTTCCCGGCCACGGGTGGCGTGAGCGAAAACAGCATCAACCTGCAGCCGCCCGCAGATGGGTTTGATCCCGCCCGCGCCTTCGTAGGCAAGCAGGCCTCGGCCCGCGGTGCGGGCCTCCAGCTCGGCCTTGGGAGCGACCTGCCCACGAACGCAGGCGACGTCCTCGCTGCGACTGAAGCGGGCGCACTCGTCGCGCCTCCCGCGACCGACTCGGAGGTAAAAGACGCCGGGATTGCCGACGCGCTCGCCCCGTTGGCGTACGCGTCGCTGCTGCACTCTGAGGCGGCAGCAACCTGGACCGGCAACCCGTGCCTCAGCACCATCACCTCGCCCATCGCGTTCGGCCGCGGGTACGCCGCCGACGCGCAGCTGCTCGACAGCGGCACAGCCAATCCCGATGGCACGTTCGGGTCACCCGTCATCGCGACCGACGACCCCGACCCGGCACGCGCCGTCGTGCAATCGCGGTCGTTCATGTACGCGATTCCGAACGGCATGCCAGGCCGGTTCGGTCTCGTCAGCGAGATCCACCAGACCTACGCGCCGGTGTCTCTTGCGCGAGGCCCCTTGCCGCCGGTCATCATCGAAGTGCTCGGCGAGTGGGTCTTCAAGCTCACCGCTACCGGCCTCGCCGGTGGCGCCAAGATCGAGTACTACACCCTCGACGAGTCGACCGGCGTACCGGTCACTCCGACAACGGGCATCATCCGCATATCGACCGACGGGGGCGCCACGTACTCGGTTCTCACTGCGCAAGACGTCTTCGGTCCGGGCGGTCTCACAGTTCCGATTGCGGCGGCGCCGTTGGTCGCGCTCGCCGTGGGTGAAGACCCCCGGGCCATCTCCGCTCCCGACGCGGTCCCGGATCCCGCTTCGTTGCCGACTACTTCGGCCAATGGCCGGCTTGCCTTCGGCGCGGTCGACGTCGTGCGCCTCAGCACGCTGAACCTGATGACGGGCCTACACCTCGAGGATCTCCGCATCGGCCACTTTGAGGGCGCGGTTGGTGTTCCCACCGACGGCTTCAGCTGCACGCCGGACCCAACGACTGCGACCACTGCGTCGACTACGTCAACCACGGCTGGACCGACGACGACCTCAACCACGGTTAGGCCCACGACCACGACCACCGTGCGGCCGACGACTAGCTCGTCGTCGAGTTCGAGTTCGTCGAGCTCCAGCAGTTCGTCCTCGAGTAGCTCGTCGTCGAGTTCCACGCCTTCAACGGCGAGGCCGGCAACAACCACCAGTTCGACGACGCCGCCGAATTCAGTGGCGGCGAACGCGGTCAATCGACAGCCCAACACCGTCGGGTAGTCGGAGCGCGCGCCCAACGGCGCATCCACCCGCCGCTAGGTGAACGACACGGCGCTGTATTCGCTGAGCTTCGACAGGCGATGCTGCGCGGTCACGAGTCGTACCGTGCCGGACTTCGAGCGCATCACGAGGCTCTGGGTCGTTGCGCCGTTGCTGGTGTAGTGCACGCCGCGCATTAGTTCGCCGTCGGTAATGCCCGTTGCCGCGAAGAAGCAATTGTCGCCGCGTACGAGATCGTCGGTAGTCAGTACCGCGTCGAGGTCGTAGCCCATCTCCAGCGCGGCCTTGCGCTCATCGTCATCGCGTGGCCACAGCTTGCCCAGGATCTCGCCGCCCATGCACTTGAGCGCAGCGGCGGTGATGACGCCTTCGGGCGTGCCGCCCACACCGAAGAGAATGTCGGCGCCCGAGTCAGCCCAGGCGGTTGAAATCGCGCCCGCTACGTCGCCGTCCTGAATCAGACGGATGCGGGCGCCGGCCGAACGGACCTCGGCGATGAGATCGGCGTGCCGGGGCCGGTCGAGGATGACGGCGGTGACGTCACGCACGTTCTCGCCCTTGGCCTTGGCCACGGCCTGGAGGTTGTGGAGCACCGGCGCGTCGATGTCGATGACGCCACGGCAGTCCGGGCCAACCGCGATCTTGTCCATGTAAACGCACGGGCCCGGATTGAACATGGTGCCGCGATCCGACACCGCGATCACGGCGAGAGCGTTGGAGCGGCCGAGCGCGGTGAGCGTGGTGCCGTCGATCGGGTCGACGGCGATGTCGGTTTCGGGCGGTGAGCCGTCGCCGATCCTTTCGCCGTTGTAGAGCATCGGCGCTTCGTCTTTCTCGCCTTCGCCGATGACGACGATGCCGTCCATCGAGACGCTTCCGAGAACGATGCGCATCGCGTCCACCGCAGCGCCGTCGGCGCCGTTTTTGTCTCCTCGGCCCATGAACCGAGACGCCGCAAGTGCAGCGGCCTCGGTCACCCGGACCAGTTCCATAGCGAGGTTGCGGTCTGGCGCCTGCTGAGGTGACATGCCCGCCGACCATACTGGAGAGGTGACGACCTTCAGGGACGATTGGCGAGCCGCTTACGAGAGTTCACCGCTGCGCGACGTCGACGCCGAAACGATGTCGGGGGTGCCCATCGACGCCGTGTACGGACCCGACGATGGGGAGTTCCCGGGTCAGTATCCGTACACCCGCGGGCCGTATGCCTCGATGTACCGATCCAAGCTCTGGACGATGCGCATGTTCGCGGGCTTCGGCACGCCCGAAGACACGAACGCGCGCTTCAAGGAAATTCTCCGCAGCGGTGGCGGTGGACTGTCGACGGCCTTCGACATGCCGACGTTGATGGGCCGCGACAGCGACGATCCTCGCAGCGAAGGCGAGGTCGGCAAGGGCGGCGTCGCCGTTGACACGGTCGCCGATATGACCGACCTCTTCGCCGACATCGACCTTGGAGCGGTGTCGACGTCGATGACGATCAACTGCGGAGCCTCGGTTCTGCTTGCGATGTATGTGGCGGTGGCCGAACAACACGGCACGCCCCGCAAGAACCTCAGCGGCACGCTCCAGAACGACATGTTCAAGGAGTACCAAGCGCAGAAGGAGTACTACTTCCCGCCGCGCCCCTCGATCCGCTTGGTGACCGACACCATCCGCTTCACGGCGGCTGAGATGCCGCGCTGGCACCCCGTATCGGTGTCGGGCTACCACATCCGCGAAGCCGGATCGACGGCCGCGCAGGAACTCGCGTTCACGCTCGCCAACGGGTTCGCCTACGTCGAATCGGCGATGGCCGCGGGCCTCGACGTCGATGAGTTCGCCCCGCGTCTGTCGTTCTTCTTCAATGCGCACAACGACTTCTTCGAGGAGATCGGCAAGTTCCGCGCGGCCCGGCGCATCTGGGCGCGCTGGATGAAGCAGCGCTACGGCGCGAAGAACGAGCGCTCGATGCAACTGCGATTCCACACGCAGACGGCCGGCGTGTCCCTCACGGCACAACAGGCGGAGCTGAACATTGCGCGCGTCGCCATCCAGGCGTTGGCTGGCGTGATGGGCGGCACCCAAAGCCTGCACACGGACGGCTTCGACGAAGCGCTCGCCCTTCCGACGGAAAAGGCGGTGCGCATCGCACTGCGCACCCAGCAGGTGGTCGCGCACGAAACCGGCGCCGCAATGGTGGCCGATCCGCTCGGTGGCTCCCACTACGTCGAGTGGATGACCGACGAGATGGAACGCCAGGCCGAGGAAGTGTTTGCCCACCTTGACGAGGCCGGAAGCGGTTCAATCCTCGAAGGCTGTTTCCAGTGCATCGACAACGGTTGGTTCATGGGTGAGATCGCCGAGGCGTCGTGGCAGCTGGAGAAGAAGACCAACTCTGGGCGCCGGATCGTGGTGGGCGTGAACGCGTTCACCGACGGCGACGACGGCCGTCCACCACGATCCGGCGCCCAGAGTTGGTCTTCTTCTCCAGCTGCCACGACGCCTCGGCGA
>JBKJQZ010000107.1:0-5689 GCA_046594835.1 Acidimicrobiales bacterium | reverse complement strand
TCTTCTTCAACGACTCGTAGTCGAGGCCGAGCTTGGCCATCGCGTTCTCGCCCATGTTGTGCTGGAAGATGTCCGCGCTGGCGACCAGCTTGCGGGCAATCTCCTGGCCGATGGGATCGTTGAGGTTGATGGCGATCGAGCGCTTGCCGCGGTTGCAGCAATGCCCGACGTGGTTGGCCATCCAGAACCCGTCGTAAAGCGTGTTGACCTTGATGACCTCGGCGCCGAGGTCGCCCAGCAACTGCGTGCTGAACGGACCGGCGACGGCGAAGCCGAAGTCGAGCACGCGGATACCGGCGAGGGGATGCTCGAGCGAACGCTCACCGGCGGGGGCCACGTCGGCTCCCATCGCCGCGAGGGCTTCAGCCACCACCGCGTCGGTGTCAGCGCCGGCCTCGGGTGCCGCGCTCGGCGTGGCCGTTACTTCGTTGGCCGACATGCGGTAGACGGAGCCGACCTGGCGGATGCCGTTGGCCTCGATGACACAGCCATCGTCGACGAAACTCTGGGTGAGCAGCGCCTCCTCGGGCGAGAGCAGGGGCTGGCACGGCACGCGCACCTTGGCTGCGTGCTCGGTCCACTCGGCGGCGGTGAACTTCGCCATCGCCTCGCGCATCTCGGGGTAGTAGTGGTACAAGATCACGAGGTCGTCGGGCGCGGGCGTGATGCGCATGCCGGCCTCGGTCGGACGGGTGACCTCGTCGGTGATCTCGAGCTGCTCACCCTGGGACGAGCCGAGGATGAATGACGGCAGCGGCACCCACTGGTGGACCCAGCGCCCGTCCTTGGTCTTGAACAGACCCTTGGGCGCACGACCGTCGACGATCCAGGTCTGGAAGTTTGGCGTGTCGGCCTTCTCCGCCTTGACCCACGGACCAATCGTGGTCAGCAGCACGCCCTGCATGAGCGAGGTGCCGACCTTCTGGCCGCGGCCCGTCTTCTCGCGCACGCGCAGCGCCGCGCTGATGCCGAGGTTGGCCAGATAGGCCGTGCCCATTGACACCCACGGCACGCCGGGGAACAAGGGCCCGGGGCGGGGCGACGCGGCCCACATGTCCTCTTGGGGCGGATCGAACCCGGCCATTGGCATTTCGATGCCAGCAAGGCGGGCCGGCGTGCCGCCCGTCGTGCCGCGGCTTTCATAGATGTGGCCCGTGCGGGCCGCGACGAGTGCGTCGATAGCGGGACGGTCTTTGTGCTTGGAGTGGTCGCCGTAGCCGGTGATCGAGCAGTACACGAGGCGCGGGTTGATCGCGGCCAGCGTGTCGTAATCAATGCCGAGTTCCTTGGTGACACCGGGCGAGTAGCTCTCGATGAACACGTCGGCGGTCTTCACCAACGCCAGCAGTTGGTCGCGCTGCTCCGCATTTTTGAGGTCGAGCACGGCGGACCGCTTGCCGCGGTTCCAGACCTTGTAGCCGTGCAGCGCCCGGAAGGGGTCGCCCCCGGGTGGCTCGATCTTGGTGACGTCGGCGCCGTTGTCAGCCAACAGCATCGACGCGACCGGTCCTGGGATACCCCACGACAGATCAAGAACCTTCAGACCTTGCAAAACACCGGCCAAGACTTTCCCCTCCTAAGTACGTTGCAGTTGCTATGTACCGTTGCGGCGACTATAGCTGTTACTAGGTAACGCGACACCGGGGGGTTTCCACATGCACAACGGACGAATCATTTCGGCCGACTCACACGTCAGCATCAGCCACCAGCAGGTCCTCGACAACCTGGCCACAAAGTGGCATGAGGCCTACGACGGCGCTACGGGGGCGTTCGCCCAGGCGCAGCGTCAGGCCGCCGCCGAGGCCAATCAACAATGGACCCGTAACCCGCACCGCCACCCGGCGGCGGGACGCATGGGCAACCAAGAAGCGTCGGAGCGACTCGCCGACATGGACGCGGACGGGATCGATATCGAGATCCTGTACTCGGAGCTTTCCGGGTTCCGCTACTTCAACAAGATGGGCACCGACGAGGGCGGAACGGCCGCGACACGGGCGTTCAACGACGCGCTCACGAACTTTGCGTCGACGGACCCGTCCCGCCTGGTTGTGTCCTACCAACTACCGCTGCACGACGTGCAGGCGGCGGTGAACGAGGTACACCGCGTGGCATCCATCGGCGGTAAGTCACTGCAGCTGCCGGTCTTCCCGACCGAAGTCGGCGTGCCCGACTACTTCCATCCGCACTGGGATCCGCTGTGGTCAGCCATCACTGAGACCGGCCTGCCGATCACGTGCCACGTCGGGCTCAACACCGCGCTCAACTCGCTCGCCGAGCGTGACCCAACGCCCCAGCGCGGGATCATGGTCTCGGTCATCGCGCCGACCACGTCAGAAGCCTTCGGCATGTGGATGGTCACCGGCGTGCTCGAGCGCTTCCCGGATCTCAACCTCGTCTTCGTCGAGACCCAGCTGGGCTGGGTGCCGTGGTACCTCCACATCATGGACGACCTCGCCACCCGTCAGCGCTACGAGTTCCCGGCGATCAAGGAACTGCCGTCGTTCTACTTCCGGCGCAACATCCACCTGACCTTCATCGAGGACCCGTGGGTGGCGACCGACGATCGGTACACGCTCGGCGTAAAGAACCTCATGTGGTCGACCGACTATCCGCACCCCGTGTCGTCGTGGCCGAACTCACAACAGATCATCGAAGAGCAGCTCAAGGGCCTGCCCGACGACGAGCAGCAACTCATTCTCGAGGGCAACGCCGCTCGGGTCTGGAACCTGTAAACCACAACCATCGAAAGGCTGGACTTCATGTCCCTGCAAGACAAAGTCGTCGTCGTAGTCGGCGGCGCAAGTGGTATCGGTGAGGCAACAGTCCGCGAAGCAACCAAGCTTGGTGCGACGGTCGTGATCGCCGATGTAAGCGACGAACGCGGCGCCGAAATCGCAAACGAAATTGGCGCTACCTATCAGCACCTCGACATCCGCAACGCGGCCGAGTGGGACGACGTGCTCGGCAAGGTCGTCGCCGACAAGGGCGGACTCGACATTCTGCACATCAGTGCCGCGGTGCTCACCCGTCCCGCGTCGGTGCCCGTCTTCGACGATCCGCTTCCGTGGCTCACCGAAGAGAACTGGCGTCGCTCGTCGGGCATCAACGTCGACGGCATCGTGTTCGGCACGATGGCGGCGATCCCGCACCTCGAAGCTCGCGGTGGCGGCACGATCCTGCTCGGCATGTCCGGCGCGGGGTACGGCGGCTGGGCGCTTGACCCGTTCTATTCCATGACCAAGGCCTCAGTGAACAGCTGGATGAAGGCAATGGCGGAGGTGCTGGCGGCGAAGAACATCAAGGTCAACACCGTTGACCCGGGCGCACCGACCGACGGCGGCATGCCATCGATCGACTACCGCGAGATGGGCCTGCCATTGCAGGACCCGAACGACGTAGGCGCTGGCATCGTCGGAGTCATGCAGGGAGATAGCACCGGCAAGAACTGGGTGCAGAACGGCCCCGGCGCCATGCGCCTGCAAGACGAGCTCAACGCCGAGAACCTGGCCAAGCTGGCCGCGGGTGAAGCCGGTGGCAACTCGATCATGACCGAGGAAGCCCAGGCCAAGCTCAGCGGCAAGGGCTAACCACCCGCGAGATATGCGAAGGCCCGGGCGGTGACGCCCGGGCCTTTGCGCGTCAGGTGGCCACGGACACCGCGCCGGCCTCAACCAACGACGCGATCGCAGCGTCGTCGAGGCCAAGTTCAGTGAGGACCTCGACGGTGTGCTGACCGCTGCGGGGCGACGGACCGGTTGGGCGCGACGGCGTGGCCGAGAACTCCACGCCGATGCCGAACATGTCGACGTCGCCGACGATCGCGTGGTCCTTGTAGTGCGCCACCCAACCGCGGTCGAGAAGTTCCGCGTCGTCAAAGACCCGCTGCGAGAAGGTGGGGTCCGATACCTCGCAGGGAACGCCGGCGGCGTCGAGGACCTTGGCCCATTCGTCCGCGCTGCGCTCCGCGAACGCAGCATCAAGCATGCGCACCAGTGCGCCGTCGTTTTCGAGGCGAGCCCCGCGTGTCGCAAAGCGGGCGTCGTCGGCGAGCGACGGTAAGGCCGTAGTAAGGCCCGCCCACGCGGCGTCGCTCTGCACCGCGATGCACAACCAACCTTCGGCGCACGCGTAGAGCTTGTAGAGCGCATCGAAGCCGCGCTGATCGCGGTCGAGGCGGGGCAGGTCGAACTTCTCCCCGGACGGGTTGGTGAAAATGCGGCTGTTGCAGAACAACGCCGAGTTGATGATCGACGTGTCGACGGCTTGCCCCTTGCCGGTCTTGTCGCGGTCGTAGAGCGCGTAGACCACGGCGCTCGCGCCGAGGAAACCGTTGCCGAGGTCGCCGCCGCTGCCGACCGAGAAGTAGGGACGGCCGCCGTCGTGGCACCCGCCGTCCTCGAACTCGGTGCCGCCGAGCGCGTTGCCCGACTGGTCGTGGCCACCGCCGTTCGAGCGCGGCCCGTCTTCATGGGCGCGCGTATGGAGATACACGATGCGCGGGTTGATCGCCTTGACCGACTCCCAGTCGAGCCCGATCCTTACCGCCGCGCCGGGCTTTGAGTTGAGCGTGATTACGTCGGCGGAACGAATGAGGTCTTCGAGGACCGGCCGCGCGGCGGGGTTCTTGGCGTCGAGGGCAACGTGGCGCTTGGACTTGTTGACGCCCATGCCCATGTGGTTCATGCCCCAGCCGCCCTTGGCCTCCGTGTCGATCTTGATGACGTCGGCGCCCATATCGGCGAGGACCTGCGACGTGAAGGGACCGGCGACCGCGAAGCCAAAGTCGAGCACGCGAACGCCGGTGAGCGGCCCGCCCACTGGCAGATCGCCAGCGACGCCCGCAACCGAAGGGACGCTGCGAGCGGCTTCCGCGCGCACGGCCTCGGTGTGTTGGCCACGCGTGGGCGCAGGACCGCGCGGGGCGGTCGGACGATCGTGCAGCTTGAACAAAATCCCGGCCTGACGGATACCGTCGACCTCGACGACGCAGCCATCGGCGAGCAGCAGCGGATCGGTCAGCGCCTCTTCGACGCTTCGGACCGGGTGCATGTTGAAACCGGCTGCGGCAGCCGCTGCGATCCACTCGGCCTGCGTGAACTTCTTGAGGAAGGGCGAGGCGGCGGCGAGCGACTCGACGCGACTCTTGAGCGACGCGAACGCGCCCGGGTTCTTCTGCATCTCTTCCATCAACGCTTCACGCGTCGGGGCGACGATCTCGTCGCCGGCCGCGGCGAGGATCGGCCACGCGGGCGGGCCGCCCCACATGCAGACCCAGCCGTCCTTGACTTCCATGACGCCCCAGTTCTGGCGGCGATCCATCATCCCCATCTGGTAGCCGGCCGCGTTGTGGTTCTCGGCGCGCTGCCACGTGCAGGAGTTGTAAAAGATGATGCCCTGGAGCAGCGACGTGTCTACGCGCTGGCCCACGCCACTGATCTCGCGCACGTGCAGTGCCGCGGCGATTCCGATCGACGCGAGGTGCGCGGCGCCGACCGAGGGTTGCGGCGTGGCCGTCATCAGCGGACCGTCGCGGTCGGTACCGATGCGCGACGGCTCAGGCGACTCAAAGTCGGCTTCCGATAGATCGGCGCCCTTGATGTGGTCCATCGGGCTTCCGTACCAGCCGCGGATTTCCCATTGGTGCCCGGCGCGCGCGGCCACAAGTTGATCAATCGCCGGACGGTGCTGG
>JBKJQZ010000083.1:0-5126 GCA_046594835.1 Acidimicrobiales bacterium | reverse complement strand
TCCCGCGAGCGTGGGCGACTACATCGCCGGCCCGAGTCACGTGTTGCCGACCCATGGCTCGGCTCGCTTCGCCTCGGCGCTGCGCGTGGACGACTTCATCCGCGCCATACACGTCATCTCGCTCGACGAAGCCGCGCTCAACCGCGTTGCGCCGCACGTGGTCGCGCTCGCCGAGGCCGAAGGCCTTGCCGCGCACGCGCAGTCGGTGAAGATGCGCGGCCACCGATGACCGCCGAGATACGCAGCGACCTCAGTCGCATGCAGGGCTACCACTCGAAGCAGGTCGATGTGGACGTGCGGCTTAACACCAATGAGTCGCCCGAGCCGCCGCCCCCCGCGTTCGCCGACGCGCTCGCCGAGTTGGTGCGCGACGTGGAGTTCCATCGTTACCCCGACCGCGCCGCGCAGGATCTACGCCGCGCCATCGCGGCGTTTCATGGTGTGGCCCCCGAGAACGTGTTCGCGGCGAACGGGTCGAACGAGGTGCTGCAGTGCGTACTGCTCGCCTTCGGTGGCCCCGGGCGTAGCGCACTCGTGTTCGAGCCCACGTACGCGTTGCACAGCCACATCGCTCACATCACCGGTACGAGGGTGATCGAGGCCGGTCGTAACGACGACTACACGCTCTCGCCCGACGCGGTGAGAGCGGCTGTTCGCGCGCACGACCCGACCGTCACGTTCCTGTGCTCGCCGAATAACCCGACCGGCCTGGTGGAGTCGCGGGAAGTGCTCGACGCGGCGGTGGCGGCGTCGAAGGGTCTCGTAGTGATCGACGAGGCCTACGGACAGTTCTCGTCGTGGTCGGCCATCGATCAGGTACGCGACGACGGCCCCGTTGTGGTCGTGCGGACCTTCTCCAAGACGTGGGCGATGGCGGCACTGCGCCTGGGGTACGCGATCGCTCCGGCGCATGTCGTCGCCGCGCTCGACGCGGTCGTGTTGCCGTATCACCTCGACGCGATCAAGCAGGCCGCCGGCGTCCTCGCCTTCGAGTTCCAAGCCGAGATGGAAGCACGGGTCGCGTCGATCAAGGAAGAGCGCGGCCGCTTGCTCCAAGGCCTCAACGACATGCCCGTCGACGTGTGGCCGTCGCAGTCCAACTTCATCCTGTTCCGCCCGCACCGCGACGCCGACGCGGTGTGGCAGCGCCTCGTCGAGCACTCGGTGCTCGTGCGCGACTGCTCCAGCTGGCCGGGCCTCGCCGGTTGCCTACGGGTAACGGTTGGCACCACAACCGAGAACGACCGATTCCTCACCGCACTGAAAGAAGCGCTGGCATGAGCCGCACCGCATCGCGTTCGCGCGAGACCAAAGAAACCAAGATCGCCATTACCGTCGACATCGACGGCGAGGGCAACGCCGCGGCGTCCACAGGTCTGCCGTTCTTTGATCACATGCTCGAACAGCTCGGCAAGCACGGAGGCATGAACCTCGCGATCGAGTGCGAGGGCGACCTGCACATCGACGCGCACCACACGGTTGAAGACGTTGGGATCGCGCTCGGCGAGTGCGTGCGCGAAGCGCTGGGCGACAAGGCCGGCGTGCGCCGCTTTGCGTCGAACCTGGTTCCCCTCGACGAGGCTCTGATCGAGGTCGCGCTCGACCTATCGGGGCGGCCGTTTGTCGTATACGAAGTCGACTTCGCCTTCGACGACCGCAACCTCATCGGCACACCCGGCTTCGACCCGCAACTCGCCGAGGAGTTCTGGCGCGCCTTCGCTATGGCGGCGATGTTCACGCTCCACATCCGCGCCCGCAGCGGCAAGAACACGCACCACATCATCGAAGCGAGCTTCAAGAGCGTTGCCCGCGCGCTGCGCGACGCAGTGCGGGTCGAAGGTACGGGTGTGCCCTCGACCAAAGGCACGCTGTGACGCCGCGCATCGCGGTCCTCGATTACGGCATCGGAAACCTCGGTTCGGTCAACAATGCGCTGCACCACGTGGGAGCGAAGGCTGACCTCGTCACCACGGCTGATGCCGCCGCCGGCGCGGACGGGATCGTGCTGCCCGGTGTAGGCGCGTTCGGTGCGTGCATGCACGCGCTTCGCGCGAGCGGACTCGATCGCGTCGCGCTCGAGGCCGTCACAAACGGCACGCCTCTTCTCGCCGTGTGCGTCGGATTGCAGCTGTTGTATGAAGGCTCCGACGAATCGCCGGGGGTCGAGGGTCTCGGCGTGTTGCCCGGCACGTTGCGCCGGTTGCCCGAGGGAGTGAAGCACCCGCAAATGCAGTGGAACCGCGTGGTTGCCCCCCAAGGCCGCAGTTCGCCTTCCGCGCTCATGGCCGCGCTCGGCGATGACCCGTGGGTTTACTTCGTGCACTCGTTCGCGGCGCCCATGAGCAACGACGTCGTAGGTGTATGCGACTACGGCGGTGAGGTGGTCGCTGCGGTCGAACGCGACCGCGTCTGGGCCGCCCAGTTCCACCCCGAGAAGTCGAGCACCGCCGGCCTTGCGCTGCTGCGCGCGTTCGCAGAAAGCATCTGATGGATCTGTATCCCGCAATCGATCTGCGCGGCGGTCGCATCGTCCGCCTCGCCGAAGGCGACTTCACCCGCGAGACTCACTACGGAGACGACCCAGTCGCCGTGGCTCAGGGCTTCGCCGCGCAGGGCGCGCCGTGGATCCACGTGGTCGATCTCGATGCGGCCAAGGGCGACGGCCCCGTCAACGCCGAGGTCATCCGGGCGATCGCGGCTGCGGTCGACGTGCCGATCCAGGCCGGCGGTGGTCAGGTCGACGATTCGTCGCTGAAGGCCGGCGTGAGACGAATCGTGCTTGGCTCGCTCGCCGTGAGCGATCCCGAGGCCGCCAAGAAACTCGTGCGGGCCTATCCCGGTCGGGTCGCTATCGGTCTCGATCACCGGGCGGGACGTATCGCGGTGCGGGGGTGGCTCGAGGAGAGCGATCAGACCGTTGACGACGTGATCGCGACCTTTGCGGATGTGGACGTGGCGGCGTTCATCGTCACGGAGATCGCTACCGATGGCCAGCTCACCGGCCCCGACCTGCTGGGGCTCGAGCGGGTGCTGATGGTCACGCACGTCCCCGTCATTGCGTCGGGTGGTGTCGCATCGGTCGACGATTTGCGCACGCTCGCTGCGCTCGACGTGAACGGCCGCGGCGTCACCGGGGCCATCACAGGCCGGGCCGTGTACGAAGGCAAGTTCACCGTGGCTGAGGGCGTGGCTGCGTGCGAGTAGTCCGGGTGATCCCGTGCCTCGACGTCGACGCCGGGCGCGTCGTCAAGGGTGTGAACTTTGTGGGCCTACGCGACGCGGGAGACCCCGTTGAACTTGCGGCGCGGTACGACGCCGAGGGCGCGGACGAGGTCACGTTTCTCGACATCACCGCGTCGTCCGACGGCCGCGACACGATGCTGGAGGTTGTGGCTCGCACCGCTGAGCAGGTTTTCATTCCGCTGACGGTTGGCGGCGGCGTGCGCTCGGTTGACGACGCCCGGCGTCTCCTTCGAGCCGGTGCGGACAAGGTTGGCGTCAACACGGCTGCGGTTACGCGCCCTGCACTCGTTGCCGAGATCGCCGACGAGTTCGGCGCCCAGTGCGTAGTTGTTGCGATCGACGCGCGCGCCCGCGCCGAGGGCGGCTTCGAGGTCTTCACCCACGGTGGCCGCACGCCGACGGGAATCGACGCCGTGGTGTGGGCCGAGCAAGTTGCCAAGAGCGGCGCTGGCGAAATTCTCCTCACGAGCATGGACCGCGATGGCACCCGGGACGGCTTCGACCTCGCGCTCACGCGGGCGGTGATCGCCGCCGTCGACATTCCGGTTATCGCCAGTGGAGGCGTCGGCCACGTTGGCCACCTCGTGGAGGGCGCCGTGGACGGCGGCGCCGACGCCGTGCTCGCGGCGAGCATCTTTCACTTCGGCGAAGTGACCATTGGAGAAGCCAAGCGAGCGATGGCCGATGCCGGTGTGATCGTCCGCCCGTAATCGACGGGTCGCAACGTTGGCCCAGTTTCAAAGCTCCGAAACGTCGTGATTGCCCGAATCATGCGCGGATCACGACGTTTCCGTGCCTTGAAGGTTGCGCGAGCGCGTGTGGGGGCCGATGGCAGCGGCGTCAAGGCAGGCGGCTACCCTCGGCTGCGTGTCTGACACCAAGGCGATCACGATGCTCGCGGACCGCGTGCTCGTGCAGATTCCAAACGCCGAGGGCGAGCGCCGCAGTCGCGCCGGCATCCTCATCCCCGCCACCGCGCAGGTCTCCAAGCGACTGACGTGGGCCGCGGTGCAGGCAGTCGGCCCGCACGTGCGCACGATCAAGGCCGGCGATCAGGTGCTGTTCAGCCCCGAAGACCGCTACGAGGTCGAGGTGCAGGGCGAGGAGTACCTCTTGCTGCGCGAGCGAGACATCCACGCCGTTGCGTCCGAGCGTTATGACGGTAAGACCGGGCTCTACCTCTAACTAACCTTGGGTAATGCCGACCGCTACGCCGATCCAGTTCAGCGAGGCCGACCTCGCGAACATCACCTACAACGCTGACGGACTCGTGCCCGCCATCGTGCAGGAGCACGGCAGCGGACAGGTTCTGATGCTCGCGTGGATGAACCACGACTCGTTGCGCAAGACGCTCGAGACGGGCCGCACGTGGTTCTGGAGCCGGAGCCGCCAGGAGTATTGGTGCAAGGGCGAGACCTCGGGCGATCGCCAGTACGTGCGCACGGCGTCCTATGACTGCGACGGCGACACGCTGCTGCTCGTGGTCGAACAGGAAGGCGCCGGGGCATGTCACACGGGCAACTACTCGTGCTTCTTCCGCGACTTCGCCGGATCCTGAGCGGCCGTGCAGCCGAGTAGAGAAGCGTTCCGCGCGCTCGCGGCAGAGCACTCGGTTGTACCCGTGTGGCGCGAGATCCTCGCCGATCAGATCACGCCCGTCGCCGGGTTCGCGCGCCTGGTAGGCGACGCGCCCGGCTTCTTGTTCGAGTCGGTTGATCGGGAACGGTGGGGGCGCTGGAGCTTCCTCGGTCGCGACCCGCGCGCCACGTTGGTTGCGCGCAACGGCGTCATCACCGTCGAGGGCGAGCTGCCTGCGGGTGTACCGCTCGACCAAGGAATGCTGGCCGCGATCGAGGCGGTGCTCGCCGCCTACCGGTCGCCCG
>JBKJQZ010000081.1:0-9363 GCA_046594835.1 Acidimicrobiales bacterium | reverse complement strand
TCCACAGGCTCAGAGTCCAAAAGCCGGTGACAGCCGATCTGGCTGATCGGGTCGCCGCCGCAAAGGCGGGGGACCGCTCGGCCTTCGACGATCTGGTACGAGCGACGCACGCCGATGCGTACACGCTTGCGTACCGGTTAGTCGGCAACGAAGAGGACGCAAGAGACGTGGTGCAAGAGGCGTACCTACGGGCGTACAAGTCGCTCAAGAAGTTTCGAGAGGACGCAGCTTTCTCCACGTGGCTGTACCGGATCGTCGCGAACTGCGCGTCGACCTCACTCTCCAAGCGGGCCCGTCACCGTCATGAAGTACTCGACGAAGACGTGATGATCGAAGAGACGCGGGTCGAAAATGACCCCGTCGCCCGCAACGAAGCGCTCGCCGAGCGCGACCGGCTCACGGCCGCGCTCGCAACTTTGCCCGACCAGCTCCGTCAAGTGGTCGTGCTGCGAGACGTCTACGACCTCCCCCACGAGGCGATTGCCGCCGAGTTAGGGATTTCGGAAGCGAACGCGAAGGTCCGGCTCCACCGAGCCCGCCGGAAGCTTCGCGAGACGTTGTACCCCCTGCGAGGAGAGGATCAAGCCCGTGCAGTCTGACGCCATCACAGCTTCCCCCGTTTGTGACGAGATCGCGTCGACCCTCGGTGATTTCACCGATGGCGTTGCCACCGCCCCGGCCGAGGTGCGTTTGCACGTCGAGTCGTGTCTGCGTTGCCAGGCGGAGCTGGTGCAGTACCGCCGTCTGCTACGCAGTCTCCACAATCTGCGTACCGAGGTCCTTGAGCCTGCGCCGGGTGCTTTGGCATCGGTTTTGGCGAACCTCGAGGCCGCCGGCGAGCGCAGTGCGGTCCGCTCGATGATCGCCGGCAAGCGCGGCGCATACGTCGGAGGCACCGCCCTCGCGACCGCCGCCGGCGCCGCTGCGGTGGCGGTTGTGCTGGCGGGTCGAGCCCGTCGGCGCGCCCTCAAAGTCGCCTCCTAGAAGCTCGCCTTCGTTCGCGACTAGGAACCGTCGGAACCGGCGGTGCTATCCTCGTCCGCCGCATACCCCCGCTATTTAGGGCAGTGGCTCAATTGGTAGAGCATCGGTCTCCAAAACCGACGGTTGGGGGTTCGAGTCCCTCCTGCCCTGCTCCGCCGTTTGGCATTTTCGTCCGAAGGATTTGAGTTGAACCGAGAAGAGAAGCGCAGACTTCAGCGTCAGGGCCAGCTTGGTCCTGACGGCCAGCCGGTAGCCGCGGCCGCCGGTCAGCGCGACGCGCAAACTCGTCGGGTTCGCCAGGCCGGGCAGCGCCAAGCGCGTGGTGGTTCCGCCATCGCGGGTACCGCAGACTTCTTCCGCGAAACCCGCGGCGAGTTGCGCAAAGTGGCGTGGCCCACCCGCGATGAAGTCCGCAACTATTCGGTCGTGGTGCTGGCAACCCTCGTCATGTTGATCTCGCTGATCTTTGTGCTCGACTACGCAGCATCGAAGTCCATCCTGTTCCTCTTCCACACGTGAGCCTCGTGTCAGACACTTTCGAATCACCCGAACCCATTGAAGAGCCCGTCTCCGTCGACATCGTCGACGAGACCGTCGCGGCCGACTCCGAGATCGACGAGCCCATGCTCGACGAGACCGTCGAAGCCGATGCGCCCGACGAGACCGTCGAAGAAGCGGTCGAGGTCGTCACGGCCGAGGACCTGCTCGACGAAGCGGCCAGCGACACAGCCGACGCGGCCGACGAGGACGACGACGAGCCCGCTCCGTCCGAGAGCCCGTTTGACCGGCCCGGTCAGTGGTACGTCATCCACTCGTACTCCGGTTACGAGAAGAAGGTGAAGAGCAACCTCGAGAGCCGTATCGCCTCGATGAACATGGAAGACCGCATCTACGAAGTGGTCATTCCCGAAGAAGACGTCGTCGAGCTGAAGAACGGTCGCAAGGTCACGGTCACCAAGAAGATGTTCCCCGGCTACCTGTTGGTCCGGTGCGACCTCGACGACGACTCGTGGTTCGTGATTCGCAACACGCCCGGCGTCACCGGGTTCGTTGGTTCGGGCGCCAAGCCCACCCCGCTTCGTCGTAAGGACGTGGAGAACTTCCTCCAGGTTCCCGCCGACGGCGAGGCCGCCGAGCCCAAGAAGAGCCGTCCCAAGTCAGCGTACGAAACGGGCGAATCGGTGCGGGTCAAGGAAGGCCCGTTTGCCGACTTCACCGGCACGATCGCCGAGATCAACGAGGACCAGCTCAAGCTGAAGGTGCTCGTCAACATCTTCGGCCGGGAAACTCCGGTCGAACTCGATTTCGCCCAAGTGGCGAAGCTCTAAAGAGGTAGCAATGGCACGCAAAAAGGTCACCCACATCATCAAGATCCAGCTACCTGCTGGCGCGGCCACTGCGGCCCCGCCGGTCGGTACCGCTCTGGGTCCCACCGGTGTAGCCACGATGGACTTCGTCAAGCAGTACAACGCGCAGACGGAGTCCATGCGCGGCCAGGTCATCCCGGTCGAGATCACGATCTTTGAGGATCGCAGCTTCACCTTCATCCTCAAGACCTCGCCGACGCCGGTGCTGCTGCGCCAGGCTGCGGGTCTTGACAAGGCATCGCCTATGCCCGGCCGCGAGGTTGTGGCCAAGGTCACCCGCGCCCAGGTTGAGGAAATCGCCAAGACCAAGATGCCCGACCTCAACGCCAACGACCTCGAAGCCGCAATGCTCCAGGTCGCCGGCACCGCCCGCTCGATGGGCATCGAAGTCAGCTCCTAAGTTCGCAATACCGACGACCCGGACCACCTCTCCGGGCGTCGCTAACCAGTGAGGGAGGCAGCAATGCCGGAACGAGGCAAGAAGTACCAAGACTCAATGAAGACCTTCGATCGGGACGAGGTTTACTCCCCGTTTGAAGCCGTTGGTCATGTGAAGGCGGGCGCAAAGTCCAAGTTCGACGAGACCGTCGAACTCGCGATGCGCCTCGGCGTTGATCCCCGCAAGGCCGATCAGATCGTGCGCGGCACCGTCACGCTGCCTGGCGGTACCGGCAAAGACGTGCGCGTCGCCGTGTTCGCCTCGGGCCCCGCGGCTGAAGAGGCTCGTCAGGCCGGCGCCGACATCGTCGGGGCCGAAGACCTCGTAGAGCGCGTTGTCGGCGGCTTCGTCGACTTCGACGTCGCTATCGCCACGCCGGACCTCATGGGTCAGGTTGGTAAGGCCGCCCGTGTCCTCGGCCCGCGCAAGCTCATGCCGAACCCGAAGACGGGCACCGTCACCAACGACATCGCCAAGACCGTCGCCGACTTCAAGGGCGGCAAGGTGGAGTACCGCACCGACAAGGTCGGCAACATCCACGTGCCGATCGGCAAGGCCAGCTTCGCTCCGCTCGAGTTGCTGAAGAACATGCGTGCCGTTCTCGACGAGATCCAGCGTGCGAAGCCGGCCTCGGCCAAGGGCAAGTACATCCGTTCGGTCACGGTCTCATCGACCATGGGCCCCGGTATTCGTATCGATACCAACCGGACGCGCATCACCGACGAAGACATCGCGGCGCACACCCCCGCGTAACGCACTCCAAGAGTTTTTACGAACGGGCGTCGGCTTTGGCCGGCGCCCGTTTGCGTTCCCTGACGAATCAGAGTCCCACTATTCTGCTGGTCGTCCCACCAAATGTAGATTCGGGGGTATCATCGGTCCATGGCAATTCGCGTGGGATCCAAGGGCCGGATCGTGCTTCCGTTGGCCGCGCGCGAGGCCTTAGGCGTCGGCGAAGACGACGAATTGATCGCGATCGTCAAGGCAAACGAGGTGGTGCTCGTGACCAAAGAGGAAGCAATCCGCCGGCTACGTGCGCCATTCAGGACCAAGCGTGGCGTTGTCGACGAGTTGTTGGCCGAGCGCAAGGCGCAAGCGCGGCGTGAAGACGCTCCGTGACCGTCGTACTCGACGCGTCAGCGATCCTCGCGTTCGTCTTCGATGAGCAGGGCGCTGACGAGGTGGAGAGTGCGCTGGCTGTCTCGGTCGTGCCCGCAATCGGTTGGGCGGAGATTCTCCAGAAGGTTCGTCAACACGGAGGTGACGCCGAGTTGGTGGCCTCCACCCTCGGGCAGCTAGGTCTTGTCGTGGAGGCGGCCGACGCGATCGACGCGCGGATGGCTGCGTTGCTCTGGCAGCCGGGACGCGGTCTCTCTCTCGCCGACAGATTCTGTCTAGCGCTCGGTCAGCTGCTCGATGTTCCGATATGGACATGCGATCGTGACTGGGCGGGGGTTGACGATCGCGTGGTTGTGATCCGCTAGCCGTCGCGGCTCTCCGTTCGTCGAACAAACTCCGCGCCGGTGGCCGCCATTTCCTGGAGTACGTCCCACGCGGGCTCCGCCTGACTGATGTCTTCAGGCCACTGTTCGACTTCGCTCATCGCCCACGTGGACCAGCGGTCGACGAGGCAATCGAACTCTTCGAGGAAGCGACCGCACAACACGAGCCAGGGGAGTCGCTCGGGGTAGCCGCCGCGACCTTCGAGGTATTCAGCCGATGGGGCCTGCGTCGCGGCAACGAGATCCTCGTTCGACTCCTTGATCCCCTGCAAAGTCCGCAGCATGTCGGCCTTCGTACCGTGCTCGGCGAAGAAGAGCTTGATCAGCTGCTCGAACTCGATGACGGGCCCACGTCCGGCGGTCGGGACCCACGCCTTGAGTGCCTTTCGCCCCGCCGCGGTGATCGTGTAGCGCTGGCGCGAGCGCTGGCCGACGAACTCCGTCTCGGCCTTCGCGAGGCCAGCGGCAACGAGCTTCTTCGGCTCGGTGTAGATCCCGCTTTCGGCGCGGGGCCAGAACTGCCCGAGCGCGCGCCGCATTTGGTCGGCGAGTTCGTAGGTGGTCCATGACCGCAGCGACAAGAGTCCGAGGATCGCGTACGCGGTGGTCGACACATCGGCCATTTGCATTTCCTCCAAATCGGAGTATATCTACGGCATGGCGAATGAACCGATGAAGGCGGCGTGGGACGGCGACGAAGGCGAGCACTGGGCCACACACGCCGACTGGTACGACACGGCCGCAGCGCAAGTAATCGAGCACTACGTCGCATCGATCAACGCGCAGCCCACCGATGTGGTGCTCGACATCGGGTGCGGGGCGGGCGGTCTGTCGCTGGATCTCGCCCCCCGATGCGCCGGCGTGCGGGGCGTGGACCTCTCATCCAAGATGCTCGACGTGGCGCGAAAGCGCGCCGCCGAGCGCGGGATCACGAATGCGACCTTCGAGCAGGCCGACGCCCAGACCGAGGGCCTCGGCTCGGGTTACGACCTGGGGGTCAGCAGCTTCGGCGTGATGTTCTTCGACGACCCGGTCACCGCGTTCAGCAACATCGCCGACGCTCTGAGGCCGGGTGGGCGCGTCGTGCTCGCAGCGTGGCGCGACCTGCGCGAGAACGAGTGGTTGATGGAGATTCGTGGCGCTCTGGCGATGGGCCGTGACTTACCGTTCCCGCCCGTCGAGGCGCCGACGCCGTTTTCGCTTTCGAACCTCGAGCGCACCACGGGGCTGCTCGAACAGGCAGGGCTGCGGAGCGTGCAACTCGAACCGATCGATGAGCCGATGACGTTCGGCGCGTCCGGCGCAGACGCGTACGACTTCGTGAAGAACATCGGCATCGTCCACGGTCTAACCGGTGATCTAGATGCTGCCGAAAAGGACGAGGCGCTGGGGAACCTTCGCCGCATGCTCGACGAGCACGAAACTTCCCAGGGGGTCCAGCTTCAGACCGCAGCCTGGGTCATCTCCGCTCGTCGTCCCTAGCCCGAATCGACGCCGCCTGAGCGCAACCGCTATCCTCCACCGCTTCACACAACTGATTTCTCGCCGCAGACAGCCGGTCCGCTCCAGGGCGGTTAATGGACGCCAAGTCCACCAGCCGAGGTGAACCTCCTAACGACTAGGGCGTTCGCACAAGTCTGCGACGCCCTAGTGCTGTAAAGGAGGTGCAACAACTTTGGACAACCCCCGTCCCGAAAAGGTCGCCGTAGTCGACGAAGTGCGTACCCACTTCAACGAATCCGACGCAGCGATTCTCACCGAATACCGCGGGCTCACGGTCACCGAGATTTCAAATCTCCGTCGTGCGCTGCGTCCCGCTGGCGGTGAATACAAGGTCTACAAGAACACCCTCGTGCGCTTTGCCGCTCGTGACCTGGGTCTCGACATCGAACCGATGCTCGAAGGCCCCACGGCGATTGCGTTCATCAAGGGTGATGCCGTCACCGTGGCCAAAGCGCTGCGCGACTTCGCCAAGACCAACCCGAAGCTGATCGTCAAGGGTGGGCTGCTCGGCGACAAGGTGCTCGACGCAAAGGACACGGCGGCACTTGCCGACGTCGCCCCGCGCGAGGTGCTTCTCGCCCGCATGGCTGGTGCAATCGCAGCGCCGATGGTGCAGTTCGCCGGCTTGCTACAGGCCCTGCCCCGCAACTTTGCGTATGGCCTCAAGGCCCTGATCGATCAGGGTGGCGCTAGCCCTGTCGCCGCGAAGGCAGAAGACAGCGCTGCCGGCGCTCCGGCCGACGCCCCCGCTGCTGAAGCCGAGGCGCCCGTCGCCGAAACCGCTGCTGAGGCTCCGGCCGAAGCTGCTGCGGAACCCGTCGCTGAAGCCGAGACGCCTGTCGTCGAAGCCGACGCCCCCGCCGAGGCTGCTGAAGCCGACGCTCCCGAGGCACCCGAAGTGGTCGCCGAAACAACCGAAGAAACGACCGCTGAGGCGCCCGCCGAAGCTGCAACCGAGACTGAAGGAGAGTGACCACAATGGCCACCAAAGAAGAAATCCTCGACGCAATCGCAAGCATGTCCGTTCTTGAGCTCAGCGAGCTCCTGAAGGAATTCGAAGAGAAGTTCGGCGTGACCGCCGCGGCGCCCGTCGCCGTGGCCGCTGCCGGCGGTGGCGGTGGCGACGCCGCTCCTGTCGAGGAGGAGCAGTCGGAGTTCGACGTCATCCTCACCGGCGCTGGCAGCCAGAAGGTCCAGGTCATCAAGGAAGTCCGTGCGCTTACGAGCCTCGGGCTCAAAGAAGCCAAGGATCTCGTTGACGCCGCTCCCAAGCCCGTCCTCGAGAAGGTCGCCAAGGAGCAGGCTGAGGCCGCCAAGGCGCAGCTCGAAGGCGCCGGCGCCACCGTCGAAATCAAGTAGTTCCTGCGGCGAATTCGCCGCTTGCGTTGCACGAACCGGGCACTTCGGTGCCCGGTTCGTCGCGTTCGGCGCTAGTGCCTCACGACGAAGGTTTGCGTTACTCCGAAGCCCTTGAGATCGATCTCGCCGCGGGGAGACACCGCGTCGTCGGCGAGCTCTGAGGCCTTGCACATCGCTTTGTCGATCACGATCTCGCCATGGCGTGCGTCCGCGCACAAGCGCGCTGCGAGGTTCACTACAGCGCCTACCGGCGTGTAGTCGGAGCGCCCAGCGAACCCCACGGTGCCGAGCGTTGCTTCGCCGTAGGCCAGGCCGATGCCGTAACCGATTGTGACGTCGTCTTGACACCAGTCGGCCACGCAAACGTCGAGGCACCGGGCGACCTCGCAGGCGATCACGGTCGCCGCACTCGCAGCGTCGGGGCGTTCGATGGGGTCGCCAAGGTAGGCGAACACGCCGTCGCCGTCGAAGCCCCCGATGGTTGCTCCATGACGGTCCAGAACCGTGCCGACAGCGTCGTAATAGCTGTCGAGTACCTGCATCACTCGCTCCGCGCTCACCGCATTCGTGAAAGCCGTGAATCCTCGTAGGTCGACGAAAAACACGGCGATATCGGCACGGTGAGGCGCCAGCAACGCGTCAGCGCCTTCCGAGGTCACGACCTCCGCAATCTGGCGAGACAAGAACCTGCGGAGCCGACCTGTCCGTTCGAGCTGGTCGACCTGCTCGGCAACGCGCTCCTCGAGGTGCTGGTTCACGTCGGCAAGGTCACGACGCGCATCTTCGAGGCGATTCGCGAACGCGCCGATCAAGCCGCCCGTTGCGACCGCCGCCGCCAACACGTTGATGAACTGCAGCGCCGGGTCCGGCGGGTTGTCCAAAACAACGAGCGCCGCGGCGTAGCACGCAAGGGTGAATCCCGTGACGGCGATTGCCCACGGCCTCCGCAGGACCAAAAACGCCATCAACAGCAGTTCGACAAAGAAGACGCTGATACCGCCGAAGTTCGGCCCGGCGAGCACGATCGCACCGTTGATAAGTAGCGCGGCCGAGAAAAACAGACCGCCGGCGAAATTGGGCAGCAGCACCTCTAGACGGCGCGGAGAGGCCCGCGCGATGAGAAAGAGCCCCGCAGTAACGCCAACTGCGACAAGCCAGCCGAAGATCATGCCGACACGCGCAGCCCCCCTGAGCCCCGTAAGACCGAGAACGTCGGGCATCAACGCCAGCGACGCGATGCCACAAAGTGACCCGAGAGAGGTCAGCAGGCTCCGGACCGATTTCGCGTTGAGGTCGCGTGGGAGCGAACGGAGCGGACCCCGCCAAACAAGACTCTTATCCGCGTCGCCCGCCGTCCCCACTTGCGAAGTGTGACCCACCGCTATGGGCGACTGGCGGGATGTGACACATCTCACGTCATGACGACCGGTCCTTCGCGTATGGTCAGAACTTCGCCAACGAGGGGGATGTTGGAATGAAAACCGACCGCAAGACCACTGGCTTGTCCGCACTCGGAGTCTTTCGCAAGTGCAGCGACGCCGAGCTCAAGTCGCTCAGCCACCTGTCCACCCAGATCACGGTCGGGCCCGGCCACGAACTGTGCAAACAGGGCGGAGTCGGGATGGAGGCGTTCGTCGTCGTAGCTGGTAACGCCGATGTCACGATCGACGGCAAAGTCGTCGCAACGGTTGGCGCCGGCGAGTTCGTCGGCGAAATGGCGCTGCTCGACGGTGGGCCCCGGGTTGCGACCGTCACTGCCAACGAGACCATGACGGTGCTCGTGCTCAACCGTGGGGAGTTCCACCGGGTGCTTGAGACCGCACCGCACATTGCGATCCGCATGCTCGAGGACCTCGGACGACGTCTCCGCGAAGCGGAATCCGCGTAACACAACTCGGTCCCAGTCGGGGGCCAAGTAGTGCTTGACCTACCGGGGTGAACCCTTTACCTTGTGGCGAAAGCACCACCCCCGATTTTTGGGGGTTGCTCCTCGCGGGTGCCTGCGCGTATACTCGTTCGTTCCGTGCTCGCCCGTTTCGCCCGTCGTCATTTCCGCGCCTTGACGACGCGCGCCCTTTGCTCTGAGGAGTAAGCCCTTGTCGGCTCGCCCTGAAACTCCCACCCGTTATTCGTTCGCGAATGTCGCCGATGTACTGCCACTGCCAGACCTGATCTCGGTCCAGCGCGACAGCTTCCATCGTTTCATCCA
>JBKJQZ010000039.1:0-14757 GCA_046594835.1 Acidimicrobiales bacterium | reverse complement strand
GTGGCGCCGGCACCAGTGGCCCTCCTAGTAGCGCGACTGCCGCGCCAAACGCAAGAAAAATTGTTGAACGCTTCTTCATTTCTGAAACCCCTCCACGTGTCCCCCGGTTGACAGACACAGTTTGCCCTAATCGCAGACAAATTGTCTCATATACCCGGGGTAGGTCTTATGTGACTGCGGTCACAATCACGGGAGAAAGTTCAGAAATTTACGAGCTCTTCTTGGCGGCCTTGACGGCTCGCTTCTCCTTCAGGGACTTGCCGACCTTCTTGGTGTTCTTGGGTGCGGGGACCTTTGCCATAGCTGTGACCGTAAACCCCACACAGCTATGGGGTGACACGTTTTCGCGCTTAATATGCCCGGCAGTCGTAAATCCGGTCCTGTGAGGCCGGAACGACAAGGAGAGTCCAGTGGCTGAACGCGAGCGAACGGTGGCGCCTGGCGCCGCCGTTTTTGTTGCTCGGAGCCAGGTCATGTCGAGTGACGATCTACGCCGAGCGGTTACCCGGATCGCCCACGAGATCGTGGAGCGCAATCACGGCCTCAACGATGTCGTGCTGGTCGCACTCCAAACCGGCGGTGCCCCGCTGGTCGAGCGCATCGCCGCCGAACTTCAACGAATCGAAGGCATCACCGTGCCAGCCGGCACGCTGGACGTGATCGCCTACCGCGACGACTTCGGCATCCGTCCGCTACTCGCCGAGGCGCCAACCGACATTCCCTGCGACCTCACCGGCAAGACCGTTGTTTTGGTCGACGACGTCCTCTTCACCGGGCGCACGGTTCGGGCGGCGCTCAACGCGCTGGCTGATCACGGCCGCACCCGCAGCGTGCAACTGGCCGTGATGGTCGACCGCGGGCACCGGGAAGTGCCGATCCGGCCCGACTTCGTCGGCAAGAACCTGCCCACGCGACGCGACGAACTCGTTGATGTGCGCGATGAAGGCGTGTTCCTGGGGGAGATGCAGTGAATACGCACCTCCTGACTATCGACGAGCTCGGCGCCGACGGCATCGAAGAGGTAATGCGCACCGCCGATACCTTCGCCGAGGTCAATCGGCGTCCCATTCCAAAAGTGCAGGCCCTGCGGGGCAAAACGGTTGTGTCCTGCTTTTTCGAAGACTCCACTCGCACTCGACTGTCCTTTGAGACCGCAGCGCGACGACTCGGCGCCGATGTCATGACCTTCTCCGCCGCAAGTTCGTCGCTTACGAAGGGCGAATCGATCCGCGACACGATCGAGACCCTCGAAGCTATTGGGGCCGACGCCTTCGTAGTGCGCCACAAATCGGCGGGTGTTCCGGCCCAGATCGCACGCTGGACTTCGGCGCACGTGGTCAACGCCGGCGACGGCCAACACGAGCACCCGACCCAGGCGCTGCTCGACTGCTACACGCTGCGCAACCACCTAGGCGACCTGCACGGCAAGCGCGTGCTGATCGTCGGCGACGTAAAGCACAGCCGGGTTGCCCGCTCCAACGTGGCCGCGTTTAGCGCGTTGGGCGCAAAGGTGCGCCTCGTTGCGCCGCCAACCCTGCTTCCCGCCTCCATGGAGGGCTGGCCCGTCGACGTGACGTACAACCTCGACGGCGCCCTCGACGACGCAGACGTCGTGTATCTCCTCCGGATCCAAGCCGAACGCATGGACCAGGCGCTTCTGCCCTCGCTGCGGGAGTACTCACAGCTGTACGGGCTCGACACCAAACGAGCGGCGCGGCTAAAGCCGGGCGCGCTCGTCCTGCACCCGGGGCCGATAAACCGCGGTGTGGAGATAGCGGCCGACGTGGCCGACGCACCGAATGCAGTGATTACCGAACAAGTCGCCAACGGGGTGTCAGTGCGCATGGCCGTGCTCTTCCTGCTGCTCGGATCAGGAGGAGACCTCAGTGACTAAAGCCGCCGACACCGTCATCAAGGGCGGCACCGTTATCGACGAGACGGGGACCCGTCGAGCCGACGTGGTCGTTTCCGGCGGCGTGATCGTTGCGGTAGGCGACAGCCTCGACGCAAAGAACGTGATCGACGCGTCCGGGTGCATCGTGAGCCCCGGCTTCGTGGACCTGCACACGCACCTGCGCGAACCGGGGCGAGAGGAAGCCGAGACGATCGAGTCCGGTACCCGCGCCGCCGCACTCGGTGGCTACAGCGCCGTCGTAGCCATGCCCAACACCGAGCCGACCATTGATTCGGCAGAGGTAGTCCGTGACGTGATGGCGATGGCGGTGGGCAAAAGCTGCGCGGTCTACCCCTCGGGAGCGATCACCGTTGGCCGAGATGGCGAGCGACTCGCTCCGATGGCCGAGATGGCGCGGGCGGGTGTGCGGCTGTTCACCGATGACGGATCGGGGGTGCAGGACGCCGCGCTGATGCGACGTGCCCTTGAGTACGCCAAGGGTCTGGGGGTCACGCTGGCCCAGCACTGCGAAGACAACTCGCTCGCCGCAGGCGGGTCCATGCACGAGGGCGCGTGGTCGGCGCGCCTCGGCGTGCCAGGACAGCCGTCGTCGGCGGAGACCGCAATGGTGCTGCGCGACCTGGAACTGGTGCGCCTTACGGGAGCCTCGATGCACTTTCTGCATCTCTCCGTCGCTGAATCGCTCGCAGCCGTGGCGGCGGCGAAGGCAGCCGGTCTCCCGGTTACCGCCGAGGTCACCCCGCACCACTTCACGCTCACGGACGCGTGCTGCTGCGACTACGACTCCACCTACAAGGTGAACCCGCCGTTACGCACGCAGGCCGACATTGATGCGGTAAAGGCCGCGCTCGCCAACGGCACCGTCGACGCAATTGCAACCGACCACGCCCCGCACTCGCCTGAGTTGAAAGAGCTTCCCTTCGATCAGGCGCCGCCAGGGATGCTCGGTCTCGAGACGGCGCTTGCGCTGGCTTTGACCGAACTGGACCTGCCGATCGCAACCGTGGTGGGCTACCTCAGTTGGCTCCCGGCGCGTATCGCGGGGATCGACGCCGACCACGGCGGTCCGATCGTGCCCGGACGACGGGCACACATTTGCGTGTTCGACCCGACCTACGAGTGGACCGTGGATGCGCGGGCTCTCGCCAGCAAAAGCAGGAATACCCCCTATGACGGAAGGAAGTTGAAGGGCAAGGTGCGACACGTTTTCGGAGTAGGCGGTATCGCAGTTCTCGACGGGGAGGCGCAGCGCTGATGCAAGAAGCCGCACTTGTACTTAGCGACGGGGCCGTCTTCGAAGGCGAAGCGATCGGCGCCGAAGCCCCAGGTGGTGTAACCACCGGCGAGGTCGTGTTCAACACCGCGATGAGCGGTTACCAAGAGATCATCACCGACCCGTCCTACGCAGCCCAGATCATCACCTTCACCTACACCCACATCGGCAACTACGGGGTTACCGCGTCGGACAACGAAGCCGCTGTCCCGGCGTGTCGCGGCATCATCGTGCGCGACCTCGCGCGGCGGCCCTCAAGCTGGCGCTCAGAGAAGAGCCTTGAGCAGTTCCTCACCCAAGCCGGACTGGCGGGCATCGCTGGCATCGACACGCGGCGCCTCACCCGTCACCTCCGTGAGACCGGCGCGGTTCCCGGCGCGTTCGGAATCGCCAGTGAGTCGGTCTTGCTTGCGGCGGCGAAGGCTGAACCGGGCACCGACAACCAGGACCTGGCATCCGTCGTCACCACGAAAGAGCCGTATCTGATTGGAGCGGGTTCCAAGCACATCGTGGCTTACGACTTCGGCATCAAACGCACGATCCTTCGTCACCTCACCAAGGACGCCACCGTGATGGTCGTGCCTGCGAATACGCCGCCCGAAGCCGTCCTTGATCGCGCCCCCGATGGCGTGTTCTTGTCCAACGGGCCGGGAGACCCGGCGGCGGTCGGGTACGCGGTCGAGAGCATCCAACAGTTGATCGGAAAGGTGCCAGTGTTCGGAATCTGTTTGGGTCACCAACTCCTGGCGCGAGCGCTCGGTGGCGACACCCACAAGCTCGCGTTCGGTCACCACGGCGGTAACCACCCAGTGCGGCGCATCCACGACAACGCCGTGGAGATCACGAGTCAGAACCACAACTACGCCGTCACCGAGGGGTCGATTCCCGGCGCCGAGGTGACCCACGTCAACCTGAACGACGGCGTGATCGAAGGACTCCGGGTGAGCGCCGAGCGCGCCTTCTCGGTCCAGTACCACCCCGAGGCCGGGCCCGGCCCCCACGACGCGTCGTACCTCTTCGACGAGTTCCACAAGCTGATGGAGGCGAGCAAGTAGTGCCCCGCCGCAACGACATTGAGTCGATCCTCGTTATCGGATCTGGTCCCATCGTGATCGGCCAGGCGTGCGAGTTTGACTACTCCGGCACCCAGGCCTGCCGCGTGCTTAAGGCTGAGGGCTACAAGGTCATCCTCGCCAACTCGAACCCGGCGACGATCATGACCGACCCGGATTTCGCGCACCGGACCTACGTCGAGCCGCTCGATCCGCGTGTGCTCGCTGCGATCATCGAAAAGGAACGTCCCGATGCGATCCTGCCGACCCTCGGCGGACAGACCGCGCTCAACCTTGCCATTGGGCTCCACGAATCCGGTGCGCTCGCGGGCGTGCCGCACGGGCTCATCGGCGCGTCGATCGATGCGATCCAGACTGCCGAGGACCGCGAGAAGTTCAAGGCTGCGATGACCGAAATTGGCCTCGCGGTGCCGTCGTCGGGCTTCGCCTACGAACTCGAACAGGCGATGCACGTCGCCCGCGAGATCGGCTTCCCCGTGATAATCCGCCCGTCGTTCATTCTGGGTGGTCGGGGCACCGGCATCGCTGGCGATGACGAGGAGTTCCGTCGCCTGGCGATCGAGGGCCTCGACGCGTCGCCTATCCGCGAGATCCTGATCGAACGGTCGATCGCTGGCTGGAAGGAGTTCGAACTCGAGGTCATGCGCGACCGCGCCGACAACTGCGTTGTTGTTTGCTCGATCGAAAACCTGGATCCGATGGGCGTGCATACCGGCGACTCGATCACCGTTGCACCAGCGCAGACGCTCAGCGACGTTGAGTATCAAGAAATGCGCGACGCAGCGTTCGCGTGCATCCGCCGCATCGGAGTGGAAACGGGTGGCTCGAACATCCAGTTCGCGGTGAACCCGCGCAACGGCGACCGCGTCGTAATCGAAATGAACCCGCGGGTGTCGCGCTCGTCCGCTCTCGCGTCGAAGGCAACGGGGTTCCCGATTGCCAAAATCGCCGCGCGGCTCGCGGTTGGCTACACCCTTGACGAGATTCCGAACGACATCACGAAGAAGACGCCAGCGAGTTTCGAGCCGACAATCGACTACGTGGTCACGAAGGTGCCGCGATGGGCCTTCGAGAAGTTGCCCGGTTCGGTCGCCGTCCTGGGCACGCGTATGCAGTCGGTCGGCGAGGCGATGTCGATCGGGCGCACGTTCCCCGAGTCGTTGCAGAAGGGCATGCGTTCGCTCGAGCACGGCCGCCTCGGTCTCAACTGCGACCCGGCCGAGTCGCAATACGACGAGTTCGACGACGACGAGCTGGTTCGGCGTGCTGCGATCGCGACACCCGACCGCGCCTTCCACCTCGAGGCGGCGTTACGGCGCGGCATCTCGGTGGAGCGACTCGCGTCCACGACCATGGTCGACCCGTGGTTCCTCGATCAGATCCTGTCGATCGTCGAGGAGCGCGCCGCATTGACCGCGTCCGGGTTCGACGGCATGACTCGTCACCTGTGGCGCCGGGCCAAGCGGCTGGGCTTTGGCGACGCGCAGCTCGCGTACCTTTGGGACACGACCGCAGGCGAGGTGCGAGCACGACGCGAAGCCGCGGGTGTGATCGTTACGTTCAAAACCGTCGACACGTGTGGCGCCGAGTTCGAAGCGGACACGCCGTACCACTATTCGACCTACGAGGACGAGACCGAAGTCAAGCGAAGCGACCGGCGCAAGATCGTGATTCTTGGCAGCGGCCCGAATCGCATCGGCCAGGGCATCGAGTTCGACTACTGCTGTGTCCACGCGAGTTTCGCGCTTCGCGACGCAGGGTTCGAAACGATCATGGTCAACTGCAACCCCGAGACCGTGTCGACCGATTACGACACGAGCGACCGTCTCTACTTCGAGCCCATCACCGAAGAAGACGTGTTGAACATCATCGACGCCGAGCAACCCGAGGGTGTGATCGTCAGCCTCGGTGGTCAAACGCCGCTCAAGCTCGCAGGCCTGTTGCCCGCCAAGCTTGTGCTCGGCACGTCGCCCGAATCCATCGACCTAGCCGAGGACCGCGAGCGTTGGTCGGCGCTCTGTGGACGACTCGAGATCCCTCAGCCCGCCGGCGGAACCGCCGTCACCTCTGAGGAGGCGCTCGCGATCACCGCGCGTATCGGGTATCCCGCGCTCGTGCGGCCGAGCTACGTGCTTGGCGGCCGCGCCATGCAGATCGTCTATGACGACGACGACCTCCGCGCCGCGATGGTCGAGCTCGCTGGCTTCGGTTCGCTCGGGAAGGAAGGCGGTCTCAGCGCCGAGCGCCCGGTGCTGGTTGACCGGTTCCTTGAAGACGCCATTGAAGTGGACGTCGACGCCCTGCGCGACGCAACCGGCGAGGTGTTGATCGGCGGCGTCATGGAACACGTCGAAGAAGCCGGCGTGCACTCCGGCGACAGCGCGTGCGTGATCCCGCCGCCCACCCTGCCCGCGTCGGTCGTCGAGGTGATCGAGGACTACACCCGCAAGATCGCCGCAGCGCTTGACGTACGCGGCCCGATCAATGTCCAGTACGCCGTAAAGAACAGCCAGGTGTTCGTGATCGAGGCGAACCCCCGGGCGAGCCGCACGGTTCCGTTTGTTGCCAAGGCCACGGGTGTGCCGCTCGCCAAGATCGCGGCGCGGATCATGGTCGGCGCCACGCTGCAACAGCTGCGTGACGAGGGGTTACTTCGTCCGCCCGCGAACGGTGGCCACGTGTCGGTCAAGGAGGCGGTCCTTCCGTTTAATCGCTTCCCGGACGTCGACACCATTCTCGGCCCGGAGATGCGAGCGACCGGTGAGGTCATGGGCATAGACACCAGCTTCGGCATGGCCTTTGCGAAGAGCCAGCTCGCAGCGGGCAACGGATTGCCGACCGAAGGCGGCGTGTTTTTCTCGCTGGCCGATCGCGACAAGAAGGTCGGGGCGGAAACTGCGGCGAAGTTTGTCGAGCTCGGCTTCGACATCTTCGCCACCGTTGGCACTGCGGCGCACCTGCGGGCGTACGGCGTCGCGGTTACCGAGGAAGTAGCGAAAGTGGGGGAGAGCGCTGGCATCGACGCCGTCGCCCTGATCGAATCGGGTCGGGTGCACCTCGTGATCAACACGCCGCGGGGTCGTGGGCCCCGCGCCGATGGCCGCCATATCCGCACGACCGCCAACGTGCGCAACGTTCCCTGCCTCACCACGGTTGCCGCCGCCCGCGCCGCTGCGCAGGGGATCGCGGCGCTAAAAGACGGAGTGATGCAGGTGACCCCGCTGCAGGATCATCACGCGGTTGATCAACAGCGGTTCGACGTCTGATGAACCTCGAGGCGCGGATCGGCGAGGTCGTTCTCCCGAACCCCGTCATGACCGCGTCCGGCACAGCAGGCCACGGAGACGAGCTAAAGGCCTACGTGCAGCTCGGCGAGCTTGGCGCGGTCGTGGTGAAGTCGGTTTCGGCGCAACCTTGGACGGGGAACCCGGCGCCCAGACTGCACCCCGTCGCTGCGGGAATGATGAACGCAGTCGGCCTACAAAATCCGGGCGTCGACGCGTGGCGCGCCGACGAACTGCCGTCGCTGCGCGCCACGGGCGCACGCGTCGTCGCGTCGATCTGGGGATTCAGCGTCGAGGACTACGCGGCCGCCGCCGATGCGCTCGCGACGTGTGGGCCCGAGGTGGTCGCCGTCGAGGTGAACCTCAGCTGCCCGAACATCGAGGACCGGCGCCAGATGTTCGCGCATGACCCGGCGCGCGCCGCTGCAGCAATCGAGGCGACAGCTGGCTGCGGTCGGCCCCGGTGGGCCAAGCTCAGCCCGAACGTCACCGACATCGTGCCGATAGCGGGAGCGGTGCTTGAAGCGGGCGCGTCCGCCGTCACGCTCATCAACACCGTTATGGGGCTTGCGATCGACCCCGTCACAGGCAAGGCCCGGCTCGGCAACGGTGGTGGTGGCCTCTCGGGCGCGGCCATTCATCCGGTGGCGGTGCGCGCCGTATTCGATGTACGGGCCGCGTTTCCTGACGCGGCGATTATCGGCGTTGGTGGCGTTGAAGACGGGCAGTCCGCGGCCGAGCTTCTCGCCGCGGGCGCCAACGCAGTGCAGGTTGGGACGGCGACCTTCGCTGATCCTCGGGCGCCGATGCGGGTCATGCGCGACCTCGCTGCATGGTGCGCGACGAATCGCATAACCACGCTGGCAGAACTCGTCGGCCGGGCCCACCGCGTCGATCGGTGACGAACGGCAAAGCAACGCACTAGCGTCGCCAACTATGCCGTCTCCCCCCCAGCTCACCCCTGAGGCCCGCGCTGCTGCACTCCTAAAAGCAGCCGAAGCCCGGAGGGCGCGTGCAGAGTTGAAGCAGCAACTGCGCCTGGGATCGATCACCTTCCGCGAGCTTCTTGCGAAGGCATCGACAGACGAAGTGATAGCGAAGATAAAAGTGCTCGCCGTCCTTGAAGCCCTACCGGGTCTCGGCAAGGTGAAAGCGCGTCGTGTGCTCGACGAGGCAGGCGTCAGCGAGACGCGGCGCGTCCAGGGCCTCGGGTCACACCAGAAGGAAAAGCTGTTGGTTCTGCTCGACGGGCCCAAGTCCTAGCTGCGTCGTAGCGCAGCTTGATCGTCGTAATCGCCGGCCCGGGTGGGGTCGGAAAAGACACCATTTCCGAGGCGCTCTGTGCCGAAGACGACCGCTTCGTCCTGTCTCGTTCGTGGACCACTCGGCGTCCTCGAACCGGGGAGGGCCCGAACGCCTACACATTCGTCGACCGGCCTAGTTTTGAGAGGCGTATCGCCGACGCTGGATTTCTCGAGTGGGCCGAGTACCACGGCAACTTCTACGGCACGCCCCGACCCGACGCGAATGATCCGCGGCACCTCGTGCTGAACATTGAGATTCAGGGTGCACGCCAGATCCGTGAGATGTTTCCCGCTGAAGCCTTCATGATTCTGCTCGAACCGCCGTCGGAAGAGATTCTGATAACTCGGCTGCGGGCTCGGGGCGACGACGAAGATGCGGTGCAACGCCGAGCCGCAGTGGCCTTCGCCGAACTGGCCGAAGGGCGCCAGATCGCCGACGCCGTGGTCGTCAATGACGACCTGACGCGGGCGATTGGGCAGGTAAGGCGTATACTGGAGGGCCGCCTTTCCGGCGACACCCCCTCTTTGTAGGAGACCCCAGCAACCTATGGCTGAACGCCCGCCCACAATGATGCACCCGCCCGTCGAGGACCTTCTCGACAAGGTTGATTCGAAGTTCACCCTCGTGGCTCTCGCGGCGCGTCGTGGCCGCCAGATCAACTCCTATTACAACGGCCTTGGGTCCGAGGGCATTGGCACGCTTGTACCACCGCAGGTCGCTTCGACCTCCCGCAAGGCGCTTTCGATCGCCCTCGAGGAAATCGCGGCAGGCAAGATTCAATACGTCGGTCCGGCCGCACTCGCAGCCGCTGCGGCTGCCGCTGCAGCCGAGGCTGAGGCCGCGGAGATGACCGAGCCCGAGGCGTAAGCCGGGTAGGCGACTTCCGGAAACGTTATGTCCGTCGCCGGTCGACGCATCGTTCTTGGCGTTAGTGGTGGCGTCGCCGCGTATAAGGCGGTTGAGGTTTGTCGTCGTTTGATGGACGCGGGCGCCCACGTTGCACCGATCCTCACGCCGAACGCCACCAAGTTCATCGGTGCCGCGACGTTTTCTGCAGTCGCCTCCGAGCCCGCCCGGATCTCGCTTTATGACAATCCGGGGGACCCCAGCCCGCACACGAGGCTGGGCCAAAGCGCCGATCTGATTGTGGTTGCGCCCGCCACCGCTCGCCTCCTATCGGCGTATGCCACCGGGAACGCCGAAGGTCTCCTGGTGGCAACGTTGCTCGCCACACGCGCTCCGGTGCTCGTATGCCCCGCGATGCACACCGAGATGTGGGAGCACCCCGCGGTGCAGGACAACCTGGCGATTCTTCGACGCCGCGGCGTGCACGTACTTGAGCCCGTGTCGGGCCACCTCGCCGGCGGCGACGTCGGGGCCGGTCGCCTCCCCGAACCGCTTGTGATTGTGCGGGCGGCCGAAGGCGTGCTTTCGCCCCAAGACCTCAAGGGCGTGCGTGTCCTCGTAACCGCCGGTGGGACCCGCGAGGCGATCGACGCGGTTCGCGTCATCACCAATCGTTCATCGGGCAAACAGGGCCACGCCATCGCCGAGGAGGCCGCCGCCCGCGGTGCGAGCGTCACGCTCATCACCACTACTGATCGTTCGGTGCCCGTGACCATCGAACGCGTGGTCGTGGCGAGCGCCGCCGAGATGCACGCAGCAGTCGACACGTATCGCGCCGCCTCGGACGTGATCGTGATGGCCGCAGCGGTCGCCGATTTTCGCCCGAGCGATCCGGTGGCCAACAAGATCAAGAAAGACGACGGCCTCCCGTCGATTGCGCTGGAACCGACCGAAGACATCCTTCTCAGCCTCGGGGCCAAGAAGGCGCCTGGGCAGCTGCTTGTCGGCTTCGCAGCCGAGACCGACAACGTCCTCGCAAACGCGACCAGCAAGCTGCAGCGCAAGAACCTCGATCTGATCGTCGCGAACGACGTGAGCGCTGCCGGGGTCGGGTTCGACCATGACACCAACGCTGTAACTATCGTCGGGCCTACTGGGCCTGTGGCCGATATTCCCCTCTCATCCAAATCCGACGTTGCCCGGGCTTTGCTCGACGCAGTCGTCGCACGTTTACCCAGGAGCAATCCGTGAGTAGTAGTTACGTCTTTACCTCTGAGTCCGTTACCGAGGGTCACCCCGACAAGATGGCGGACCAGGTTTCCGACGCCGTCCTTGACGCCATGTTGGCGCAGGACCCCATGTCGCGGGTTGCGTGCGAAACGCTGCTCACCACCGGGCTCGTGGTCGTGGCAGGCGAGATAACCACCAAGGCGCAGGTCGACATCCCCAGCCTTGTGCGCGCCACCGTGAACGAGATCGGCTACGACGACGCGCTCAAGGGGTTCGACGGCCACACGTGCGGCGTGCTGGTGACCCTCGACAAGCAGTCGCCCGACATCGCGCAGGGCGTTGACACCTCCCTGGAAGTGCAGACGGGCACCAGCGGCGAAGACATCCTCTCCGCGCAGGGCGCCGGCGACCAGGGAATGATGTTTGGCTACGCGTGCGACGAGACCGAAGACCTCATGCCGCTGCCGATCTGGTGGGCGCACCGTCTCGCCGAGCGTCTCTCGGCCGTGCGTAAGGACGGCACCCTCCCGTACCTACGCCCAGACGGTAAGACCCAAACGACGGTCCGCTACGAAGACGGCACGCCGGTCGAGCTCCTGACCGTGCTCATCTCCACTCAGCACGCCGACACGGTCGAGCGCGACCAGATCCAGGCCGACCTTGAGCACCACGTGATCACGCCCCTAATCCCGGCGAGCTTCAAGGGAGCGGCGCCCGCGATCCTGGTGAACCCGACGGGCAAGTTCGTGCTCGGTGGCCCGCACGCCGACACCGGCCTCACCGGGCGCAAAATCATCGTGGACACCTACGGCGGCGCCGCTCGTCATGGTGGCGGTGCGTTCTCGGGCAAGGACCCGTCCAAGGTTGACCGTTCTGCTGCGTACGCTGCGCGCTGGGTCGCGAAGCACGTAGTGGCTGCGGGTGCAGCGAGGCGATGCGAAGTCCAGGTTGCCTACGCGATCGGTCGCGCCGAGCCCATTTCGCTTCTCGTGGAAACCTTCGGAACCGCGACGGTTGATCCGGACAAGATCGATCGCGTCGTACGCGACCTGTTCGACCTTCGTCCGGCGGCCATCTTGCGCGACCTCGACCTTCGGCGTCCGGTGTACAAGCCCACGGCCGCGTACGGTCATTTCGGCCGCAAGGGCGACGGCTTCACGTGGGAAGCCACGCCGCGCGTTGGCGATCTGAAGTCCGCACTGGGGCTGTAGATAACTCGCGTAGTTCAAGTCCTCCCGGACTTAAGCGCGCTTGAGCGCGCCTTTGACTACGAGGTGCCCGAGAAGCTCAACGCGTCGGTGCGCGTCGGAAGTGTCGTGCGCATCGACCTGCACGGTCGTCGGGTCCGGGGCTGGGTTGTTGCAGAAGGCGCTGGGTCCACCAAGACCGTCGATCTCAAACCCATTGCCAAGGTCAGTCCGGGCTTCGTCGATCCTGAACTTCTCGACCTCTCCTCGTGGGCCGCGTGGCGCTGGGCCGGCAAACGCCGCAGCTTCCTAACAACCGCGACTTCTCCCTCGTTTCGGTCTCCCGTCTCACCACAACAAGGAGTGGTTCGCGAAGCCACGCCGCAATGGGTGGACGCGGCCCTCGCAATTCGGCGTGCCGTGGTGCGGTTGGCGCCCGCGGTGGATCCGTGGCCGCTGGTTGAAGCCGCTGCGGAGCGCGGCCCCGCGCTCGTGCTTGCCCCGTCGGTTGCGCGCGTCGAGCGCATGAGTCGACGTCTTGCACGGTCGGGCATTCGCAACGTGGTGGTGGGCACACGCGCAAGCGCGTGGGCGCCATGCTCAGGCCTCCGAACGGTCGTGGTCCTCGACGCGCATGATGAGGTCTACGTCGAGGAGCGGGCACCCACGTGGAGCGCGGCGACAGTCGCCGCCGAGCGTGCCGCTCGGGCAAGCGCGCCGTGCGTCTTCGTGTCCGCCACACCGACTCTGGAACACCTCGCGTGGGGCGAACTGGTTGAGACAGACCGACCTACCGAACGGAGTGGGTGGGCGAAGCTCGAGGTAATCGATCGACGCGGCGACGACCCGCGTACTGGGCTCTGGTCTACCCGCGTGGTCGACGTCGCACGCAGCCCTGGACGCGTGGTGTGCATCCTCAATCGCACCGGACGGGCGAAGCTCCTCGCCTGTAACAAGTGCGGCGCAGTCGCTACGTGCGAACGTTGCGCCGGTGTGGTGCAGCTTCCGGGCGATGCGCTCGTGTGTAGGCGCTGCGGCACCGAACGCCCTCCGGTATGCCTCGACTGCGGTGGATCCAAGATGAAGCTGCTGCGAGTTGGCACCGCTCGCGCGGCCGAAGAGTTGGCTGCGTTACTAGGCGAGGCCGTCGGCGAGGTGACGGGTGCGACGATTGAGGTTCCTACCGAACGCGTCGTCGTGGGAACCGAAGCGCTTCTGCACCGCGTCGGTCGCGCCGACGCGGTCGTGTTCGTCGACCTCGACGCCGAACTGTCTGCCCCGCATTTCCGCGCCAATGAGGCGACACTGTCTCTCCTCGCACGGGCGGCTCGGGTCGTGCGCGGACGTTCAGAGAAGGGGGTGGTCATCGTCCAGACCCGCCAGCCCGACCACCCCGTTTTACGCGCGGTGAGTGCGATCGATCCGACCCTGGTCTCGACGCCGGATGCTGAGATGCGTGAGGCGCTGCGACTGCCGCCCTTTGCCGCGCTCGCTCATCTCTCGGGTGAGGGCGCGCCCGAGTTCGTCGGCGCGCTCGGCGGGCGCCTGGGAGTGACCGTCAACGGGCCCGACGAACGCGGGGGCTACCTCGTCCGCGCCCCCGACCATCAGTTGCTTTGCGACGCGCTCGCGAGCATTGAGCGACCGGCGGAACGTATGCGACTCGCCGTCGATCCAGTGCGCATCTAGCGCCCCTGTATCCTTTCGGCCCGTGTCCGCTTATTCCATCCGTTTGTACGGCGATCCCGTCCTTAAACAGAAGGCTGATCCGATCGTCGACATCAACGGTGCGATCAAGACCCTCGCCGATCGGATGCTCGACGCGATGTACGACGTGCACGGCCTCGGGCTCGCGGGCCCACAGGTCGGGGTGCAGAAGCGGATCTTCGTCTATGACCTCTACGAGGGTGACGGGCCCCAGACGATCATCAACCCGACGCTCAGCGAGTTCGATGGTGAGTGGACCTTCGACGAGGGCTGCCTCTCGATTCCGGGGCTGTACTTCCCGATCACGCGGCCGAAGCAGGTACACCTGACCGGCTACGACCTTGACGGCAACGAAGTGTCGATCGAGGCTGACGAAATTCTCGCCCGCGCGTTTCAGCACGAGCTCGACCACCTCGACGGCACGCTCTTGCTTGAACACCTCGACCCCGAACAACGCAAGGCCGCCCTGCGCGAGCTGCGTCAGCGCGACGCAGGCTGACGACAGGGCGCCCCGGCGCCCGACTGACTTATGCGGCTTGTTTTTCTTGGTTCCCCCGAAGCAGCGGTGCCTTCGCTCGAGGCGCTGCTCGCGGCCGGTCACGACATCGCGCTCGTAGTCACGCAGCCTGACCGTCGGCGTGGACGCGGCAGCGATCTCATACCGACGCCGGTGAAGGTCGCAGCGCTCGCCCACGGTCTCACGGTGAGTGAAATAGTTGATGACGTCATTGGCGTCGGCGCCGAACTCGGCGTGGTGGTTGCCTTCGGAAAGATCATCAAGCCCCACGTGCTCGACGCAGTGCCGATGATCAATGTGCACTTCTCGCTCCTGCCGCGCTGGCGTGGGGCCGCTCCCGTCGAGCGAGCGCTGCTCGCCGGCGATGCTGAAACGGGCGTTTGCATCATGCGCGTTGATGTCGGCCTCGACACCGGCGAC
>JBKJQZ010000266.1:0-12645 GCA_046594835.1 Acidimicrobiales bacterium | reverse complement strand
GGTTTTGGGCAACCCGGTTTCGGTGATGCCGATCGACGTCGGGCCCGCGCTCGCCGGCGCCCTGAGCGCAGCAATCTCGCCGCTCGGCGCACCGCTGCCGGCGGTCCCACCGCCGCTGCTCGTCGAGGGGTGGGACGGCTACAACGTCGAGCGCACGCGCATCCTCAACTTCATCGCCGACAACAAGATCAAGGATGTCGTGGTGTTGACCGGCGACTACCACGAGTCGTTCGCAACGCAGCTGCCTTATGACCGCTCGACCTACGACCTCAACGCCAACAGCGCTGCGGTCGAGTTCATCGCGCCGCCCATAACGTCGCCCGGTCTTGCTGAGGTATTGATGATGGGCAGTCTGCCGAACGCGCTCACGATCAACACGGTGTTCGAAGCGAACCTCGCCGCGAGTAATCCATGGGTGAAGTACCACGAAGGCTTCTCCAGCGGGTTCGGCGTAGTCGAGTTCCGCGTCGACGGCATGCAGTTCGACTTCGTGTTCATCGATCGCGACGACCCCAACACCGTGGCGACCCCCGGTGCGTCGTGGGCGGTGCCGCGCGGAACTGGGGTGCTCGCCCAAGCAGCGGGCCCGCTCGGGCGGCGCCCGGCTGTCGCTCCACAACCAGTGGCGCCGGCCGGTGGCTCCATTCCGCGGACCGGTGGCGAACAGTCCGCCGCGCTCGCGCTTGGCGTTGTGGCGGTCACGGCGGCTGCAGCAGCACGCGTCTCCTCCGGCAGCAGTCCGTCACAACCGCCCGAGGTTGACGCCTAGCCACGCGAGGCATACCGTGGCGAGGTATGAAGGCTGACACGCTTCGGGGCCACCTCGACATGTTGCTGCTGACGATTGTCGAAGATGGGCCATTTCACGGCTACGCGGTGATCGAGGAACTCCGACGCCGCACCGACGGCGCCATCGATCTGCCCGAGGGCACGATCTACCCTGCGCTGCATCGCCTTGAGCGGGCCGGACTGCTCACCAGCGCCTGGACCGAGGTCGGTGGCCGTCGACGGCGCAGCTACACACTCACCCCACCGGGGCGCACCGCGGCGCGCGAGAAGCGACGCGAATGGAGCACGTTCGCGTTGACCGTTCAACGAATCGTGGGGGCGCCGCCATGGCCGACGATGGCCTGATCCCCGCGTATTTGCGCGAGTTGGCGTACTCGGTGCGGGCGCTGTCTGACGCCGACGACATCGTGGCCGAAGCCGCCGACCACCTTTACTCCGCGGCCGAAGCAATGGCCGTTGACACCACAGCCCGGGAGACTGAGGCCGCTGCGGTTGCCCGTTTCGGTTCGGCCGCGCTCATCGCCCGGGTCTGCATATCCGAATCAAAACGAGGAGCCGCTGTGCCCACTACCCGAACCCGCCAAGCTGGACTCGCCGCGATGGTCGCGCCGCTGCTTGTGATTGGGGGCCAGATACTGAACGTGTCGCTTCCCAACGAGCGCGGCCCCGTCCATGGCGTCGGCATTGTCCTGCTTGCCGCGTCGCTTCCCGCGTTGCTGTTCGGTCTGTGGGGACTCGTGCACCGCCACGGCGGCCTTGGCCGACTCGGCCGAGCCGGCTTCGTCCTCGCTGTCCTCGCCGCCCCCCTCAGCCTGCTGGCCGGGTGGGCTGCGGTTGTCCTGCTAGCCGTCCTGCTCGCCGTCGCCGTCGCGGCGGTTTCGGTGCAAATGCTGCGCGCCGGGGTCTTGCCCGTCGCACCGGTCGTGATGGTCGGCGCAGGCGCGGCCGGCATCGTGGCATGCATGCTCCTCGGCGTCGTCGTGTTCCGGCCCGTCCTACTCCTGACCGTGCCGTCATTCGTCGCGACCGTCGTCGGCTTCGGACTGCTTGGCTGGCACTTGTGGCGCGAGCCGGCCGTGGACCGCCGCACGCTGGGACCCGTCGCAACCGCCTGAGTCCCGTGGCTACCCCGTCCGCGGTGACGGCGGCGGGTTACGCCTCGCTGTGTGTGACGGCGTCTTCGCCCATCCACTCACGCAGCGTGTTCTTCAGCTTGAGCTGCTGAATGAAGATGTCGTGCTCGGGCGGCAAGTCCTCGCGGGCCGGCATCGGCGCCTTGAAGTAAAAGCTCAGCCACTCCTGCACGCCCTTCTCGCCGGCGCGGGCGGCCAGGTCGAAGAAGAGGGCGAGGTCGAGCACGAGGGGCGCGGCGAGGATCGAGTCGCGACACAGGAAGTTGAGCTTGATCTGCATCGGGTAGCCCATCCAGCCGAAGATGTCGATGGCGTCCCAGCCCTCCTTGTTGTCACCGCGGGGCGGGTAGTAGTTGATGCGGATGACGTGGGAGATGTCGCTATAAAGCTCGGGGTAGTCCTCCGCTTGGAAGATCGTGTCGAGCACGCCCTGCTTGGAGACTTCCTTCGAGCGGAAGTTTTCTGGGTCGTCGAGGACTTCGCCGTCGCGGTTACCAAGGATGTTGGTGGAGAACCAACCGTTGAGGCCGAGCATGCGCGCCTTGAGGCCCGGAGCGATGATCGTCTTCATCAGGGTCTGGCCGGTCTTGAAGTCCTTGCCGCCGATCGGCACGCCGTTGCGTTCCGCGAGTTCGATCATGCAGGGCAGGTCGCAGCTGAGGTTCGGGGCGCCGTTTGCGTACGGGACGTGGCTCATGATCGCGGCGTACGCGTAAATCTGGCTGGGGCTGATCAGCGGGTCGCTGGCAACCAGTCCCGCCTCGAACGCTTCGACGGACTGGTGGACCGCGGTGACGTCGCGATACGCCTCGGTTGACGCGCACCACACCATCACGAGGCGGTCGCAGTCGTTTTCCACCCGGAAGCGTTCGATGTCATCCATCAGGGCTTGGGCCAGGTCCATCTTGCTGGCGCCGGTTTTGACCCGGGTGCCGTGTAGGCGGCTCACCCAGCTCTGGTCGAACACCGCGTCCATCGTGACGATGCCTTCGAGTTCGCCCGAGATTGGGTTGATATCGCGCTCTTCCAACACGCCCGCGGTCCGGGCGGCTTCTAGGGCGTTGGGCGAGATGGGATCCCAGCCGCCGAAGACGATGTCATCGAGGCTCGCCAACGGCACGAAGTCTTTAATCAGCGGGTTACGGCCTTCGGCGCGGTCGCCGAGGCGGATGTGGGACATCTGACTGAGGGAGCCGATCGGTGCCGTGCCCGACTGGCGTGCGTGGAGGACACCGGCGATCACGGTGGAGGCAACGGCGCCGAGGCCGGGCAGTAAAACCCCGAGCTTGCCGGTCGCGGGGGCGATGGTGCGGTTCGTCATCCCGAGAGCATAAATGATCCTGTTTCATTAAAGCCGATTGTTCAGCAATACTAAACAATGTGGCGTCGCTCCCAAACTTGTCCGTTCAGCAGCTTGACTACCTCCGAGCCGTGCACGAGTCGCCCACCTGGGCCGACGCCGCGGCGGCCGTGGGTGTCACACCCTCCGCGCTGAGCCAGGGCCTGGCCGAGCTGGAGCGCCGACTAGGAGTGGCGTTGTTCGCGCGAGACGGGCGCCGCCGGGTGCCTACTGAGGCCGCCGCGGTGGTGCTCGCTCACGCGCAGGCCGTGCTCGCGCGCACCCAAGACCTGGCCCGCTGGGCCGAGCGGCGGCAGGCCGGGACGGCCGGCGGGGTGCGGGTCGGGATGATCGATGCGGCGGCCACGATTCACTGCGCACCCGGGCTAGCTGCGTTTCGCGCCGAGCGGCCTGAGGTCGATCTGCGCCTCCAGGTCAGTCCGTCGGGCGAGCTGTTGCGCGACCTCGCAGCGGCCCGGCTCGACGTCGTGGTGGCCGTGGCCCCCGCGGAGCTGCCCGAAGGCGTCACTGCCGTGCCGCTGCTGGACGAAGATTTGGCGGTCTACGCCCCACCCGGCGCCGCGCCGCGCGCGTGGGGACCCTGGGTTACTTACCCCGTTGGTTCCCAGACGCGCACACTCGTGCTCGAGGCGCTCCAAGGCGCCGGACGTTCCGTCGACGTCGTCGCCGAATCACATCAGCCCGAAGTGCTGGCGCAAATGGTCGTGCTCGGCCTCGGTTGGTCGGTGCTGCCGGTCGCGCAGGTCGACCGATGGGGCGTGGCGCTGCAGCGGGTCGGCGACGTGCCCTTCGTGCGCCGCACCCTCGTCGTGGCACGCCGCGCCGAGGGCCCCGCCGACCCCACCGTCGACGCGCTGATCGCGGCAATACGCGACCTTTGACGAGTCTTGGTCCGACGGGTGACCGAAACACGTCAAAAGTCTGAGGGAGTACCTTGGCGGCCGTGGCAAGTCGCTCCGAGTCGTTGCGGAAGTCCGACGACGACCGCAGCGCGGCGGTCGATTTCCGTCTCGCCCGCAACGCAGTGCTCGCTGACTTCCGGGCGAACAAGGTCATGCGCGACGACATCTGCGATGCCCACCCCGAGCTGATCCGGGCGGCGAGAACCGGGAGCAAGACCACCGAGGAGTGCCCGGTGTGCCGGGAGGACGACCTCGTGCACGTCACCTACGCATTCGGTCCTCGGCTTCCGGCCCGCGGACGGTGCGTCGACAACATCAAGGAAATGCGCCGCCTCGACGCGTCGGGTGACGAGTTGAGTTGTTACGTAGTCGAGGTCTGTTCCACCTGCGGCTGGAACCACCTCGTGCGCAAGGTACCCGTCGGCGGCCGGCGGGCTCGGCGCTGACACCTCTGTCTGGGCCAGCCTGGGTTGTTCGCACCCGCGCTGGCGATTCGTTACCGCTCGCCGCGCGCGACGGGGCCCTCGCCGCCGCCGCGGCGCTCGTGCTGACGGGCCGCGGCGACATCTGGGTGGTCGCCCTCGCCTTGGGCGTAGCCGGCGCGTCGGGGCTGACCACGCTCACCGTCGTCCTCGTAGGCGTGGGGACGCTCGCCCGAGTGGGGTCGGCGGGCTTGGGCGACATCGCGGGCAACCAGGCGGTGCTCGGCACCGCCGGTTTCACCGGTTCGACGGTGGCGATCGCAGCGGCGTGGAGCGCGGGCGTCAGCCTCGTGCTCACTGGTCGGCAACGAAGTACCGGCGCGGTACTCGGCGCGCTTGGAGGTGTGCTCGTCGCGGGGCCCGCGCCCAGCGGCGGTGCAACGAGCGCGGCTGTGTGGGCAGCTGGGCTCGCAGCGGGTGGAGGCGCGGGCTGGCTGCTGGCGGCCTCGCCGCGCCGGGCCCGGTGGCAACCTTTTGTTGCGGTGGGCATCGCGATTGCCTCGGTTGGCCTCGGTGTGATGGCTGGGTACCGTTAGCCATGCCGATCAACCGCCTCAATCACGCCGTGCTCTACGTTCGGGACCTGTCGGCCAGCGTGAGCTTCTACGAGGAAGCGCTCGGCTTTCGTGTCGTGAACGAGTTGCCCGGGCGCGCCGTGTTTCTGCAAGCACGCGGGTCAACCAATGACCACGACCTCGGCCTGTTCCAGATCGGCGCGCAAGCGGGTGACTCCGCCGCCGGGCAAGCGACCGTAGGCATGTACCACCTCGCCTGGGAGGTCGACACCCTCGAGGACCTCAGCCAGCTCCAGGACTCACTCGCGCAGCGCGGCGCGCTCGTAGGGGCCACAGATCACTCGTCGACCAAGAGCCTCTACGGCAAAGACCCAGACGGCCTCGAGTTCGAGATCGTTTGGCTGGTGCCTGCCGATCGAATCGACGACGAAACCCTCGAAGACAGGGTGCAGCTTCGCCCCCTCGACCTGCCGAAGGAGATCGCTCGCTACGGCGCGGGGACCCAGGGCGGCGTGGGTATTTCGCGTCCCGCATGAGGCGACTAGTTGCGACCGGCGTCGGCGCGCCTCTGGTCGCCGGCGTCGTCGGCGGGCTTGGGGTTTGGGGCGCGCGGGTGGCGGTCGACGCCGCGCCCGCAGTTGTGTTCGCGGCGTTGGCCCTCAGCGTTGTGGCTGTCGTCTTGCGCGAGCGCGGCGTTGCTCTCGCTGTGCTCGGCGTTGGCGCTGCGTCTGGTTTTGCGACTCCCGCGGGTCTCGGGCCGATATTGGTGGCGGCGGGCGTGCTCATCGCCGCGCGCCCCGCAAGCGTCGATCCCCGCGTCGCCCCGTGGCCCGAAATCGTCGACGGGCTGATCGCATTGCCCGCCTTGGCTGGATTGGCGAGCGTGGTGGCGGCCCAGCCGAGTGAACGCGGCCTTACGCTCGGTGCAGGTGCCGGTGTGTTGGCCGTGTTGAGCTGGTGGCGCGGGCCCCGTCACGGCGAGCACGAGCCCGATCACGCAACGGTGATCGCGTATATGGGAGCAGTCGGCGGCGTCATGGCTACTTGCGCGCCCGAGTTGTTCGGCGTGCTCGGCGTACTGCCCGACGCCACCGTCACCGCTGGTCACGGGCTGGTGACCGCGCTGGCGGTCTTTGCGATCGCGCTCGTGCTCGGCCAGCTTCGGGCATTCCGAACGAATCGGGCAACTCCGACGTTGCGTGCGGCGGTGCGCCGCCGCTGACGCCGGAAGAGCTGGCCCGATTCACCGATTCGGCGGCAATCCCATAGGGTCCGCAACCCATGCCGGGGCGACCTTCACGGAAGAGAAAGCGCCAGCGGCGAAGCTGGGTCTGGCGGTACCGCCGCATCCTGTTCCTCATCGGGTTGCTCGGATTCACGACCGTTGCGGGTGTCCTCTTCGTGCTGTCGCGGGTGCCGCTACCCGACGCCGCGCCCGAGGCCCAAACGACGTTTCTCTACGCAGCCGACGGCTCGCGCCTCGCCACGCTGACGGGCACCGAGAACCGGATCTCGGTTGAGCTGAAGTCGGTCCCCAAGGTGCTGCTGCACGCAGTGGTCGCAACCGAAGACCGCAGCTTTTACGAACACGGTGGCCTCGACCCGGTGGGCCTGGTGCGGGCGACCGTTAACGACATTCGCGGCGGCCGCCTTCAGGGCGGCTCGACCATTACCCAGCAGTACGTGAAGAACACCTACGTCGGCCGGGAACGCACCGTGTGGCGCAAGCTCAAAGAAGCGGTGCTCGCAGTGAAGCTTGAGCGTGAACTCACCAAGGACGAACTACTCGAGCGGTACCTCAACACCGTGTATTTCGGCCGGGGTGCGTATGGCGTGCAGGCCGCGACGCAGTCGTACTTCGGCAAGGACGTCAACGAGATCGGTCTGCGCGAAGCCGCGTACCTCGCAGGATTGATCCGCGCTCCTGAGAACGCGGACGTGACTAAGGACCCGCAGACCGCGACCAACCGCCGCAATCGGACCCTGCAGGCCATGGTCGAAACCCGCGAGATCTCTGCGGCCGACGCCGCTGAGGTCGAACGGCAACCGCTCGCGCGCTACGTCGTAACCAAGCGCAACATGGCGCCGCGCGTGGTCGCGTCCGAAGCAGGCACCGAGTACGTCGTGGACTACATCCGTCGGATCCTGGTGCGCGACTACGGCGAGCAAGTGGTACTCGGCGGTGGTCTGCGCGTGAAGACGACCATCGACGTCGCTGCGCAGCGCGCCGCGTACAACGCGGTCTACGGCGTTCTCAACCGGGTGACCGACCCGTCGGGTGCGTTGGTGGCGATTGACGGCGACGGCCGCGTGCGAGCGCTCATTGGGGGCAAGAACTTCAACGACTCGAAGGTGAACCTGGCCATGGGAGCTGACGGAGGTGGCCGCGGGCGTCAGCCTGGTTCCACCTTCAAACCGTTCCTGCTCGCTGAGGCGGTACGGGAGGGCTACTCGCTCGAGTCGTCGTTCCCGGCGCCGGCCGAGATCGTCCTGCCCAAGGCGGATGCTGGAAAGGACTGGCACGTCGGTAACTACGACGACGCATCCTTCGGTAGCAGCGTCAACTTGATCGAAGCGACGCGTAACTCGATCAACACCGTCTACGCCCAGGCCACTGCCGCCATCGGTGCCGACAAGTTGATGGCCATGGCGACGGACTTGGGTGTCACCGCTCCACTTCGTCCGGTCGCGTCGCTCGTGCTTGGCACCGTTGAGGTAGCACCGATCGACATCGCTTCGGCGTATTCCACCCTCGCTCGTCGCGGGGAGCGCATCGCCCCGCAGTTCATCGCGTCAATCGAGACCGCAGACGGCAAGGTGCTGTTCCGCGCCAACCCGCAACGCGCGCGCGTGCTGAGCCGGGAGCAGGCCGACACGGTCAACACCGCGCTCACCCAGGTAATCGAGCGGGGGACCGGCGTGAAGGCCCGCTTGAAGGGCGCGGGGCCCAACACGCTGATTGGTAAGACGGGCACGACCCAGGACTACGGCGACGCGTGGTTCGTTGGGGCGTCCACATCGCTCACTACCGCGGTATGGATGGGCTACCCCGAGGGCAACAGCCGCACCCTCGCCAACTTCCGCGGTGGACGGCCGGTGACGGGCGGGTCGGTGCCCGCTGACATCTGGCGCCGCTTCATGACGAGTGTCACCAAAGGCGAGTCGCTCACGCCGTTCCCGACCGTCACCAGGTTCAGCGGCAAGGTGCTTGGAAGCAGCCGCACGTCGTACAACACACGCGGCGTGGCGACCACCGCGCCGTCAACGCCCAAGGCTACGAGAGGCACCTTCGTGCCCAAGAACACCACCACGACCTCACCGGCCAGCGCCGCGACGCCTGTTGAACCACCCTCGCCGACTACCACCAGCCCCGGCCAGAGCGAGGCTGGCCTGTCCGGCGATCCGTAGCGCTAGACGACCAACTCGTGCGGGTAGATGGTCCGGCACGACACGCACCACTGCTCAATCTCGGTCATAACGGTCGCTTTGGGCTCTTGTTCGCCCCATTCGTCGAGCTCGAGATACACCCGCCGCACGGCAGCGAGGCCGTCGAGGTTGGATTCATCACGAGCGCAGTTTTCGCACACGGGCGCGGATGCATCAGACACGTGTGGAACGTACACTTCAGGTGCTTGCTTGCAGCCATGGGGCGCGAGACAAGCGTCAAGGAGGAAGCAATGTCTGGTCTGAAGCCAGTAACAGTGCCTGACGTACGCGCGGCGAAGGGCCAAACACCTTTGGTGATGGTCACTGCTTATGACGCGCCTACTGCTCGGATCGCTGACGACGCGGGGGTCGACATGATCCTCGTAGGTGACTCGGTTGCGATGGTCGTGCTTGGCTACGACGACACGCTCCAGGTGACCATCGACGACATGGCGCACCACACCGCGGCCGTCGCCCGCACGAATCCGCGCGCGCTGATCGTCGGTGACCTGCCGTGGATGAGTTATCACCAAGGCCCGCACGATGCGGTTGCGAACGCAGCCAAGTTGATCCGTGCTGGCGCGAAGTCCGTGAAGCTCGAGGGTGGGGCCAAACGCGTCCCCGTGATCGAAGCGATCATCGACGCCGAGATCCCTGTGATGGGTCACCTAGGCCTGACGCCGCAGTCGATCAACGCACTGGGTGGGTTCAAGGTCCAGGGTCGCACCGCTGAAGCGGCGCGTCTGCTGATAGACGACGCCCAGAAGCTCGTCGCGGCGGGCGTGTTCGCGATCGTTCTGGAGTGCGTGCCGAACGACGTCGCAACGCTCGTCACCGAGGCCGTTTCCGTCCCGACGATCGGCATCGGCGCCGGCGCCTCCTGCGACGGACAGGTGCTCGTGCTGCACGACCTGCTCGGCCTTGAAGACCGCGTGACGCCCAAGTTCGTGCGCCGCTACGCCGAGGTGAAGACCCAGAGCGTCGAGGCGGTCAAGGCCTATGCGGCCGACGTCCGGGCGCGCACCTTTCCCGGGCCCGACGAGAGCTACCGCCTGCCCGGCGACGTTGCCGAGGAGCTGAACCTTTACGGCGCCGGCCAACGTGCAAGCATGTCGGCGTGACCCAGCAGTACGTCGAGCCGGAATTCGAAACACCCACCGCATACCGGGTGCTCAAAATCGTTGCGTGGACCCTTGTTGGTCTGGGCCTGCTCGAGTGGTTCGTGCTCGGCGCCAACCGGCCGGTTGATCCGGTGGTCAGCCCCGTCGTCGGTCTGACGATCCCGTTGGTGGTCAACCGTCTCATTCGATAGCGACGAGTTCTCGCCGCGCACGCGGCCGGCGCTCCGCGCCGTTGCCATTGTCGTAGTGCTCGCGCTCGTCTTGCCGCTTGTCATCGGCACGGTTGTCGTAGTCATCCGTTCGTTCCAAGCCACAACCGATCACTCGGGGGTGGGGGTGGACGGCCGCGGCCTCATTCCACCGTTCGGCGCCACCCGGTTCACCGTTGGCCGCGACCCAGCGTCGTACTGCGCGCTGCTCGCGTCGACGACAGGAACCCAGCAGCAGGGGATGCAGAACCGGACCGACCTCGGTGGATACGACGCGATGGTGTTTGCGTTCGCGGCAGACGAGACCGTGGCGTTCACCAACCACTTCGTCCCGATTGATCTCGACATTGGTTGGTACGACGCCCGCGGGGTGCTGGTCGACTTCACGCAGATGCAGAAGTGCCCGGACGGTGTGGACTGTCCGACGTACGCGGCGCGTGATCCGTTCAGATACGCGGTTGAGACGCCCGTCGGCGGGCTCTCGGGCCTCGGCCTCACCGTTCCCGGCGCGTCGCTGCACGTCGGCGGGGCCTGTTGAGCACGATGGCGACGTCGAACCGCCGACTTGCCGCGAGTGCGGCGGTTGGCTTCGTTGTCGGCGCCAGCATCGCGGCGATGACGCCGTGGCAAGTCGCGGTGCTCGCCGGGTGGTGCGCCGCGGCGTTGACCTTTGTGGTGCGCGTGCTCGCGCCGGTCCGGCGCTTTGATGCACAGGCAACTGCGGCACACGCCACCGAGGAAGAGCCGTCGGTGTTGGTCGCCGACGCCACCTTGGTCATCGCCGCGATCGCCAGCTTGATCGGCGTGGGCTTCGTGCTGGCCAAGGCGGGCGACGGCGCCGGCGCGACCAGAGGCCTTTCGACTGGGATCGGCGTGGTCAGCGTGACGCTCGCCTGGACGGTCGTGCAGCTCGTGTTCACGCTGCGCTACGCCCGGCTCTATTACGACGAACAAGACGGTGGGATCGACTTCGGAGCCGAAGCCCCCGACTACTCGGATTTTGCCTATCTCGCCTTCACCGTTGGCATGACGTACCAGGTGTCGGATACGACCATCACGAGCCGCGGCATTCGTCGCGTCGTGCTGCATCACGCGTTGTTGTCATTCGTATTCGCCACCGCGTTTATCGCGGTGCTCGTCAACCTGGTCGGAGGGCTCCTATGACGGCTTCGCGGTGGCGTCTCTTGCACCGCGAAGGTGTCTGCCACGTGGGGCGCATATAAACTTCCTCGCTCGCTCCTGACCGGTTGACCGATCATGGTCTGCGGCAGCGGGGGCGCCGTAGGAGGATGTTCAGGTGGACGAACAACAGGCAGACGTACTGAACCGAGCGGGCTTCGAGGCCCGGGTCGTCTTGTTCGACGCCATCAAGCAGCGGGCGGAGGGCGCCACTTCCGCACAACTGGTGAATCTCGCCGAGGCTTGGGCATGGCTGACCTCGCCTGCACAGCCCCACGGCGGCTCGTCGGCCCCCAAGGGCGGCGCGTAGCTTCAGCCTCGGATCAACGAGGCGAGGGCCCAGATAGCAGCAATAAATCCGACGCTGGCCATGGCCACGCTCCGGCCGCGCGGCGCTTCGGCCAACTCACCATCCTTGGGCTGCGCCGGCGGGCGAATAATCGCCAGCAGATTGCCCAGCACCATGGCCGCGCCGAGCGCAAGCACCAGCAGCGGCAGCAGATCGTCACCCAGTAACACCCGCGACCTCCAGATCCGGTTGTTCGTTTCGCACCACGAGTACGCCGGCGCCCAAGATCGCGGCGCCGCCCACCAGTGTGGCCGCCGACGGCGATTCACCCAGCACCAGCCACGCCCACACAACCGCCGTCGTGGGTTCGAGGTAGCCGAGCACGCCGGTCACGGTGGCACCCACAACCGTCAGGGCGCTCAGGTACACGGAGATGGCGAGGCCGGTGTGCACGACGCCCAGCACGATCAGCCACAGCCATGCGGCCTGGGGTGACGTGATGTGGGCTGCGAGCACGACGGGGATGATCAACACGCCCGCGCCGGTCATCTGCATTTGGGCGGCGCGCACGCCGCCGTAGGTCTGTGCGAGTGGTTTGTTCAACACAACGAGGGCGACGAAGCTCACGGCCGCAGCGAGCGCGAGTGTGAGGCCAGTCCCGCCGCTGGCTTTAAGCGCGTTGCGGCTCATGAAGGCAAAGCCCACTACCGCGAGGGCGAGTGCGGCGACGGTTTGGCGGTCGATCCGCTCGCCGAGCAGACGCGGCGCAACCGCGGCAATCCCGATGGGAGCCAGGAAAATGATGAACAGCGCGGTCCCGATGGGAGCGTGTTGATACGCGGCGATCTCACACATCCAGTGCACGGCAAGGGTGACGCATACCGCGACCGCTCGGCCTCGCGATACCGACCACACCGGCGGGCCGCTCGGTCGCTGTGCCCGCTGCTCCCACAGCAACACCGCGGTCAATGCCAGCGCGCCGAACCAGAAACGCGCCGCGACGATCGCGGCGGGTGGGAGGTCGACGCTTCGCACGATCAGCGGGACCGTGCCCCACGTTGCGGTGGTGGCGAACAAAGCCCACGTCGCCCGCTGATGAGTCGCGGTGACGAACTGCATCGGGTGAGCGTACGGTTTAGGGATGGGTTTTCATCACGTCGCGTTTGCCAGCAAGGACACCGAAGCCACGCATCGCTTCTACACAGAGGCGATGAGCTTCCAGCTCGAGAAGGTTGTAGTC
>JBKJQZ010000186.1:0-13261 GCA_046594835.1 Acidimicrobiales bacterium | reverse complement strand
TCCTCGCCGAGGCGTTACAGCCCGAACACGTCAAACCGCGGCTGCTCGGCCACTGGGGGACGACGCCCGGGTTGAATTTTGTCTACGCCCACCTCAACCGGATAATCCGTGCCCGCGACCTCAACATGTTCTTTGTTGCCGGCCCCGGCCACGGCGGCCCGTCGGTGGTGGCCAACGCCTGGCTAGATGGCACCTACAGCGAGATCTACCCCGTCGTCTCCGCGGACGCGGACGGGATGCGGCGCTTGTTTCGCCAGTTTTCGTTCCCGGGCGGCATCCCCAGCCATGCGTCGCCCGAGACGCCGGGCTCGATCAGCGAAGGCGGCGAGCTTGGCTACTCACTCGCGCACGCGTACGGCGCCGCGTTCGACAACCCGGACCTGGTAGTCGCCTGCGTCATCGGCGACGGTGAGGCCGAGACCGGCGCGTTGGCCGCGAGCTGGCACTCCAACAAGTTCCTCGACCCCGTCCACGACGGCGCAGTCCTGCCGATCCTGCACTTGAACGGCTACAAGATCGCCAACCCCACTGTGCTCGCCCGCATCCCCGACGACGAGCTGACCAAACTCCTCGAGGGCTACGGGCACACCGTGTACCGGGTCGAGGGCGACGACCCCGCGACGATGCACCGCGAGATGGCGGCGACGCTCGACGCCATCTGCGACCACATTGCCGGCATCCAAGCCGCGGCCCGCAGCGGGGCCAACGCCGAGCGGCCCCGCTGGCCGGTGCTGATCCTGCGCTCGCCGAAGGGCTGGACCGGCCCCGCCGAGGTCGACGGCCTACCGGTCGAAGGCACCTGGCGATCCCATCAGGTGCCCCTCACTGCGGTGCGGTCCAACCCTGAGCACCTCGCCGCGCTCGCACGCTGGATGCGCACCTACGGACCCGAGGAACTGTTCGGTCCTGACGGACGGCTCGCGCCCGACATCGCCGCGCTCGCCCCTGACGGAACCCGGCGCATGAGCGCCAACCCCCACGCCAACGGCGGGACACTGCTCATCGACCTCGCGTTGCCGGACTGGAAGGACTACGCGGTTGGGGTACCGGCGCCGGGCACGACGCGCACCGAGCCGACGCGGCGGCTCGGGCTGCTGCTCCGTGACGTCATGAAGCGCAGTGATGGCGTCAGGAACTTCCGAATCTTTGGACCCGACGAAACCGAGTCCAACCGTCTCGGCGCGGTGTACGAGGTGACCGGCAAGGCGTGGCAGGCCGAAGCGTCACCGGCCGACAATCACCTCGCGTCCGACGGCCGGGTCGTGGAGGTGCTGAGCGAGCACCTCTGCCAGGGATGGCTCGAGGGCTATCTCCTCACGGGCCGTCACGGCCTGTTCTCGTGTTACGAGGCGTTCGTCCACATCATCGATTCCATGTTCAACCAACACGCCAAGTGGCTCAAGGTCTGCAACGGTCTCGAGTGGCGGGCACCGGTGGCGTCGCTCAACTACCTCCTCACCTCGCACGTGTGGATGCAAGACCACAACGGCTTCTCCCACCAGGACCCGGGCTTCATCGACCACGTGGTCAACAAGAAGGCTGGCGTGATCCGCGTCTACCTACCGCCCGACAGCAACACGCTGCTGTCGACCGCGGACCACTGCCTTCGCAGCCGTAACTATGTGAACGTCATCGTTGCTGGCAAGCAGCCGTGTTTGGACTGGCTCGGCCCCGACGAGGCCGCCCTGCACTGCGCCCGCGGCCTCGGGGTGTGGGACTGGGCCAGCACCGACGGCGGCGCCGAACCCGACGTCGTGCTCGCCTGTGCCGGCGACGTCCCCACGCTGGAGACCCTGGCCGCAACCGATTTGCTCCGCCGTCACCTGCCCGACCTGCGGGTGCGGGTGATCAACGTGGTGGACCTCATGCGGCTACAGCCCGCCAGCGAGCACCCGCACGGGCTGAGCGACGCCGACTTCGACGCGCTGTTCACCGCCGACAAGCCGGTCGTCTTCGCGTTTCACGGTTACCCATCGCTGATCCATCAGCTCACCTATCGGCGTACCAACCACGCCAACATCCACGCTCGTGGCTACAAGGAGGAAGGCACCACCACCACGCCGTTCGACATGGTGATGCTGAACGATCTCGACCGCTTCCACCTCGTGATGGACGTGATCGACCGCGTCCCCGACCTCGCCGAGCGCTGCGGTGGCGTGCGCGACGAGATGGTCCAGCAGCGCGCGCTCGCGCGCGCGTGGACCCGCGACCACGGTGAGGACATGCCCGCGATTACCGAATGGACCTGGCCGACCTGATGCGGGTGCTGGCCGTCAACGCGGGATCGAGCACGCTCAAACTCCACCTCCTCAACGACGACGACGGAGTTGAGGAAACGCTCGACCTCGACCCGTGGGACGGGTCAGGTGATCCACCCGGCCTAGCGAAATGGTTGCATGGGCTCACCGACGTCCACGCGGTCGGGCATCGCGTGGTGCACGGCGGAGACCGCTTCACCGCTGCGTCGCGAATCAACGACGAAGTGGTCGGCGCGATCGCCGCCCTGACGAGCCTGGCGCCGCTCCACCAGCCGCGGACCCTCACGATGATCGACGCGGTTCGAGCGGCACTGCCGACCGTGCCGGCCGTCGCGTGCTTCGACACCGCCTTCCACGCCGGCATGCCCGATGCGGCCGCGACCTACGCCCTCCCGCGGGCATGGCGGGACAAGTGGCCGTTGCACCGTTACGGGTTTCACGGCCTCTCCCACGCGTGGGCCGCGCGTCGCGCGGCGGAGTTGATCGCCCGACCGCTGCGCGAACTCCGCCTCGTGTCATGCCACCTCGGCGCGGGCGCATCGCTGTGTGCGGTACTCGACGGACGCTCGGTCGACACCACGATGGGATTCACTCCGATGGACGGTCTTGTGATGGCCACGCGGGCGGGCTCTGTTGATCCTGGCCTCGTGCTCTGGCTGCTCCAAGACGGCGGCTTGACGGTCGAGGACGTTGCGGGCGGACTTGAGCACGACGCGGGACTAGCCGGATTGGCGGGCGGATCGGGCGACATGCGCGACGTCGCGGCCCGCGTGAATCGCGGCGAGCCCGACGCGCTCCACGCGTTCGCGGTCTACATCCATCGCCTCCGACGCGAGATCGCGGCGATGGCCGCCGCGCTCGACGGTCTCGACGTAGTGGTGTTCACGGGCGGCGTCGGCGAACATCACCCGCGCGTACGCGCCGAAGCAATCGCCGGGCTCGGCTTCTTGGGGCTCGCGATCGACGCGGATCGCAACACGTCAGCGGTCGCCGATGCCGATATCGGCGCCGCTGGAGCGGCGGCGCGCGCGCTGGTCGTCAGTTCCCGTGAGGATCTTGAAATGGCGCGGCAAGTGCGGGCGACGCTCGCCTGAACCCGGCTGGATTTACGCGCGACGTCGCCAAGCCCAGCGAGCTGAGCACGAGCGTGAGGCCGACGACCGTCCACCATGCTGGGCGCTCGCCGAGCACGACGAAAACCAATGCGACGCCGAAGACCGGCACCAAAAACGTCCAGGCGGCGAGCCGTCCCAAGGCGCATTGCTGGCTCTCCTGAAACCACACCACGAAGGCGGCGGCGGTGCCCACCAGGGCGAGGAAGGTAAGCACCGCCACGAAGCGAGGCGTCCACGCGATGGCCGGCACACCTTCGACGGCGCCGGCCGCGGCGGCCAGGACCGCGCCTCCGATAACGAAGTGCCAGCCGCTCACCATCACCACGTCGAGGTGTCCGGCCCGCCGGGCGAGCAGCGTTCCCGACGTGATCGCGCCCGCGGCCACGATCGACAGGGCGGCGCCCTGTCCGCCGCCCGCAGGTAGCGCCACCACGAGCAAGCCGACGAAGCCCACCACCAAGGCGATCGTCAGTCGCGGCGTTACCGCCTCGCCGTAGAGCCACCACGCCGGGAGCAGGATCAGCAATGGCTGCGCGTTGGCCAACACTGCTGCGGTGCCAGTCGCCGAACCCGCTACGCCCGCGAACATGGCGGCGAACGCGATCGAACTGTTGGTGATGGCGAGCAGCGTGATCAACGACCACGCCGGCCGTCCCCGTGGCGCAACGCGGTGTTGGAGCGCGGCCAGAGCAAGCAACGCGGCGCCCCCTCCCAACGACCGCAGCGCGGCGAACCAAAGGACGGGGGCGTCGCGCAATCCCCAACGAATGAGGATGAAGCACGCGCCCCAGGCCGCGGTGACTCCGAGCATGCGCACCGGCCGAGGCCCCGCCGTAAGCGCCGCAGTGCGCGGCCGCTCGGGCCGCGGCCGAACCATTTCGTCGCTCAGGTGGTCGTGGGCGCGGCGAGAGCCGGAGCGTCGAACGCGGCCTTGATTTGTTCGATCGTCTTGTCGTCAAGATCGGCGTAGACGAGCTCGGCTCCGGAGAACCGGCTGGTCTCGGCGACGAGCGCATCGCGGTCGAGGTCTTCGACGAGCAACGTCACCGTCGCGGTGTCCGGGCGGACGGCCTCGCGAAACCACGCGACCCACGCATCGGAAATGCCGAGATCGACGACCTTCGCCGCGGCCGCGCCGACTCCGGCGCCCGCAGCCAGACCGGCGATCCAGCCCACTGGTCCGCCGAGTATCAGGCCGAACAGCCCCGCCCACATCGCCCCGGATAAAGCGGATTGACCCGGCGACGGGTCGGTCGTCTCGCGAACCACGGTCTTGCCGGCCCCGTCCTTGACGACGATGACCGCGTCCTTGAGCTTCAGCTTGCCCGCGGCAGCAAGGCCACCCGCGGCAGTCAGGAACTCCTGCGCACGGAAGATGTTCTCGAACGAGACGCCCACCAATATCTGGGCAATGCCTGCTTCATCAGTTCGCTGGTCGCTCATGACATCCAGCATCCGCATCGGCTGCTTCCGCCGCATCCGTAGCCCGCCGCCGACCGCATCCGTAGTGCGCCCCGATGCGCCGGACGAGACGCACCGGCAAAGTGGTCAGCGCATGAGCGCGCAAACGTGGTCGGTCAGCATTTCGCCCGAGGAGTGCGAGGAGTTGTTGGCTGCCGCGACGCTGGGTCGCCTTGGCGTCGTCACCGATGGTCGCCCCGAGATCTTCCCCGTAAGTCACGTCTTTGACCGCAACAGTCGCTGCGTCATGTTCCCGACCAATATCGGCACCAAGCTGCACGCCGCGCTCGATTGGCCGTGGGTCGCCTTCGAGGTGGACGGCCTTGCTGACGATCAGGCGAGAGGGTGGAGCGTCCTCGTTGTCGGCCGGGCCGAGCGCATGAGCGACAAGGCCGAGATCAGCCGAGTCGCCGCGGACCGAACGGTGTTGTGGCGCTCCGACGCGGACGAGCTCTGGGTCAGAATTGTTCCGACGAAGGTGACCGGGGTGCGGATTGGCGCGGTCAGTACCTAGGCGGGGAGGTCCCGTCGACGGGCAAGAACAGCACCGGGATCGCGCAGTGCGCGAGCACGTCACGGATCACGACCGCGTGCCCAGCAGACCCATCCTGGGCCCAACTAAGTACGACGAGGTCCGCTGCCCGCTCAGCGCACGCTTCGGCCACCCGCAAGCCGACAGGGCCCACTCGCATGTCGACGGAGGCGGCGGGTGGAAGGTTGCGAGCCAAGAACTCGTCGCCGATTAACTCCATGTCGCGCCCGGGGTGGTCAAGGATGCGAGGCATCGTGTTCTGAGTGAACACGTGGAGGGCGCGCAGTTCGACGTCATCTCGCAGCACCGGGAAAAGGTGTTTCAGGACCGCCCGCGAAGACTGTTCGGTGCCCTCGAGCGGCACCAGTAGGCGGCGATATGGGCGACTCGTGCCAGCGGCCACGCCAACCGGCACGAGCACTATGGGCTTGTTAGCTCGCTCGAGAATTTTCATCGTCTCTCGACCCGCGAGCCGTTGACCACCGAGTCCATCGCTGGCCCCGAGGACCGCCGCGATCACGTCCGGCGCGTCGAGGGCGCCGAGTACGGCAGACGCGACGTGCGGCCCGAGCAGCACGAAGGGCACGCCGCTGCTGGCGGCGAGCGCCTTCGGTACCGCGGTCGTTCCGTCCTCTGCGTGGACGGCCTCGACGGTTGCGCCGGTCATCTCACCGAGCGCCAACGCCACTTCGAGCACGCGCGGGCCTGACTCGGTTGCGTCGAGGGCGGCGAGAACGATGCTCACGACGTGGTCTCCTTGAGCTCGAATGTGTGGCCCGGTGGATCGCAGTGCACCGGCTTCGCCGAGCCGACGCGCACGAGGAGCGCGTTGTCGCAGCTGACGGTGACTGCGTCGTGTTCGGCCCGTACGCCGACGCGAACGCCCCGGAAGCGGAAGCGCAAGCCGACTGCGCTCCAGGCTGCGGGCAGGCACGGGTCGATCTCGAGGAACTCAGCGTGGGCCCGAAGTCCGAGGAATCCGTAGGCCAGCGCTTGCCAAACCCCGCCCATGGTGGCCAAGTGGAGGCCGCCTGCGGTCGAGCCGGTCACATCGTCGAGGTCGAGCTGGGCCGCGAGGCGGAACAGCTCCAAGGCGCGTTCGGGCTGGCGCGCCCGCGCGAGTAGTGAGGCGTGGATAGCCGCTGAGAGCGAGCTTCCGTGCGCGCAGCGGGGTTCGTAAAACGCGAGGTTCGCGCGGAGCGATCCCCGTTCCACCTCGTCGGGCACGAGGTGGTGGAGCATGAGTACGTCGGCCTGCTTAATGAGCTGGGACCCATTGACCCGCGGCGCGCCCAGCAGCATGTCCGCCGCGACCGGCGGCGTTGCAAAGTCCGCGATGAGCAGCGATTCAAGGTCCCAGTAACCGTCGAACTGCTCGTAGAGGCCGCGGCGCGCGTCCCATCCGTCGACCAACGCGTCTGCCAGCGCACGCCACCTCTTTGCGTCGGCATCGGCCTTGCGGCCTGCGGTTGCGAGCAAGCCGGCACCCCGCCGCAAATTCCATCGGGCCATGACATTGGTGAACGCGTTGTCGTCGACCGACTCGTGGTACTCGTCAGGACCGATGACGCCGTCGATGTGACCGGCGCCTTTCGTGTCGATGCGGATGCGGCTGGCCCAGTAGCGCGCCGTTTCCACGATGAGGTCGCGACCGGGTCCGGCGAGGAACGCGCGGTCGCCGGTCCAATCCGCGTAGTGGTGCGCGGCCCACGCGACGTCCGCTACGACGTGCTCTTCCTGTTGGCCGGTGAGGATGGCGACGGTTTCACCCTGCGGGTTGATCGCCGAGCGGGGAGTCACGTCGAAACCCGTACCGGCCGACTCCCATGGGAACCGGGTGCCGGCGCGGCCGAGTGCGGCCGCGGCGGCGCGCGCCGCGGGCAGACGACGAATGCGGTACTCGAGCATCGCCCGCGCCGCCGCCGGACGGACGGCGGCCAACGCCGGCAGTACAAACACGTCGGCGTCCCAGAAGACGTGGCCGCTGTAAGCGTCGCCGGTCAGGCCGCGGGCGCCGACGGCGGCTTCGCCTTCGTCGGGCGCAACGCAGAGGAGATGGAACACGGCGAAGCGAGCCGCGAGCTGGGCCTGCGCGTCCCCCTCGATGGTCACTTCGGCGTCGGCCCACTTCTGCGCCCACGCCTCGCGGTGCTCGGAGAGCAGCCGGTCAAAGCCGAGCGCCTCGGCCTCCACGAGTGGATCCGCCGCCTCGTCCCAACTCGCCACGCCCGCTGCGGTGCTGGCCCATCCGACCAGCCGGTCGACCACGCACCCGTCGACGTTCGCCTCAACGCATTCGCGTGCCGCCATCGCGATGCCTCCGCTCACTCGATTGCCGGTTCGGGCCAGTTGCACGTCGTCGCGCGCCGCTCGTTCGAAACCGACGGCGTCCTTCGGCGCCGCGAGCGCGTCAGCGGGGATGAGCCGCGCGGTGTCGGCCTCGACGCGCAACGCCAACACATGCGGCCGTACTCCGGACGCAAACCGAACCGAGCGACGCGGCGAGTCGGCATCACCATCGCTGGCCAACACGCCAGTGCGCAGGTCAACCCATCGTCGATCGCCGTGTCGTGGAGGATCCTCACCGCGAAGCTCCACTCCACTCCACACCGGGCCGTGCAGGAGGCCCGGCGGCGACGCATCGCTGTACACGCCGTTCACGACGAACAGCGGCGCCGTCGCCGTCCCGGCTCCAGCCTGGGCCACACGTGTGCCGGCCCATCCGTTGCTCAATGCGCCGAGCGCCTCGGCGACGCGTTCCAGCAGCGTCGCATCCGGCAACGGGAGTGTCCACGCCGGGTCAACATCGACCGACGGAGCCCGCCGATCCGTCCGCCGCTTGATCTGCGCATCGAGCAGAGCGATGAAGCGGTCCGGGCCTCCGCCCACATGGGTCACGCCCGCCGGCACTCCGCCCGGTTCAACACCCACCGACACCACCGCGGCCCGAGCCAACTCAGAAACGAGCATGAACGAGTCGCTCCCGACCACGCCTCCGATCGCCCCAAACTCGTCGCCCCCGACGAGTATCAGCCGACCGGTGATGCCGCGCCGCGCAAGCCAGGCCGCAGCCCAGCGCGCCGAATCGGTCTTGTCGGTGACGCCAATTTCGACGTGCTTTACATCGCTCGTGATGCGGGGATCGGCGAGACCGGCTTCGCGCGCCGCGTCGGTGGCGATTGCCACGACCTCGGTGAGATCACCCACACCCGCCTGACGCAGCCGTTCGCTGACGGCTGCCAGCAGTTCGCCGATGCGGGCCTTGGGCGGTTCGGCCCACGCCGGCTCCGGGATGATGTCGATCTTGCGCCGGTTCAGGCGTTGCGACACCACCTGGGAGGACACGCCTCGCTCGGCCAGCCGCGTGACCGTTAATTCAGCCGCACCATCGAGTGACCGTTCCTCGATCGCAGTCGCGGTTCGGCGCCACACAACTTGCGGCCCGTCCCGCCCTACCTCGAAGACCTCCGAGCCGCGATTGAGACACATGTGCAGGCGTCCCGGGCCGGAAGGCCGGGCGCGGAGTTGGCCATCAACATTGCCCACGTGGGTACCGCTGATAATGAAGACATCGACGCCCATCGCGCAGAGCCGTTGGATGCGGCCGCGGACACCGGCTGCGTTCGCTTGACGATCAGGTACCGCCGTCCCGTCCCAATCGAATACAAGCGCGTCAAACGTCGCGTTGTCGAACGCCTCGCGGAACTTGTCGGCCACTCGGTTCAACCCAACTGCGTCGGCATTGCGAACGCGTTACCAACCCGCCCTCCTTGGGCCTACCCGATAACGGGCGCTGCGAGTCCGCATACAGCAACAACCGAAGGGCGGTCCCCGCGGCCCCCTGACGAATACGGCTGAAAGTCCCGAGGACAACCCGCCGTTGCGCCCTACCGTCCGGCGGCAGACAATCCCACGATGGGAGCATGAACAACTCCGTTCTCTCCCGGCTCCGCTTGTTCTCGTTCGGTCTGTCCCGTAAGACGCCCGAAGCGCGTCACGCACGGCGGTTCCACCGTATGCAGGAGGCGATGGAAGGTATCGCGGAGGCGATTGACCCGTTGGTCACTGCTCCGACGGCAGAGCAGGACCGCACGACCGACGAGGCCCACGCACGGGGACACACCCACCTGGCGTCGCCGCCCGAACCGCTGCCGCCCGATCCGTCGCCCGTGCCCAAGCCCTTCGCTAAGAACCAGCACGGCACACGCCACCCCGGAATGCGTTAGCTCGGATGCAGCGCCCTGCGCTCGCCGCGAGATTGTCCGGCGCTCAAGGAACGACGGCTGTTTCATGGACCTGACCCACGATGCTTACGGCCTGATCAGGCTCGACGACGAGGAGTGCTGGCGGTTCCTGGCTAAGCACTCGATCGGGCGCGTCGCGATCGTCCACCTCGGCTCGCCGATGATTTTTCCGGTGAACTACGCGCTCGACGGTCGCACTGTCGTGTTCCGCACGGGCCCAGGCACCAAACTCGGCATGGCGGTCGCTGGGGGTGAGGCAGCGTTCGAAGTTGACGACGCGTACGACGTGTTGGAAACCGGAGCCAGCGTGATGGTCCATGGCACCCTGCAACAAGTGACTGCGCCGGACGAGAAAGCTCGGGTCGCAAAGCTAGGGCTGCGCACGTGGGCGCCGGGCAATCGCGACCACATTGTGCGCGTCAGTCCGGCGTGGATTAGCGGACGACGCATCCCGGTTCACAGCACCGATGAGGGCCTGAGCGCGGATGCCGGTTAGCCGCAATAACGAACCCGACTAGCCGCCACCCATTCCGAGCGCCGTCGACGATGCCTTGATGTCGAACGCGTCGAGTCCGTCGGCGTAGGCAACGGCACAAAGGTCCAGGACCAACCGTGCGCTGCGCGACGGAGCGCGCAACGCAAGCAGCTGCAAGCGGCGCCAAAGCATCGCCCTCGTCGACACAAGGACGTCCACGGTCGCGCCGCCCATGAGATCCACGCCACTCAGATCGACAATCAGATCGCCATCGTCGAGCGCGGCCGCCCCCCTCAACGACTGAGACAACGCCGTCGACGTGGCCGCGTCGTGTTGGCCGCGAACCCAAACCACAGTACGGCCGTCCTCACGCCCGACATGAGTCCAGCCCGCCGACACGGAACGTTGATGCCACGTGGATCCGTCGCCAACCATGCGGGCTCCTGACAATCGCGTGCGAGTGACGCGCTACCGGGGTCTGGAGCAACGCTCCCGAGCCGACCGAGGCCAGCCCAACACGTACGGGTCTTGTCGTGTCACGGCTGACCGTACACTTCTACCGGCGCGAAAAGCGCCGACAGCGTCGCCGCGGGCGCGACGTTTGGGCACGACTTCGCCCAGGCGCAGCGAGTTCGTGTGAGCACCCGCGAGACAAAGTCGGGACCTTCGCCTCTCCCGTTGTCGGGTGTTGGTTCGCGATGATGCCGGCATGCGGATGATTCATCAACGGCTATCTCCGAGTCCGACTGTGGTGAAGCAACGCAGGAAGGCCAGCGCCGCCTTAGAGCTGCTGGCACTGCGACGCGCCGCCGCATGAACCGGCGGGGCGGTGCCTTCACGTGCCCGCCCTGCCGCACGGTCTCGGCGGCCGTTATCGGTAGCCGTCTTTAGCGCAGGTCCAAAGTGATCTCGCGCACCTCCCGTCACTAGTCGATCACGGGACTGAAATCACCCGCGGCGGCCACCAGCACAGTTGTCGCCGACAGCGGCGGGCGAGGCATAAGCGCTCGCGAGGGGCGCACTTCCCCGTCATGACGTGCGCCCGGTGGGCGAGACGGACGCGTCACCCACGTAGATCGCGTAACTCACAACGCCACCAACGAAGAGTGCACGTGCCCGCCGCGGCAGCTTCATGAATCCTGCCGCCTCAAAGCGCTGCGCGGACGGGACCGGCGAGATCGCAAACCGGACGACTCCGATGAGAGCCCGCTGCGGTCAGCCATCACAAGATCCTGCGCTTCGGCGAGGTTGGGCCGAGGGTTACCCTCGGTGGCGACGCGACGGGTCGGCCCCGCCAAGATGACTTTCGGCCCTGACGCCGCGCTGCCGTGGGCCGCATGATCGCGGTCGTGGAAGTAGACCGGAACGGCTTGGAGGTTCTGGAACGCTCCGAGTGCCTACGTCTGCTCCGCGGCGTGACCTTGGGACGCATCGGCATCACCTCAGGCGCGCTGCCCGCGGTGTTGCCGGTGAACTTCTACCTCGACGGCGATCGCATCCTGGTTCTTACCGGGGAGGGGTCCAAGCTCGACGCAGCGATCCGCAATGCCGTCGTAGCTTTCGAGGTCGACGACTTCGACGCCATGCGCCACGCGGGGTGGAGTGTGCTTGTGACCGGCGTCGCCCGCGAAGTGACCGATCCTGGCGAGCTGCACGAACTTCGTCGTCTCCCGGTGACGCGCTGGGCGCCGAAGGGGAATGGCCGGATGATCTTGATCGCGACCGACAGGATCTCAGGACGGCGCATCGACGCCGGCCGACCGATCGCGTCGTCGGCGGGATAGGCCCGCATCGCCCTCGTGACGGCGCTCCACTGTGTCCGGGTATGCGCCCCGTCGTTCGGGACCTTCGGCCCTGACGGCAGGGCCGCGTTGCCCTCGCCTCGGTAGACGGCCACCGTCACGATTGAGTCATGACGAACTCGCGTGACGCTCTGCTCATCGGGAGACGACTCGCTACTGGCGTCGACCACCAGGTTTTGTCGCTGATCCCACTCACATTGGAGGAACCATGGAACGTATCGTCGTCGGAGTCGATAGCTCCGAAGCCGCTCACCGCGCACTGGACTGGGCGCTGGACGAAGCTCGTCGGCGGCAGGCCGTCGTCGAAGTCGTCCATGCCTGGCACCCGTCGTATGTCGGGGCTTCGCCGTGGGCGGGCGTGCCAATCGACCCCGACATGTTCGAGAGCGCGGCGCGTGAGGTGCTCGACCGGATCATCGAAGCGGCCGACACCGAAGGCCTCGCCGCCCCAGCCGAGCCCGTGCTCGTCTGGGGCAGCGCGGCGAAAGCGATCCTCGAGGCCGCCAAGGGCGCCGACCTCGTCGTGGTCGGCTCCCGCGGCCACGGTGGCTTCACCGGCTTGTTACTCGGTTCGGTCAGCAGTCAAGTCGTTCACCACGCAAGCTGTCCGACCGTCGTCGTGCCCTCGAAAGAGTGACGGACAGCTCACCTCATCAAACCCGAGGAGCACTACTCATGAAAATAGCGAGGACCCTCTCAGCAGGGCTCACCGTCGCACTACTTGCCGTCGCGCCAGCCTGCGGCGGATCGTCGAACAAGCCCTCGGCTCCGAACAAAACGGCGACACTCACGGAATGGAAGGTCGCCCTGAGCCAGTCGTCATTCAAGCCGGGCCGCTACACGTTCACGATCAACAACGCCGGCAAGGTCGAGCACGAGCTGATCGCGTTCAAGACCGACCTCGCCCCGGCGGACTTGCCGCTTCGGCCGGACGGCAGCGTCAACGAAGAGGCTCCTCGGCTCCACAACGTGACCGATGGCGACGACATCGCAGCTGGCGGCACGCAGACGCGGACTATCAACCTGAACGCGCCCGGAACCTACGTCTTCGTATGCAACCTGCCCGCCCACTTCGCCCAGGGCATGGTCGAGGTCATTCACGTCAGCGCCGCCTGACGCTCCGGTGCCCCACAGTGAGAAAGGAAGCCACATGACGATTCCTTCCGATGATGCCGTTCGGCTGGCGGCGCTTGAAGCCCAGTTCGAGTCGAGCAAGACCCGCCGTGACGCGTGGACCTTGATCATCCTCGTCTTCTTGTGCATGGCGTTGATCGCTGGCGTAGTGGCGGTCGGGCTTGCGGTGCGCGCCGTCGACGATGCGAAGCGCAATCGCGCCACCGGCGCTGTTGTGTCCGATGGGTCGGGACCTCTTTC
>JBKJQZ010000123.1:0-18667 GCA_046594835.1 Acidimicrobiales bacterium | reverse complement strand
CGGGGTAGACGGTGAGGCGGGGGGCCAGCGCGAACCCGTTGGCCTCGGTGATCTCCCGCAGGCGGTCGAGGGCCGGCCACGGCCGCTCGGGGTTGACGTGGTCGGGGGTCACCGGCGAGACCCCGCCCCAGTCGTCGATGCCGGCGTCGAGCAGCACGCCGAAGTCGTCGCTCAGGTTCGGCGGCGCCTGGAGGTGGATGTCGTTCGGCAGGATCAGCCGGGCGACGGCGATGCTCCAGAGAAACTCCTCCTCGGGACACGGCGCCGCGTTGTGCATCGCCGTGTCGGCCTTGGGCAGGAAGTTCTGCACGATCACTTCTTGGATGTGACCGTGGCGTGCGTGTGACGCCGCGATCGCCTCCAACGCTTCGATGCGATCAGCGCGGGCTTCGCCGATACCCACGAGGATGCCGGTCGTGTACGGCACTGCGGCGCGGCCGGCGGCTTCGAGCGTGGCGAGGCGACGTTCGGGGGTTTTGTCGGGCGCGCCGCGATGGCAATCGAGGTCGGCGCGCAGCGTCTCGATCATCATCCCCTGGCTCGCCGAGACGTCACGCAGGCGCAGGAGGTCCGCCTCGGTCAGCGCGCCCGGATTGGCGTGGGGGAGCAGCCCGGTTTCGTCGCGCACTGCCGCGCAGGCTGCGACGAGGTAGTCGACGGTCGACGCGTAACCGTGCTCGTCGAGCCAGGCACGCGCCGCGGGGTATCGATCTTCGGGTGCTTCGCCCAGCGTGAACAGTGCTTCGTGGCAGCCAGCCGCGGCGCCATTGCGCGCGATGGTCAGGACCTCGTCGATGGAGAGGTAGGCCGATGCAAGACGGGCCGGGGCCGTAGCGAAGGTGCAGTAGCCGCAGCGGTCGCGGCACAGCCGCGTGAGCGGGATGAAGACCTTCGGCGAGAACGTGACGCGGTTGCCGAAGCTCTCAGACCGGACAGCACGCGCCCGCGCCATCAGCTCGTCCAGGCCCACCCCGTCGGTTTCGTGCACGCGTGAGACCCTAGGCCTTCAGCTTTGGTGCGAGCGCGCCCAGCAACTTTTCGTGCGCATCAGCAAACGCCTGCACGCCCTGACGTTCGAGCAACTCGGCGACGTCGTCCATATCAACGCCAACCGCCGCGACCTGCTCGAGCATTCCCCGAGCCGCGGCGACGTCGCCATCGACGGTTCGGGCGACTGTCCCGCGGGCGTCGAACGCCTCAAGCGTCGGCTCGGGCAACGTGTTGACCGTGTCGGGTCCAATGAGGGTGTCCACGTAGAGCAACTCGGGGTAGTCCGGGTTCTTGGTGGAGGTCGAGGCCCACAGCGGGCGCTGCACCGGACGCGGCGCGCCGTCGGCCATAAACGCGACGAAGTTGGCGTAGGCCACTTGCGCCTGGGCCACTGCAGACTTGCCCCGCGCTGCGAGCGCGTCAGGAGTACCGATCGCGTCGAGTCGCTTGTCCACTTCGGTGTCGACGCGGCTCACGAAGAACGAGCCGACGCTGTGCGGTGTGCGAAGTCCGCCAGCCAGCGCCCGTTCCACGCCGCGGCGCCACGAGCGCAGCACCTCGTCGTAGCGGTCGAGCGAAAAGATCAGCGTCACGTTTACGTTGATCCCGGCGGCGAGCAGCTCCTCGATCACGGGAACGCCCGCCGCGGTGGCCGGCACCTTGATCATCACGTTGGGACGGTTCGCCCGCGTGAACAGCGCCTTGCCCGCATCGATCGAGGAGGCGGTTTCATCGGCGAGGCGGGGGTCAATCTCAACCGACACGTAGCCGTCAACACCGACGGACGCGTCGTACAACGGACGCAGAAGGTCCGCCGCCGCTTGGATGTCGTCCATCACGAGCGCCCAGTACGTGTCGTCAACCGACGAGCCTGCGTCACGATGCGACGCAATGTCCTCGTCGTAGAGCGCTGAGCCGCTGATGGCCTTCTCGAAGATCGACGGGTTCGACGTGACGCCGCGCACGCCGCGCGCAATTAAGCCGGCGAGGCTGCCGTCGCGCAGGGCGTCACGGGAGAGCGTGTCGAGCCAGGGGGACTGGCCGCAGTCGGCGAAGAGTTCTTGCAAGCGGGTCATAGAGATGGTTATGCCCACTCGTGGAGCAGAAGCTTCGCTCGGGCTGCGACCGACTCCGGCGTAAAGCCGAACTGGGCGAGCACCTCGTCGCCCGGGCCCGACGCTCCGAAGTGATCGATTGCCACTGCGTCGTCGGCCCAGCGTTCCCAGCCGAAACTCGCCGCCGCTTCCACGGCCAAGATCGGCCGCTGGTCGTCGAGGACGCTGGCGCGATAGTCCTCCGACTGTGCTGCGAAGAGTTCCCAGCACGGCATCGACACGACCCGTGCGGCGACGCCTTCGGCGGCGAGCGCGTCGGCGGCGTCGAGGCACACCCAGACTTCACTGCCGGTGCCCACGAGCGTGATGGCGGCGTCGGCGGACTCGCGCAGTACGTACGCGCCCTTGGCCACGTCGCCGTAGGCCTCTGCAGTGCCTTCGAGGATCGGGAGGTCCTGCCGGCTCAGAATGAGCGCGGTGGGTCCGTTGCTGTCCATTGCGATGCGCAACGCGTGCGCGGTCTCGTTTCCATCGGCGGGACGGATCACGCGCAGACCCGGCATCGCCCGCAGCGAAGCCAACTGTTCGATCGGCTGGTGCGTGGGCCCGTCGGGACCCAGACCCACCGAGTCGTGGCTGAAGGCGTAGATGACCTTCGCCTCCGAGAGCGCCGCAAGGCGGATCGCGGGGCGCATGTAATCGGAGAACACAAAGAAGGTGCCGATGATCGGGGTGGCGCCGCCGTGCAGGGCGACGCCGTTGGCGGCCGACGCCATGGCGTGCTCGCGCACGCCGAAGTGGACGAGGCGACCGGCCGGGTTGGCCTTGTCGAGCGCCGCAAACGCGCTGACCTTCACACCGGTGTTGTCGGTGAGGTCGGCGCCGCCGGCGATGAGGCCCGGGATGAGATCAGCAACCGCGTCCAGGCACTTCTTGAGCGCGTTGCGGGTGGCCAGTTTGGTGCCCACCTCAAAGGTCGGAAGCTTGGCGTGCCACCCTGCAAGGGCCCGGCCCTGAAGGCACGACATGAAGGTGTCGGTGTTGCCCCCGTAGCGCGCCACGCGCTCTTCCCAATCCCGACGCGCCGCGGCGCCTCGACCCTGTGTGAGGCGGTAGTGCTCAACCACCTTGAGAGGGGCGTAGAACGCCTCGCCCGCCGGCAGACCGAGGATCTCCTTGGTCAAGGCAATCTCGTCAGCGCCGAGGGGGTTGCCGTGCGCGCTGGCCGTATCGGTCTTGTTCGGCGACGGCCAACCAATGTGGCTGTGGAGCACAAGCATCGACGGCTTGTCCGTGACGGCCATCGCCCGCCGGATTGCAGCTTCAAGCGCGTCAAGGTCGTTCGCCGATTCGCCGATGTCCTCGACGTGCCAGCCGTAGGACTCGAAGCGCTTGACCGGATCGTCATTCAGCGCGAGATCGGTGGGACCGTCGATGGTGATCTTGTTGTCGTCGTAAATGCACACGAGACGACCGAGCCCGAGGTGGCCCGCAAGGGATGCCGCTTCGTGGCTGATGCCCTCCATGAGGTCGCCGTCGGAGCAAATCACGTAGGTGAAGTGGTCGCACACGTCCTTGCCGAAGGTCGCCCGCAGCCACGATTCCGCAAGCGCGAGGCCCACTCCGTTGCCCACGCCCTGTCCTAGCGGCCCGGTCGTGACCTCGATGCCCTTGGTGTAGTGCACCTCGGGGTGCCCGGGTGTCTTGGAACCAAGTTGACGGAACTTCTTGAGGTCCTCGAGCGACAGGCCGTAGCCGCACAGGTACAGCATCGAGTACTGCAGGATCGACGCGTGCCCGCACGACAGCACGAAGCGGTCGCGGTCGGGCCAGTCCGGCGCCGTCGGATCGTGAGACATGATCCGCGTGTAAAGCACGTGGGCCAGGGGGGCGAGGGCCATCGCCGTGCCGGGGTGGCCGTTGCCCGCCGCCTCGGGGGCATCCATCGCGAACCCCCGGATGACGTTGACGCCCAGTTCTTCGATCTCCGACGTCGCCATGCGCCAACCCTAGTTAGCGGCGGTGGCGCCGCCGAACTCGCGTTCGGCGGGGTTACGCGGAGGGCAGGAGAGTGAGCGGGACCACAGTTTCGTCGCCGTCGTCGAGGCGCACGCGGGCGTAAATCGTCCCAAGATCGGTCCACGTGAGCTCCGCTCGTACGAGCCGGTAGCCGAACTTGCCGGGTTCCACCTGGAAGGGCTGGGCGTTGCGCGCGATCTCCTCGCCGGCCTCGTCGTGGAACGTACACACCAGCGCAGCCGTGCCCGCTTCGTCTGCCGTGCAGCTGACAAGCACCACCAAGTGGGGTGTGAGCGAGACCGGCAGCGGGCCGGGGGCCGCGAAGGAGAACTGCACCCCGCCGAGGTCGATCCGGGTCGACGGGCCCTCGACCTGACGGAAGTCGATGGTGTCAATGAAGAGCGCGGCAAGAATCTGCATTCGCCGAACGTAACAAGGCTGTTAGGTAGCCTTTTACTAATGGCGACGGCTTCCACTGCTCCCTCCACCCGGGAGCAGATTCTTGGCGAGGCGCGTCGTTTGTTCGCGGAGCACGGCTTCGAAGGCACGTCGCTCAACGACATTGCCGAGGCCGTCGGCATTCGTCGACCGAGCCTTCTCCACCACTTCGCTTCCAAGGAGGCGCTCTACCGCGAGGTATTCGAGCAGTCCCTTAGCGACTGGTTTTTACGCATGGCCGCCGCAGTCGCTGATCCGCGACCGGGCTTTGAACAGATGGACCGCATCCTGCGCGCCGGGTTTGAGTTCTTTATGGCCAACCCCGATTTCGTGCGCCTGTTTCGACGTGAAGCGCTCGAAGCCAAGAGCGAGTTCGCCAGCGAATTCGCGGCGGTCCTGCGTCCACAGATGGCCGCGGCCATCGGGTTCTTTGAGCACGAGATGGCTGCAGGCCGGTTCCGTCGCCACGATCCTGAGCAGTTGATCCTCACCGGCTACGGCCTGATCCTCACCTACTTCAGCGACCTGCCGTTCCTCGAAGCCCTCACCGGCGAGGACCCGATGCACTCCGCGGCCGTCGAGGCTCGCCTCGCGCACGTTTCCAGTTTCTTCCGCGCCGCCCTCGAGCCGTAGAAAGCAGCCGTGCCCCAAGCCCCTGGCGTTCAAGTTCCTCCCGCGTGCGACCTCACGCTCGGCATGGTCTGCATCAAGAAGGACGAGCCGGGCGTCACGGTGTGGACAATGAAGGTCGACGAGCGGTTCTGTAACCCCGTCGGCGTCATGCAGGGCGGGTTCCTCGGCGCGTTCGTCGATTCCGCGATGGGCGCGTCGAGCATCACTGCCGCGGCGGGCCGCAAGGTCTTCAGCGCAAACGCCGAGTTGAAGATCAGCTTCTTCCGCCCCGTCCCGATGGACGCGCTCATCACGTGCACAGCAACGACCGTGTCCTCGGGCAAGCGGGTCAACTTTGTTGAGGCCGACGTGCACGACGAACAAGGGCGTCTGTTGGCGCGGGCCACCTCGACCTACCTCATCCGCGACCGCACATGACCCCGCGGCGGCGCCGACTCACCGTCACCCTCTCCACCCTCACGGCGATGCTCTCGTTTGGCGGGGCGTTCGCGTCCGCGTTTCGTAGCGGCGGAAGCGAAGGCGAGTTCGGAGCGTTGAAGGTCGCCGTCCTGTCGCCGCGCCGAGCGCCCGACACGTTGCGGTCGCTCGTGGCCCAAACCCGCCTCGCGAGCCGCGTCCAGGCCTTCGCTCGTCCACTCGCTGCGAGTTCGTGCCTGACCGTCGCCGTCGGCCCGACGATGGTCTTTCGTCGTAACCCCGAGCTGGCGCTCACGCCCGCCTCGGCATTGAAGCTCACGACCGGCGCGGCCTTTCTCGCTGCCGTCGGGGCGAAGGGCTCGTTCCGCACGGTCGTGCGTTCGCCCAAGCCGAGCGGCGGCGTGGTGAACGGGGACCTCTCGCTCGTCGGGGGTGGCGATCCGTTGCTGGCCACCGATGGTTACGTTGCGACGCGAAACCACCCTCCGAAGCCCAACACCCAACTGGGGGATCTCGCGCGAGCGGTGGCCCAAGCAGGTGTACGGCGCGTGACGGGCGGCGTCACCGTGGCGGACGACCGCTTCGACGCCGAGCGACGCGTGCCGTCGTGGAGCCCGGCCTACACGTCCACCGGCGACGTCGGGCCGATCGGCGCGCTCGCGCTCAATGACGGCTTCGCGTCGTTCTCACCCGCGCTTGTGACCGCGCCCGATCCGGCGGTCGCCGCCGGACAAGCCTTTCGTGACGCACTTGTGGCGGCGGGTGTCGCGGTGGACGGAGGCGTGGCGCGCGCGGCGCCTGCGGGCGCCGAGCTCGCGGCGGTCGAGTCGGCTCCGTATAAGGACGTGGTCGAGGAGATGCTGCGCGAGAGCGACAACAACACCGCGGAGATCCTCCTCAAGGAGTTGGCCGTGGACGCGGGCACCAAGCCCGCCACGCGTAGCGCTGGGGTCGCGGCACGTAGCGCCGCGCTCAGGCGGCTCGGCATCGCCGCCGATGCGGTCCAGGCGATCGATGGCTCCGGCCTCGACCGCAGCGACAAAGCCACGTGCTCGGCGCTGCTCGCAACGCTGCTCTCCAAGCCTGGAGGCGTCGACCTCGAACTCCTGCTCGCGGTCGCGGGCGAAACCGGCACGCTCGACGACCGGTTTCTCACGTCGCCGCTCAAGGGCATCCTGCGCGCCAAAACGGGCACCCTGAGCAACGTCACCGCTCTTGTCGGCGTCGCCGACCCCGCGCAGCCGCTGCCGGTGCGCTTCGCCTTCATCGCGAACGCCGCGTTCACAGATGACGGGGGCAAGGCACTCCAGGACCGCCTCGTCGGAGCGCTCGCGACGTACCCAGAGGCTCCGCCGGCAGACAAACTGGCCCCGTGAGCCCACCGCACCGAACGGCGCTGCCGCTGGCTATGTTCCCGCTCGGCTCCGTCGCCATGCCGGGATCGGTAGTCCCGTTGCACGTCTTCGAACCGCGCTATCGCCAGCTGATCCAGGACCTGCAACACGGCGACCGTCGCTTCGGGATCGTGCTGATCGAACGGGGGAGCGAGGTGGGCGGCGGCGACGTGCGGTCAGTGGTCGGTACCAAGATGCGCCTCTCGGAGGTGCAGGAGTATCCCGACGGTCGCTACGAGGTCCTTTCCGTCGGCGAAGAACGCATCCGGGTCGAGACGTGGCTGCCCGACGATCCGTATCCAATGGCGCTGGTCGAGACGCTCGTCGACGACGCGGCACCGAGCAGCGAGGCCGTAGCCATGGCAGAACGTTCGGTGCGCGAGGCGCACGTCCTGGCCGTGGAGCTCGGCTACGAAGTGCCGTCTCTTGACGACTTTCTCATCGCGGAGCCCACGGTGCGGCTGTGGCAGCTCGCCCGAATGACCCCGTGTGGGCCGGCCGATCGCCAGCGCATCCTCGAGGCCGATACCGCCGAGGCCCGGGCCGACGCAATCGCGGCGGCGGCGCTCGACGCCGTCGAGATGTTCAACCTAAAACGGCGCGAACGAGAATAGGAATTAGGTTGTCGGCATGGCGCGCCCCAAGCCAGCTCAAATCACCGATGAACTCAACGACATCTGGCGTCTCGTCGTCGGTTACGCCAAGCAGGAGACCGTTGCGCCCTTGCGCGGCATCGCAGCCTTCGCTCGCTTCGGGATCATCGGCATGGTCTTTTTCGCCGTCGGCTCGGGCTTCGCCGCTCTCGCCATCATTCGTGCGCTGCAAACCGAGACCACCCTCGACGGCAACTGGTCGTTCGTGCCGTACCTCGTGAGCATCGCCGGTTGCGCGATCGTGTTGGGCGTGGCGGTGCGTTCCGTCGCCCGCACTCCGTGGAAGTCAGACGACAAGGGAGACGCAAAGTGAGCACCGCCGAAGCCCCGCGCATTTCGCGCGACGAGATCGAGACCAAGCTGCGTCAGCTCAAGGGCGACGCCGAAGAGGTCGCCGGCGCGCAGAAGCAGAACGGCATGATCGCAGCAGCACTGGGCGGCGTTGTGTTGCTCGCCCTCGTCTACGTCCTCGGTCGCCGCAAGGGCCGCAAGCGCTCGGCGTTCGTAGAGATTCGCCGCCTCTAATGGTGCGGCGCGCGATCAGTTGGGCGTTCCGTAGCGGCGTCCGCAAAGGCGTCGTCGGCGGGAGCGGTCCGTGGCTATTCGTCGCGGTCGCAGCCGGCGCTATCAAGGTTCTTAATCGAGCCCCGAAGGGCGCGGGCGGACGTACCACGCTCACGCTTTCGCCGGGCGATCAGTACTCCATCGTCTGCGCCGACGAACCCACGCGCCGCTAAGGCCGACACCTTCCCCGAATGAGTTCCACGTTCGCCTACGGCGATCTCGTCCTTCTGGTTGACCGCAAAAAGCGGCGTTATTTGCTACGCCTCGTCGAGGAAGGTCAGTTCCACTCCCACGCCGGATTTGTGGAGCACGCGGTCTTTGTTGGCGAGAGCGACGGCTACATCGCGCGCTCGTCGCGCGGTGGATCCTACCTTGCGGTCACACCAACGCTCGCCGAGTTCATTATGAAAATGCCACGGGGCGCGCAGGTCATCTACCCCAAGGACATCGGGGCGATCCTGATGAACGCCGACATCTTTCCGGGCGCGCGCGTGCTCGAAGCAGGCGTCGGATCGGGCGCGTTGTCCATGGGCATGCTGCGCATGGGCGCCGACATCGTCGGCTACGAACTGCGTGAGGACTTCGCGGCGAAGGCGGTCTCCAACGTCACGTCGTTCCTTGGGGCCGCAGCCACGGCCCGCTACCGGGTGGAGCTACGCGACGTCTACGAGGGCATCGACGAAACCGAGCTCGATCGCATCGTGCTCGACCTACCCGAGCCGTGGAACGTCGTAAAGCACGCGCAGACCGCGTTGCGACCGGGCGGCATCTTCTTCGCGTATGTGCCATCAACCGTGCAGGTTGCTCGGCTTCACGACGCATTGGCCGATAGTGCCCTAGGTATGGCCCAGACGATGGAAGTGCTACAACGCGGCTGGTACGTGAAGGGCGACGCCGTGCGTCCCGATCACCGGATGGTGGCGCACACAGGCTTCCTCACCACCGCCCGCCTCCTCGGAGAAATCGCGTGAACCAACTCGACCTAATCGTTGCTGTGGCGGTCGGTGCCGCGGCACTCGGCGGCTGGCGCTTGGGCTTCCTCGCACGCGTCACGTCGTGGATCGGCCTCGGTTTGGGCGTGGTCATCGCTGGTCGTTTCCTGCCCACGGCGCTGCGAGCCCTGTCGAGCAATGACACCGCGTACCGAGCCTCGGTCGCAGTGCTCGTACTCCTCGGCGGTGCCTTCGCTGGCCAGGCGGTCGGGCTTATGGTCGGCCTACGCATCCATAAGGTGCTGCCTATTGGTCCTATTCGCATGGTGGACCGCAGCGTTGGTGGCGCCCTCGGCGCCGCGGGTGTGCTCTTGAGCTTCTGGCTTTTCGTATTGCCGTGGCTGGTTGACATTCCCGGTTGGCCTGCCCAGCAGGCGCGCAGCTCGCTCTTCGCGCGGGTGATCGACCAGTACGCGCCGACGCCGCCCGATCGCTTCCAGGCCCTGCGCCGGCTCATCGGTGATCACAACTTCCCCGAGGTGTTCGACAAGCTCGGACCCGCACCCGAGACCGGCCCACCGCCGGCCGAAACTGGCTTCGCGGCGGGCGTGCAGGAGCGCGTGGCCGCGTCGACCGTGAAGGTCCAGGGAACGGCCTGTAAGCGCATTCAGGAGGGGAGTGGCTTCGCCGCGGGACCCAACCTCATCGCAACCAACGCGCACGTGGTTGCCGGCGTGAGCGAGCCCACGGTGATGCGCCCCGACGGTAAGCGCCTCGGCGCCAAAATCGTCTACTTCGACTCCGACCGCGACCTCGCGCTGCTCCGGGTCAACGGCCTCAACCAGACCCCGCTCCCGATTACAACGGCCAAGCAGGGCGCGCGTGCCGCCGTGTTCGGTCACCCCGGTGGTCAGGATCAACTCCGTGTGGCGCCGGCCCGCATCAGCCAGCAGGTCACGGCTCGCGGGCGGGATCTTTACGACGCGCGCCGCACCGACCGCGACGTATTCGTGCTCGCCTCAACGCTGCACCCGGGCGATTCGGGTGCAGCGCTGACCGACCTCGAGGGGCGCGTGATCGGGGTCGCGTTCGCGATTGCCCCCGACGAGCCCAACACCGCCTACGCCCTTACGTCGAAGGAACTCAACGCCGCGCTCGCCGGGCCCCGGATCGAGCAGACCGGCGGTCAGTGCCTCACCTCCGGCTAAGCGCTCCCGCTAGCTGAGGCGTCCGCGCAGGCCGGTTTTGATGGCGGGCCATTCCGCGGCGACCGCGGAGAAATACGCGCTGTCTCGCGGCGAACCGTCGGCGCCCATCATGTGGCGACGCCGCACACCCTCGTAGGTCATGCCCAGCTTCACCATCGCCGCACGACTGGTTACGTTGCGGGCGTCGGTGCGCATACCGATCCGGGCGACGCCCCAGGTTTCGAACGCGTGCGTGAACAACAACAACTTGCAGGCCGGGTTTACCGCTGTCCCGCGCATCGCGGGGAGGTACCAGGTGTGGCCGACCTCAACTACGTCCGGGTTTTCGCGGTCGCTCCAGTACTCGAGGTCGTAGAAGCCGGTCTGGCCCACGACCTCGCCGTCGACGCGCACGACGTAGATGAGCCGCCTCGACTCCTCGTACCAGGCGATCTGATTGCGCACAGCCTCCGCGTCGCGCGCGACGAAGGTCCACCGGAACGCGTCGCTCGCGGTTGCGGCAGGGGCGTCAGCGACGGCCTGCGCGTCGGCGTCGGCAATCAACGAAAGGGACACGCCGTAGCCGACCAAATCTGGGCCCAGACGCGAAGCGACGCCCCGAAGGGCGTCGCGTTCAGTACTCATCTTTTCGTTTGCGAGGTAGCTACGCGACCTCGATGAAGATGCACTCGCCGGGGCACTCTTCGGCCGACTCGACCGTTGCGTCTTCCATGCCGGCAGGCACGTTCGCGAGACCTTCGGGGCCGCCCGGATCCGAGTAGACCTTGTCGCCTTCTTTTACGTACGCGAGCCCGTCGTCAAGCAGCGTGAAAACCGACGGCGCGATCTCTTCGCAAAGACCGTCGCCGGTGCACAAATCCTGGTCGATCCAGACCTTGTAACCCATCTAACGCTCACCTGTTGTTCAGGCTCCAATACGGAGCAGCGGACGCTGAGAAGCGTAGCGCACCCCCAGGATTAACACGGCAATCCACGAAAAAACTGATCGCCTTAATTTACGAGATCCCGCGTGTAGGGTCGAAAGCGACCGATAGGACAACATGAAGGATCCTGAGTTGACCGACGACATGGAACCGATGGATCTAACGGCCGCTCGCGAGCAGATCGGGGCACTGGAAGAAGAGATCGTCGCCTTGCGTCGCCGCCTCCAAGACGCCCCGAAGCGCGTCCGCACCCTCGAAGAGAAATTGCTCGAGAGCAAGGGTCAACTAACTCAGGCCGTCTCGCACAACGAGAAGCTCACCTACACCCTGCGTGAGGCGCGCGAGCACATCTCGGCGCTGCGCGAAGAAGTCGACAAGCTCACCCAACCCCCGTCTGCGTACGGCACCTACCTTGGCGCCAACAACGACGACACGGTCGACGTGTTCAGTGCTGGTCGCAAGATGCGCGTGTCGCTGCATCCCGAGATCGAACTCGACGACCTCAAGAAGGGCCAAGAGGTCGTGCTCAACGAGTCACTCAACGTCGTGCTGGCCCGCGGGCCTGAGGTGGCCGGCGAAGTAGTCACGCTCAAGGACATGGTCGATTCGCATCGCGCGCTGATCGTTGGTCGGGGTGACGAGGAGCGCGTCGTTGAACTCGTCGACGACATGGTCGGGGTGAAGCTGCGCTCGGGCGACACCGTGCTGCTCGACAGCCGCACCGGTCTCGTGCTGGAGAAGCTCGAACGCCCTGAAGTCGAAGACCTCGTCCTCGAGGAGGTGCCCGACATCTCCTACGACGACGTCGGCGGCCTCGACAGTCAGATCGAAGCCATCACCGACGCTGTCGAGCTCCCGTTCCTGCACAAGGAACTCTTCACGGAACACAAGCTGCCTGCCCCCAAGGGCATCCTTCTGTACGGCCCGCCAGGCTGCGGCAAGACCCTCATCGCCAAGGCGGTCGCAAACTCGCTCGCCAAGAAGGTCGCAGCCGCGAGCGGCGACGAGACCAAGGGCACCGCGTACTTCTTGAACATCAAGGGCCCTGAGCTCTTGAACAAGTACGTCGGCGAGACCGAGCGCAAGATTCGCATGGTGTTCCAACGCGCCCGGGAGAAGAGCGAGGAGGGCATGCCCGTCATCGTCTTCTTCGACGAGATGGACTCGCTGTTTCGTGCACGCGGCACCGGCATTAGTTCCGACATGGAATCCACGATCGTGCCGCAGCTGCTCGCCGAGATCGACGGCGTCGAAACGCTCAAGAACGTCATCGTGATCGGCGCCTCCAACCGTGAAGACCTCATCGACCCCGCCATCCTGCGCCCGGGCCGACTCGACGTGAAGATCAAGATCGAGCGGCCCGGTGAGGTTGCGGCGGCGCAGATCTACTCGCGCTACCTCACCTCCGACCTGCCTCTCGACGAGGACGAAGTGCAGTCGCTCGGTGGCGGTGACCGCGACAAGTGCGTCGCCGCGATGATCGAGACGACCGTCGAGATGATGTACCGGACCGACGACGAGAACCGCTTTCTCGAGGTCACGTACCAAAACGGCGACAAAGAGATCATGTACTTCAAGGACTTCTCGTCCGGCGCCATGATCGAGAACATCGTGCGCCGCGCGAAGAAGCTCGCCATCAAGCGCGTCATCGCCGGCCACAGCCGCGGCATTCGTACCTCCGACCTGCTCGAGTCGATCAAGCAGGAGTACAAGGAGCACGAGGATCTGCCCAACACCACCAACCCGGATGACTGGTTGAAGATCTCGGGCAAGAAGGGCGAACGCATCGTCTACGTGCGCACGCTCATCACCAAGGACGACCAGAAGACCCCCGAGGGCGGCCGCGCCATCGAACGCGTCGCCACCGGCCAGTACCTCTAGGAGTTCTCCCGCTTCACTGTCACGCAGGTGCGAAGACGACAAGGCCGGCCGCCGTCGCCGATTCCGCCAACTCATTGTCATAGGTGACGATTTCGTCGACGCCGAGGCGGATGGCGACGGCGAGCTGGATTGCGTCGTGTGACCGCAAGGGCGCGTGCTGGAGTTCGGTGTGGAGCAACCATGCCGAGGCCAGTCGACGGTCCGAGGACAGGCTCTTGGCGAGCGCGGCGGACTCAGGTTCGGCCACGAGCAGCTTCATCGCCGCCGATGTATCCAGGTACGAGAGTTTCACCAGCGGCCTCGAACGTCGGCGACGATCTCGCTGGAGCGCGTCTTTGGTTTACGGCGCTTGATCGACAGCAGGGCTGCGGGGGAATCGAGGGCCTCACGCAGTTGGCCCTGAGCAGCAAGATGCAGGAGCGCATCACCCGGCGGTGGGCCGATCACCGCGGCCAGTTGTCCGCCGTTGGTGACCAGGATCGTTTCGCCGGCCGCGACACGACGGAGCACTTCCGCGCTCTCGTTGCGCATCTGCCGGTGCGTAATCTCCTTCACGTAGCACAGCGTAGCACGACCGTCGCGGACGCTCCGTGCTCACGCAATTGCGTGAGACGCTCGCGATGTGTACGCGAAAGCCCTTCCGCGGAACCGTTGCGCTCCCGGCGATCTGGGACGCTCGCGGCTCGTTGGTCATTTGTGGTCGCACAGCGACCGTTATCGACCAACGAACTGCACTGCATGGCTCGTTGGTCACTAATGGTCGTTCGCCCGCGCCCGGCCAAAGTGCCGTTTAGCGGCACCCATCTCGACGGCCGTTAGAGGTAGCCGAGGTCGCGGCGGAGGTCTTCGAGATCGTCGAGGACGGGTTCGATGTCGGCGGCACGGGTGCGCCACTTGTCGGGGGCCGGCGCGCTGAGGGTGTGCTTGGACGCGGCCATCGCGCGACACGCTGCGAGTACCTCACGCGACATGCGCAGGCCTGCGTACTCGAGCACGTCTTCGACGACCTCCGCCGGCTGGGCGACCAGATCTTCGTAGCGAACGCGCGCGCAGTCGGTCAGGTCGCGCAGCGGGGCGGCGGTACCAGCCTCCCATTGCCAGGCGAACTGGGCGGCGGGGGAGTCCGCCACGTGGTCCTGCCAGCCCGGCGGCATGAGGAAGTGCCAGTCCATCCCGTTACGCGCGGGCCAGTCCCGCGCGCCGAGGCCGACCTCGCGACCTTCGAGCAGCGAGGCGATGTTGTCGGGCGCGTCGCGTACGAGGTGAATGAACACCGCATCGGACCACAACTCCTGGAGCGCGGGCACGCGCAATACGTTCGGCGGCGTCTTGTCGAGCAGACGGAAGCGACGCGGCACCCGTCCGTGGTGCGCGGCCACGCCCTCACGGAAGATGGACTCGACCGCGCCGGCGTCGAACGCGGTGCCCGGCCGGAAGTCGTCGCCGTGGGCGCCGCCCAACTCGGGGTCGACAGCGCGCCACGGCGGATAGGCCTCGTCGCCCCACGAGTACAGCTTGGGGTGAGGCTTGAGGAGGTCGAACAACAGCGTGGAACCCGAGCGTGGCATCGCGATGATGAACACGGGCCGGTCAAAGCGACGCATTCATCTTCTCCACGAATTCGCGTAGATCCAGCGGTGTCCCGGCGCCCGGGGCACCCGAAACGATCACGAAAAGCTCACGCATGTGCGCGAAACGCTAGGTGACCGCGCTTCTCCGGTGAGTTCGTTACGGTTCGGGGGTGGCTGTTCCCAAGGTTTGCGGCATCGAAACCGAATACGGGATTGCCTTGCGCGGGGGCGACCCCAACCCGATCGCGGCCTCGTCGATCTTGATTAACGCGTACGTCCAACACCTCCATCGCCAGGTTGGATGGGACTTCGAGGATGAGTCGCCCGGCAACGATGCACGTGGGTCGGGACGCCCCGACTCGCGACCACCCGAGATCGAGACGCACCTAGTGAACGCGGTGCTCACCAACGGCGCGCGCTATTACGTCGACCACGCCCACCCCGAGTACTCCTCGCCCGAGTGCCGCGATGCACTCTCTGCGCTGAAATTTGATCGAGCCGGGGAGCTGATCCTGCAGCGGTCGATGGACTACGCCGCGCAGATGTTGCCGGGCGACGCCCACATCGCGATCTACAAGAACAATTCCGACGGCAAGGGCAACAGCTACGGCTGCCACGAGAATTACCTCATGGATCGCTCGATCCCGTTCGCCACGATCGTGCGCCGCATCATCCCGTTCTTCGTGTCGCGCCAGCTCTTCACCGGCTCGGGCAAGGTGGGTAGCGAAGTGCCCGGCGGCGACTCGGCTGCATTCCAAATCACCCAGCGCGCCGACTTCTTCGAGGAGGAAGTCGGGCTCGAGACCACGCTGAAGCGCCCGATCGTGAACACGCGCGACGAACCCCACTCGGACTCCCAGAAATACCGCCGCCTCCACGTGATCTGCGGCGACGCCAACCTCGCCGAGGTTGCGACCTTCCCGAAGCTCGGCGCCACCGCGATTGTGCTGGCGCTCATCGAGGACGACGTGCGCGGCGGCCGCGACATCGAGCTGGCAACGCCAGTGCCAGCGATGCGCCACGTGTCGTCCGACCTCACGCTGCGCAGCGCGCTCGCGCTCGAAGACGGCACGACAATGACGGCCCTGGAAATTCAGTGGGAATACCTCGGCCTCGCCAAGAAGTGGGCCGAACAGCACGGCTTCGAAGCCATCGGCGGCGACGCCGTGGGTCAGATGGTGCTGGAGCGATGGGAAACCGTGCTTGGGGGCCTCGAAACCGATCCCTTTACGCTCGCCGATCAACTCGACTGGGTCGCGAAGCTACGCCTGCTCGAGGCCTACCGCGAGCGCAACGAACTCGAGTGGACCTCGGCGCGTCTGCGCGCCATGGACATCCAGTACCACGACATGCGTCCGGCTACTTCGCTCTTCCAGCGCATGAAGATGGAAACGCTTATCCCGACCGCCGATGTCGAAGAGGCGGTTACCGAACCCCCTCACGACACGCGTGCGTACTTCCGCGGCAAGTGCCTGCAGAAATGGGGATCGTCGGTCGCGGCGGCGAACTGGGATTCGATTGTCTTCGATCTAGGGGCCGATCCCCTACGTCGCGTGCCGATGATGGAACCGTTGCGGGGAACAGCTGCACACGTGGATACGTTGTTGGAGTCATGTGAGACACCCGCCGACCTGTTAGCAAAGCTCGGCGCATAGGAGACATCGAACCAATGGCTGAACGAGAACTCAAGAAAAAACAGACAACGACTCGAGACGATGAAGCCGTCGTCGACGAGGCGCCGGCTACGACCGAGCGCGGCGACAAGCTGAAGGCTGACATCGACGATCTGCTCGACGAGATCGATGAAGTGCTCGAAGAAAACAGCGAAGACTTCGTTCGGTCGTATGTGCAAAAGGGCGGTCAGTAGGCCCACGGCCTCACGCCCTATGACGCTGCCTCTCTTCACACCGGCTGAATCGCCGGGTCCTGACTTCGCCCGCCTCCTCGACAAGCTCGGCCTTTCGCCGCGCGTCCCCGGCGCTGGCGCGTTCGACAAGGTCACCCACGGCACCACGATCGTCGCCCTGCGCTACACCGACGGCGTGGTCATGGCGGGCGACCGTCGCGCCACTGCGGGCAGCGACATCGCGCACCGGAGCATGGACAAGGTCTTTCCGGCCGACAAGTACTCCGGCATCGCCATCGCCGGTGCCGCGGGCATCGCGATCGAGATGGTGCGGCTGTTTCAGACGCAGCTTGAGCACTACGAGAAGATCAGCGGCAACGTGCTGTCGCTCGAGGGCAAGGCCAATCAGCTCGGACAGATGATCCGCGGCAACATGCAAATGGCGATGCAGGGCCTCGCCGTTGTGCCGCTCTTCGCGGGCTACGACACCCGCCGAAGCCTCGGGCGCATCTTCACTTACGACGTGACCGGCGGCCGTTACGAAGAATCCGACTTCCACGCGACCGGGTCGGGTGGACGCGACGCTCGCACCACGATCAAACTCGGCTGGCGCGCAAATATGAGCCGCGACGATGCGATCGAACTTGCGGTCGAGTCGCTCTACGAGGCAGCCGACGAAGACTCCGCAACCGGTGGACCCGACGTTGTCCGAGGGATTTATCCGATCGTCGCGACGATCACCGAGTCTGGCTTCGACAAGGCCGAGGTAACCGAGGTGGCCGAGAGGTTCGCCGCGTTAATTGCACGGCGATCGGCGGGGGGCTCAGTCGCATGAGCATGCCTTTTTACGTAGCACCTGAGCAGTTCATGAAGGACAAGGCGGACTACGCGCGCACGCGTATCGCCCGTGGCCGTCCGGTCGCAGTGGCGAGTTATGACGGCGGCGTGCTGCTGGCCGCCGAGAACCCGTCCAACAACCTGTTCAAGATCGCCGAAATCTACGACCGCATCGGGTTCGCCGGCGTGGGTCGCTACAACGAGTTCGATCAAATGCGCCAGGCAGGCGTGCAGCACGCCGACGTCAAGGGCTACACCTACAGCCGCGAAGACGTCGATGCTCGCACGCTCGCGAACCTCTACGCGCAGCAACTCGGCCTCTCCTTCACGCACGAGATGAAGCCCTTCGAGGTTGAGATTCTCGTGGCTGAGGTCGGCTCGTCGCCCGAGAAGGATCAGCTGTTCCACATTCTCTACGACGGAACCGTGAGCACCGAGATGGGTCACGCCGTTATGGGTGGCGACTCCGAGACCCTCGGTGAACGCATGGAGGCCGCCTACGTCGAAGGCTGGAACCTCCAGACCGCGCTAAAGGCACTAGTGGCTGCGATTGCGGGGCCTGACCGCGAACTCCCGGTCACAGAGCTCGAGGTGGCGATCCTCGACCGCGCCGTCGTCGGGCGAACGTTCCGGCGCGTCGCGGACCCCCAGATCGCCGAACTGCTCCAGTAGAGCGCTTAGGTTCACCCCCGTGGAACGGCGGATCTTCGGGCTTGAAAATGAGTACGGCGTCACGTGCACCTTGCGGGGCCAGCGACGCCTGAGTCCCGACGAAGTCGCGCGCTACTTGTTTCGCAGGGTCGTGTCGTGGGGTCGGTCGTCCAACGTGTTCCTCGAGAACGGCGCGCGTCTGTACCTCGACGTCGGCAGCCACCCCGAGTACGCGACGCCCGAGTGCGACACCGTTAGTGAACTGGTCGTGCACGACAAGGCGGGGGAGCGCACACTCGAAGGCCTCGTGACCGAAGCCGAGCAGCGCCTGCGTCAAGAAGGCATCCGCGGTGTGGTGTACCTGTTTAAGAACAACACCGACTCCGCCGGCAACTCCTACGGCTGCCACGAGAACTACCTCACGAGTCGCCGTGACGATTTTGCTCACTTCAGCGAAGTGCTCATCCCGTTCTTTGTCACACGCCAGATCTACGCCGGCGCCGGCAAGGTGTTGAACACCGCCCGAGGCGCCACCTACTGCGTCAGCCAGCGGGCCGAGCACATCTGGGAGGGCGTGAGCTCTGCCACCACGCGCAGCCGCCCGATCATCAACACCCGCGACGAGCCGCATGCCGACGCCGAACGGTTCCGCCGG
>JBKJQZ010000008.1:0-3438 GCA_046594835.1 Acidimicrobiales bacterium | reverse complement strand
CCTTTGTCGGCTGATTCGGGGTTGTACATCTCGTCGCGGTAAAGGAACATCACGACGTCGGAGTCCTGCTCGAGCGAGCCGGATTCACGAAGATCCGAGAGCATCGGGCGCTTGTCCTGGCGGCTCTCGAGGGTGCGGGAGAGCTGCGACAACGCGACCACCGGGATCTGCAATTCGCGGGCGAGGATCTTTAACCCGCGGCTGATCTCGGCCACTTCGACCTGACGGTTTTCGGCGCGCTGGCGACCCGTCATCAGCTGCAGGTAGTCGATGATGATCAAGCCGAGGTTCTCGCGTTGCTTAAGGCGACGGGCTTTGGCCCGGATATCCATCACGGTGACGTTCGGGTTGTCGTCGATGAAGATGGGTGCCTCGGCGAGGCGCCCAACGGCTTGGGTGACCTTCTGCCAGTCGCGGTCGTCGAAGTTGCCGGTCTTGAGCTTGGTGGCGTCGACGCGGGCCTCGGAGGTGAGGAGTCGTTGCGTAATTTCGTCGCGGCCCATTTCGAGGCTGAACAGCAGCGTGGTGGTGTTGGCCTCCATCGCGGCGTGGGCGAGGATGCCGAGGGCGAAAGCGGTCTTACCCATGGCTGGACGGGCGCCGATGACGATGAGGTTGTTGGGCTGAAGGCCGGCGAGCTTCTCGTCGAGGTCGCGGAAGCCGGTGGGGACACCGGTGACGGCCTCGCCCCGCTCATACAGACTCTCGAGCTTGTCCAGCGCGTCGGCCAGTAGGTCCTTGACCGGCATCATGTCGTCGGAGACGCGCTTGGAGTTGACGTCGAACACGAGGCTCTCGGCCCGGTCGAGCACGGCCGTTACGTCGTCGGGCATCGAGTAGCCGAGCTCGGCGATCTCGCCGGCAACGCCGATGAGACGGCGCAGAAGAGAGAACTCTTCGACGATGCGGGCGTAGCGGCTGGCGTTGGAGATCGCCGGGGTACCGGCCTGCAGCTCGATTAGGTACGGCTTACCCCCGACCGCTTCGAGCAGGCCGTCGCGGTTGAGTTCGTCGGCCACGGTGACGATGTCGGCTGGGTCACCGCGGTGGTAGAGCGACTCGATGGCGTCGAACACGTGCCCGTGGGAGGGCTTGTAGAAGTCGCTCGCGGTGAGGCGGACTTCAGCCGCTGCGGCGATCGCGTCCTGCTTGAGCAGCATGGCCCCAAGCAGGGACGCCTCTGCGGCTAAATCGTTCGGGGGGACGCGCCCACCGGTGGGGCGGTTTCGGCGCGCATCGTCAAGGGACTGAACCATCGGGACCGTGATCCTCTATGACTTGCCCTGTGGATGGTTAGGGCAAGAACACGGGGATTTCCCTGTGGACAGCGCACCTAAAAGTGCTCCGTCATCCACAGGCTCCATCAGGACGAGGGTACGGACGGGGTGTTACAACGACGAGGACCCGGCGCCGAAGCGCCGGGTCCTCGCTGAACCGGTGCGCATTTCACACCTATGCGATGTGCAATCCGCAGAAAGTCGGTAGGACTACGCGCTGACCTCGAGAGTGATCTGGAACTTCACGTCGGAGTGGAGCTGCACGGGGATTTCGTGCGTACCAATGGTCTTGATCGGCTCGTGGTGGGCGAGCTTGCGGCGATCGAGTTCGATGCCGGTCTGCTCTTGCACCGCGCTGACGATGTCGGCGGGGGTGACGGAACCGAAGAGCTTGCCTTCGGCGCCGGCCTTTGCCTTGATCTTGATCACAGCTGGCACCAGGGTGCGGGCGACGACCTCAGCCGCCTCCCGGTCCTTGGCGTCGGACTGGTCGCGCTTGCGGCGCATCGAGTCTGCCTGCTGCATGATCCCGGGCGTCGCGGCGATGGCCTGGCCGCCGGGGATCAGGTAGTTGCGGGCAAAGCCGTCGGCTACGTCGACGAGGTCGCCGCGCTTGCCGATCTGGTCGACGTCGGAACGGAGGACAACCTTCATTCGGCTGCCCCTTCGTCGCCACCTTCGGCCACGGCCTCGGCGCCACCCTCGGCTCCTTCGAGCAACGACTCGAGCACAGTGGGCTCGGCCGTGGTCTCGGCCAGGGTGGCCGTGTCTTCCATGTCGTCACGACGCGGACCGTCACGACGGGGACCGCCTCGACCACCGCCACCACCACGACCACCGGCGCGCTCGCTCAGCGTGCGCTGGGCGTAGGGCAGGAGGGCGAGCTCACGCGAGGTCTTGATCGCGATCGCGACGTCACGCTGATGCTGCACGCAGTTGCCGCTGACCCGACGGGTACGGATCTTGCCGCGGTCGCTCATGAACTTCCGCAGCACGTGGACGTCCTTGTAATCGACCCACGGAGTGCCGTCTTTGCAGAACTGGCACACCTTCTTCTTGATGCGGCGACCGGCGTCTTTGGGGTTGCGCTTCCGGTCGCGATCGTTTCGCTCACGCGCCATTAGAACGGCTCCTCGTCGTTGTACCCACCGGCGGTGCCGGGGTTGCTGGTGCTACCTGCAAACTCTTCGTTGGCTACGGGACGGGCATTGCCGCCACCGCCACCGCCACCCCCGCCGAAGTCGTCACCGCCTTGGCGACGCTCGTTGCGGGTGACCTGCGCGGACGCCCAACGCAGGCTGGGGCCGATCTCGTCGGCCGCGATCTCGACGACCGTGCGCTTTTCGCCCTCTTGGGTTTCCCACGAGCGCTGCTCAAGGCGACCGGTGACCATGACGCGCATGCCCTTTTGCAGGGACTCCGCTGCGTTCTCGGCCATCTCTCGCCACACGGTGACGTTGAAGAAGGAGACCTTCTCTTCCCACTCGTTGGTCTGACGGTTCTGCCAGCGACGGTTGACGGCGAGACCGAAGCTCGCATTGGCGGCGCCCGCCGGCGTGAAGCGCAGCTCGGGGTCGCGGGTGATGTTGCCTACGAGGGTGACGTTGTTGTCGGTCATTTACTCAGCTCCTGTGGTTGCCGGCGCCGCTTCGGCGACCGCTTCCGCAGGGCGAGTGGACCGCGCACGGCCCACAACCTTGTCCGGGATTCGGATCACCTTGTGACGCAGGACTTCGTCGGCGAGGTAGAAGACTCGGTCGAGTTCTGCGACCGCGGCCGGCTCGGCGTCGAAGGCGAGGAGGATGTAAATGCCCTCCCAGCGGTGCTTCATTTCATATGCGAAGCGCCGCTTGCCCCACCGATCGGTGGTGACCTTGGCTCCGTCACGAGTGATCGGCGCCGTGGCCCGGTCGAGAACGGGCCGAATGGCCTCTTCCTCGAGGGTGGCGTCGAGAATGACAACTACTTCATAAGACCGCATAGGCGGTGCTCCTCCTCTGGACCCGACCCTTCGGCCGGGGCTCCGTCACGGTGACGGGGCAGGTGGTGGATATTCAGTTACGTCCTAAACCCTTTTAGGGGCTGTGGGACCGAGCGATGATAGTCGACGCGACCTGCCATCTCCTAGGCGTCAGTATGCCGAAGGGGTGTTACAGCGTCA
>JBKJQZ010000332.1:0-12573 GCA_046594835.1 Acidimicrobiales bacterium | reverse complement strand
GCGGGCGCCCGGGCGTCGCTACGTGTTCCTGTCCCACCCGATCGATTACACGGGCGCCCCACTGGTGCTGCTCGATATCGCCGAAGAATTCGCAGCCGCCTTTGGAGCCAAGTCGGTTCAGATCCTGGCGCCGACCGTGCTGGCCGAACTGCAACGGCGCGTCGCACGCGCCGGGATTCGCACCACGCGTTCGGTGTTCGGTTTCGGCGACCGCTTCCTGCGCCAGCAGCTACCGCTCGATTTCGACGATTTTGTGCTCCTCAACACGGTCGCGATCTTCGACAACTACCGCGACTACATCTTCGGACTCCTCGAGTCCGGCCACCTGCGCCGCGCCTACTGGTACATCCACGAGGACATCGAGCAGCTGGCGCTGGTCGGCACCACGCTGCTGACGACCAGCGCGCGTGATCAGGTCACCAAGCTGGCCAACGAGGACAAGCTCGTGATCCTCACGCCGTCGCAGCGGGTTTCGAAGAATTTCTCCGATCTGTTCGGCACGGGCACGCACGTGCACACGGTGCCGGTGCGCGTCGACGTGGATCCCGCGCTCCGCGACCCGCGACCCGCCGAGGATTTCGACACGCTGCGCTTCATCTTGTCCGGCAACCCGCTCGACGGGCGGAAGGGCCAGTTCCTGTTCCTCGCCGCGGTCGAGTACTTCGAAGCGACCTACCGCCAGCCGAACGCGTCGCAGTACCGGGACATCGCGGTGACCCTCGTGGCGGTCGGCGACAACTACGTGTCTCGTCAGCTCAAGGCGATCGGCTTATCGGTGCTGGGCGATCGGTTCACCGCCGTGCCGTCGGTGCCGAAAGCCGAGGCGATGGCGTTGTCGCGTGCGGCGAACGTGAGCGTGTGCTGCTCGATCAACGAAACCTTCGCGCTCTACGTAGCGGAAGGAATGCTGATGGGCCACGCGATCCTGCGCAACGATTCGGCCGGACGCGAGGAGCAACTGCGCGACGGCGAGAACGGCTACCTCGTGACCAACGACGTGAAGCAGTTCGCTGCGCAGATCGAGCGCCTCGCGAATCGGTTGACGACCAACGAACAGTTGGCGGCGATGGGCCGTCGCTCCCAGGAAATCGCCGAGCCCTTCACCAAGGGCAGCTACCTCGAAGAATTACTGAAGCTCCAGAAGAGCGATTAGTTCTTCAACGACCACTGGGCGTTGAGCGACACCAGTCCGTGCACGAGGTGGGGCTCACCTGCTTCCACGTTGAACCGCAACACCTGATGGCGGTGGTCGAAGGGGTGCTGGTGTGAGTAGTCGTAGATCGCGACCGTGAGGTCATACACGCCCGCCAGAAGGGGCAGAAACGGCACGTGAAAGTCGACCACGCCTTCGCCCTCGATGGCGTCGGGAACCATGTCCACCTCGCGTGAGTTCGGCCCGGCGAGGAACGTGCCTTCGAGCGTGTAGATGCCGACGCTGAACACCGGCTTCTCGACGCGGGTGTCGGCCTTGTAGTGCATGCGAATAGTGACGGCATCGCCGGTGCGTAGGTCTTCGGTCGCCACACCGTCGTTGCCGATGATCTCGATGGTCTCAATCCGTGCCTCACCCGAACCCCAGCGCGTGTTGCCTGACGCGTCGGTGGTGGTATCGGCGTGTGCGTGCGCGACGTACTCGTCGATCACCTTGCCGGCGTCGCCAATCTTCTTGATCTTCCCGTGCTCGAGCCAGGCGACGGTGTCGCACATGTTGCGGACCGAGCCGAGCGCGTGGCTGACCACGACGATCGTCTTGCCGTCGCTACGCAACTCGGCGAGCTTCTCGCCGCACTTGCGTTGGAAATTTTCGTCGCCCACCGCGAGCACTTCGTCGATGAGCAGGACTTCGGGGTTGACGTTGATCGCGACGGAGAAGCCGAGGCGCACGTACATGCCCGACGAGTAGTTCTTGACCGGCGTATCGATGAAGCGCTCGAGGCCCGCGAACTCGACGATGCCGTCGAACTTGGCGTCGAGCTCCTTCTTGGACAGGCCGAGGATCGATCCGTTGAGATAGACGTTGTCGCGCCCCGACAGCTCGGGATGAAAGCCTGCGCCAACTTCGAGCAGCGCCGATACCTTGCCGACGGTTTCGGTGCTGCCCATGTCGGGCCGCAGGATCTTGGCCATGCACTTGAGCAGGGTCGACTTGCCCGAGCCGTTCTCGCCGATGAGGCCGAATGTGGATCCGGTAGGAACCTCGACCGACACGTCGTCGAGGGCCCAGAACTCTTCGTAGCGCGCCCGGCCCCGGCGGATGATCGTGGCCTTGAGCGAGTCGTTTTTCTCGTGGTAGAGGCGGAAGCGCTTGGAGACGTGATCGGCCGAAACGGCTATGGAGGTCACAGCTCCTCCGCGAAGCGCGGCTCGAAGCGCAGGAAGATCGCGCGCCCGATCACGAGCACGAGGACCGATACGCCGATGAGGTACGAGAACTCGCCCAGCGACGGGTAGCGAAGGTCATACAGCAGGTGCCGATAGGCCTCGACGAAGCGCACCATTGGGTTCAGCTCGTACCACGAGCGCAACGCGATTTCGTGGCCGAGCACGTGGGCCTTGGGCGGCACGAGGCTCAGCTGGTACACGATCGGCGTTGAATAGAACCAAAACTGCAGCGCAATGCCGAGGAAGTGCTGCACGTCGCGGAAGTACACGTTCACAGCGCCAAAGCCGAGTGCGAGCCCGTACACGAAGATGCTTTGGATCAGCATGATCAAAATCACACCGGGCAGGAACGGGAAGATCGCGTTGCCCACGAGGAGCAGCGCCGCACCCAGCACCGACAGCTCGATGCCGAGCTGCACGGCCCACGACGCGACCACGCTGGCCGTGAGGATCTCGCGCGGGAAGTACACCTTCTTGATCAGGGCTGCGTTTTGGATCGGTGCGCCCATGCCACCGGTGAGGCCCGTCGCCAGGTAGTTCCAGGGCAGCAGCCCACACAAAAGGAAGAGCGGAAAGTTTTTGAGGCCCGAGGGATCGCCTTCGTAGGTGGGGTTCTTGAACACGACGAGGAACACGAACGAGAAGATGCCCATGGTCGCCAGCGGGTTGAGTAGCGACCACGTCCAGCCCAACGCCGAGCGCTTGTACTTGCCCCGCAGCTCGCGCAGCGTGAGGTTGCGAAACAGTTCGCGAGCTTCGAGGAGCTCGGAGACGTTGGCCATGACGTCAGAAACTCTACGCGGTGGACCTGGACGCGACCGCCTTGGGCGGCTCCGCGAAGGACCGGCCCGACGTGACCCAGAGCGGGGCGAACCGCTCGATACGTCGGTTCACGTACGGGTCAATCTCCCGGCTGCGATGCAGCGGGTAGCGGGCGCTGAACTCGAAGTCGTCTTCGCGGTGCGCAGTCACAGCCCGCGACGCCTGCCCGAGATGCACCACCGTGGCGTGGGGCGTGTAGATGGTCCGGTAGCCCGCGGCCCGCAGGCGGAGGCAGAACTCGACGTCGCCGAAGCCAACGGGCAGATCCTCGTCGAACCGGCCGGCGGCGTCGAAGGTCGCTCGTCGCACGAGCACGCAGGCCGCCGTGACTGCGATCACCTCACGAGGAACGAGGTCGAACCCGCAGTAGCCGCCAAGGTCGAGGTTGACCGCGATCAACCCGGCGAGGCCCAGGGCGATCCCCTCGTGTTGCGTGTCGCCGTCGACGCCGACCAGCCGGCAGCCCACGGCGCCGACAGACGGATCCGCGAGTTCGTCAACCAGCACGTCGAGCCAGTCGGCCTGGTGCATCTCGGTGTCGTTGTTCAGCAGAACCAGCAGCTCGCCGCTCGACGCAGCCACGCCTTGATTGATCAACCACGAGAAGTTGAACGGACCGGGCCTCCGGATGACGCGGTGGGGCAAGGCGGCGAGGTAGTCCAGCGTCGCGCGATCGGTGGTGCCGTTGTCGACGATCACGATCTCAACGCTCGGGTACGCGGTGCAGGCCTCAACGCTGGTGACGCAGCGACGCAGGAGGTCGAGGCGGTCCTTGGTGGGGATCACGATCGAGACCGTCGGCCGGTCGTGACGCTTGCGCAGCTCCGTCCACGGCGCTCCTGCTACGCCGGTTGCGGGCCATAGCCCGGCCTCGCTGGTATCGACGGCGGTGACCGCGAGATGCGCCACTAAGCCGTCGCGCGCGGCGACGGCGCGCAGCGCATCGAAGCCGCGGGTCGCAGCGTCGTGGGCCGAGAAACCACCGGCGGCGCGGCGCGCGTCGGTGCGGAAGGCGGCGATGCCGCCTACGTAGTTGCCCGCTTCGAGGAGGCGGGGCGACCAGCCCGGCTTGAGGACCTCTGCGACCTCGCCGTTGAGAGCGAGCCGTGCAATTTCATCGGTGTAGACAACATCGGCGTCGGTTGTCGCCAACTCGGCGACCAGCGCGGCGACGCCGGGGCCGATCAGTTGGTCGCGCGGATCTTTGAGGGCGACCCACGGCGCGGTGACGCTGTCCAGTTCATCTGCGCCGCATACAAACGCGAGGAGACCGGCGGTCACGCGTTAGGCGTCGCGGCCACGCGCGGCCATGACGCGTTTTGCTGCAAACCGCGCGACGCGGTGCAGCAACGGGATCCGCGTGATCGCAGCGTGCATACCGGCTGCGACCTTGTAGTGACGCGACCGCTTGAGTTCGTCCATGTCGTTTTGCAGCGCCGCGTGGATGTTGCGCCAGTCGTTGCGATCGCGGCGCAGGATCGAGATGTAATCGTCCTTCACCACGATCTCGAGTTCGAGGTGACGACGCTCGGCGTAGAGCCGCTCGATGAGCTCGATGCGCTCAACCAACGCGTCCTTCCGTGCGTCGAGTTCGACGCCCTGGTCGCGCACGGTTGCGGTTGCCTCGGCGAGCGCCGCCTTGGTCGCGTCAAGGTCCGCCACCTGCGCGGTGAGGTCGGTGAGCACGCGCTGGAGCGCTTCAGCGACGGTCTCGCCCGCGGTCGTCGCCTCGGAGCGGTTGGTTACAACCACGAACCGACGCGTGGCAGCGTCGTCGCCCACCATCACGGCTGCGAGGCCGGGTGCGACTCGTTCGAGCTCTTCAGCCGGTAAGGGTTCGATCACGCGCAGGCGTTCGGTCACGTGCAGTCCGGCTTCGGCCACGACGCGCTCGAGTGCCGACAGGTCGTAACGGCGCGCCGGCACCGCACCAGAGGCGTCGACGTGGCCGAGCACCGCACGCAAGCGCACCGATGCGTGGCCGACGTTCTCCGCCACCACGATCAGGGCACCGTTCTCGGCGAGGAGCTTCGCGAGCTCGCGCAACGCCTCGATCGGATCGGCGAGGTCTTCGAAGCCGTCGAAGATCACCACCGCATCAAACGGTGCGTCTGTGGCGCGCCCTGCGAGCGCCTCGTTGAGCGATGCGGCTCGGAACAGCTGACAGTTGCGCTCGCTGAGCAGCGACGCCGTGGCGTCGCCGTCGGTCGCGACAACCAGCACGCGGGCGCCCGCCGCTACTGCGAGGGAGACCAGCGTGGGCGCGTCGAGGGTGTTGTTAGAAGGCGTGGCTATGCCCGCAACGATAGCGGTCGAGCCTCGCGCTGGAGGCCTTCACCCCGCCGGGCGACGGCCGTATCGATCACGGATTTCCACGATCCAGCGGGGCGCTGCGCCCACTCGACGAGCAGCGCATCGATAGCAGCGCGCTGGGCGCGCCATGCGTCGCCGTCGGTGAGGATGCGCACCAGCGCGTCGGCGTAGGCCTGCGGATCGTCGGCCACCACGAGCGCGCCGGCGTGTGCACCGAAGTCGATGCCCTCGGCGCCCACCGTCGTCGCGACAGTCGGAACGCCGTACTCGAGCGCCTCGACCGTCTTGAGCTTCACGCCCGCCCCGAAGCGGATTGGAGCGATTACCGCACGAGCGGACGCGTAGAGCGGCCGGAGGTCTTCGACGAAACCGAGGACGCTCACGCCGTCGGACACGAGGTCGCGCACGTTGTAGGGCGGCGACGCTCCCGTAACCCGCACCCGCGCCCAGGGCACCTCGCGGCGCACCCGCGGCAGCACTCCCTCGACGAACCAACGCAACGCATCGACGTTCGGCGACGCCGGGCCCGCCATCCAGCCCGCAACGAACACCATGTCGCGTCGACCTTCAAGCGTGTTCGGGCTCGGTTCGATCTGCGCGACGCGCGGCTCAATCACCAGCGCCGGCGCGCTCGAAGTCACACTCCGCACGTAGGCGGCTTCTTCTTCGCTGATGCAGACGTTGAGATCTGCTGCGGCCATCGAGCGGTTCTCTTGAGCCTTCGCGTCTGCGGCCGACGCCGTGAGGCGCGCGATCTCGTCGGGATCGGTCGCCATCGCCGCTTCCCGCTCGATGCGCACGTGGTACAGCGACTCGTGGTCCATCACCAGCGCGGCCTGGGGCTGCAGGTGGCGTACGACGTCGAGGTACTTGGCGTTGGTCTGGCGCGAGATCACCACGGCGTCGAAGACAATCTCGGGACGCTCCAGATACTTCTCGAGCTCGGTGATAACGCGCACGCCGAGTTCGCGCAGCTGATCCGAGGTCCGCGGGTTGGCGATGTAGGTGGGCGCGATCGTCACCACGTAGTTCGCGGCGACGAGCTCCTCGATCATTAGCACCGTGCGCGAGAAGCCGGCTCCGATGCCGGTCGAGGGAAGTAGGTCGTCGATGAGCAGCACGTGTTTGTCGACGTGCCGCGCGCGTTGCGCGGCACGCTCGACGTGGAAGTCCATCTCGTCCCAGCTGATGGGCGCGGGCAGGTTCTCCCGGTACTCATTGACCCAACGCTGCGCCATGTAGTCGCGGTTGTGCTGCATCAACATGTCTTTCCAGAACTGATCGCTGCTCTGGCTCACGTGATGGCGCACCTTCGAACGCGGCTCGTAGATGATCCGGTAACCAAGTTCTTTCAGACGCAGACATAGGTCGACGTCCTCGTGGTACGCCGGGTGGAAGCGAATATTCAGCCCGCCCACGGCCTCCCACGCGGCGCGCGGCAGAAGCATCGAGGACGCCGAGAGGTAGTCGACGTCGCGCACGAAGTCCCACTCGAGCGCGTCGGCCGGCATGTCGCGCCCGACGCCCATCGTGGTGCCGTTCGAAAAGATGACCGATCCAGCCTCTTCGATCGTGTCCTCGAACGACAGGTTGCAGCTGCCCACCGCGCCGACGTTTTCGAGTCGTTTCACGTCGGCGATCATCGGCTCGAGCCAGTTCGGCAACACGACCGTGTCGTCGTTGAGCAACACGATGTAGTCGCCACGCGCCTTTGACGCGCCGAGGTTGTAGCCGCCGGAAAACCCGAGGTTGATCGGGCTGTCGATCACCTGCACGCCCCGCAGCACCTCGACGAGGGAGTTGGTCCACTCGAACTGCGCGCCGTTGACCACGAGGATTACTTCGTAGAAGTCGCCGGGAGGCCCGAGCACCTCGTGCAGGGACGCCAAGCAGTCGCGCAGAAGCTCACCTTGTTTGTAAGTGGCGATCACGACCGAGCAAACCGGTGGCACGCCCAGAGGTTAGGAGCGTTCCTCAGCCACCTCGTGGTTGGCCCGGGCCGGGCCCGGCCCGGCCCGGGAACCATCGGCATGCCGGTCGGTGCCGCGGTCGTAGCGACAAGCGACACCCCGCGCGCGCCGCCGGTAAGCACGGGCACATCGGTGGCGAGCTACGTAGGAATTAGTTTCGTGCCCGAAGCATCGACGGTTGTGTCGCCGCGATCGACTGCGATGAACGCAGCTCGGTCTTCGCGGACGCCAAGGAAGGTCGTATAACCAGCGGTGCCACCGTTATGCCAGAACATGGTCGCTCCACTCTCGGGATCTGGGGCTATTGCCCAGCCGAGGCCATAGCCCGCCTTTTCAGCCAGTTCATTCGGCGGCGTGCAGGCGAGGCGAAAGGGTTCGGCGATCGGAGAGCCAGGATCGATTAACGCACCCAGGAGCTGCGCGACGTCACCTACTGCCGCAACGATGCCTCCCGCAGCGTCGGCGCCGACCCATGCCTGGGTACGAAACCCGAGCTGATCATGCCCCGGTGCTGGTGTCGAGTCTCGTCCTATAACCGCGGACGCTGTCATCCCTATGGGAGCGAAGACTCGTTCGTGTAAGACGTCCACGTAAGGGCGTCCAGCGGCCGAGGCCAGGACCTCACCGAGCAACGCAAACCCGAGGTTCGAATAGAGAAAGCCGCGCTGCTTGATCGGCGAGCGGTTCGCGACTGCGATCACGCCGCTACCGCTCCATGCGCGGTACGGCTGGGCGGTCCCGGCGAGAATTGACGCCGGTATTTTCCAGCTCCGCCCCAGCCGGGAGAGTCCCGACGTGTGCGACGCGAGCCGCCCGATCGTGACCACGGCAAGCGCGCTACTGACTTCGATGTAGTCACCGATCGGGTCATCGAGACTGACGACACCGTCAAGCACCAATCATGCGAGCGTCAGTCCAGTCAAGGATTTCGTGATCGAGCCCAACTCGACCAGCGTGTCGCCAGTCCATCCCCGGCCGCTCGCCAACTCCACGCCGTCGGGCGTGACTCGGACCACGGCCGGACCGCGACAGGCGCGATGGCTCGCGGTGAGCGCTTCGCAAATTTCTCTCGGCGTCGGCGCGGGCCCAAGCAGCTGCAGGTAGCGCCGAGTGCGCAACCTCTTCAGCAACCCCGCTATACCGAACGTGGCGAAGTACAGCCATGGAAGTATTTGCGCAAAGCGCACACGTGCGCCGAGTAATTGCAGCCCGGCGGCAAGCAGTAGGCCGCCAACGAGAACACCTCGGATTCGCGCCAGCGTTATTTCCCCACCCATGCGCGCCAGCTTGCCCGAACAGTGTGCACGAGCTCGGAAACATTCGGTCACGTGGTTACGTAGCGACGTTCGCTCAGAACAGGCGCCCCGCGACGAACACGATCAAAGCGCCGACGCCCACGATTGCCCCGGCGGCCAGAGGCACAACGACAACAGGCCAGAGCGGCACCCGCTCCCCGCGTCGAATGTTCCCGACAATGATCCAACCCAGCTGCGCTCGTCCGGCAGGCGACCAGGTGCTGGCTTCGAACCCCGAACCCTTCTCCGGCCACATAACGTGGCCCGGGGTCGGGTCCTCGATACGCATCCCTTTGAGTCGCCGTAAGCGTCGACGTGGCTTTCGCGGTTTGATGCCTTTCGAACCCACATGACCACCGTACGGTGCGGGCGCTTCCGGCACCCAACGTTCTGGCCGCTTGGAATTCGGTTCGCGTGACTGTCCGCAATCGTAGTGAGGACCCTGTGGATGAGGCTTCCGTGAAGCCACAGGCTTGCGGCTCACTTGGAGTAAATGCGTTCGAGCTGCACGACGTCGCCTTCGCAACTCCGTATGACGGCGACGGTGTGGCCGTCAATCTGATCGAGCCTCACAGCTGCGTCGATGTGAGCCCGCCCCGAACCCGCTTATTTCCGCTTGGCGCGCCGGCGCACGTCCTTCACGTCGTAGTCGCCAACGACGAACACGACCTCATGGTCTTCGCCCATTCGTCCTGGTGCGAGATCACTACCGAGGTAAACGGCATAAAGGTGCACTGGATCTCCTTCAGTCCGGACGGTTCGCCCGAGACGTTAGGTACCCAAGTGAGGTGTTTGACCTACGGGATTGGCAGATCTTTGACCCGTCGCAGCGAATTGTCGTTATGACACTGCGGAGTGAACACGCGGAGGCTCCGTCAGAGCCACCCGCGGTCGTTAGCTTTGGCGGCGTGACCGGAGTTGCTGGGGATTCGCCGCTGCAGTCGCGCGTGTTGGAGTCGCTCACGTCGATCGTGAACTACCAGGAGTGGCTGACCGACCTGGCGCTTCCCTACCTCGGCGATCATCCCATCGAACTTGGCAGCGGCAACGGCGACTACGCGCAACGTTGGCTCGACCTCGGCGTTCCTGCAATCACGGTGTCTGAACTTGACGCGTCCCGACTAGCCGGACTGCAGGAGCGCTTCACAAACGACACCCGCGTCGAGGTGCGCGAGATCGACGTCGCGCAACCCGCAGGACGGGGCTATTCCGCGCTGGTCGCGTTCAACGTGCTGGAGCACCTCGAGGACGACGTCGCCGCGCTGCGCGGCGCCTGCGAACTCGTAAAGGCCGACGGCCAGGTCGTGATGTTCGTGCCCGCGTTCAACTTCGCGTACGGGCGCTTCGACAAACAGGTCGGCCACTTCCGCCGCTACACCAAGGCTTCGTTGCGCGACGCCTACGAAAACGCCGGCCTCGAGGTCGTCGACATTCGCTACGTGAACATGCCCGGCTTGGCGTCGTGGTTCGTGGGCGTCCGCCTACTGCGCATGACGGTGAGTGACTCGGCGCTCGTGCGCTTGTGGGATCGAGTGATCACACCCCGTGCGCGAAAGTTCGAAGCGAAGCGACGGCCGCCCTTCGGCCAGTCGCTCCTCGCGGTCGGGCGAGTGAAGCCGAAGCCCTAGATATTGCCGTCCTTGACGGCTTGCACGATCCAGGGCACGACCTCGTCAAGCATCTCGTCGAGCGTGGTTGTCGCTTCGAAACCAAGGACCTCCTTGGCCTTGCCCGTGGCGGGGACGCGCTTAGCCACGTCGTGCTCGAAGCCGGGGTCGCTCACGTAGGAGAAGGGCCGACCATCGGTGTGGACCTTGTGCCAGATCACCTCGGCGAGTTCGAGCACGTTGGTGGACTGCGCAGTGGACAGATTGAAGTCGTTGTTCAGCGCGTCGGGGTGCGCCATGGCTTCGACGATGCCGCGCGCCAAGTCGCCGCCGTAGGTGTAGTGCCGCACCTGGGATCCGTCGCCGAGGATGTGCAGCGGGTCCTGCCCCTTGACGACCTTCTGCACGAGGTCGGGCACCACGTGACTCATCGCGAGCTTCACGTTGCCCGACATCACGTCGACGTCGCCCAGGGCACGGCGCTCACCGATGCCCACGCAGTTGAACGGCCGCACGATTGTGTAGGGCAGCTTGTACTGATCCCACGCGGCGCGCGCGAAATACTCGACCGCGAGCTTCTGGAAGCCGTAGGACGACAGCGGCGGCGCGATCTTGCGCTCGTCGCCTTCAGTGCTCGGCCAGTGATCGGTCGACTCGAAGACCATCGACGAACTCATGTACGTGACCTTCTTGAGCCGGCCAGCCTTGTGCGCTTCGATCGCCGCGTCACACGTGGAGCCCATGATGCGCTCGTTGATCGCGAGCAGGTCGTACGCGTAGGTGTGGAAGTACGAGATGCCGCCGATCAACGCGGCGCCCGCGATGATGTGATCGACCTCGAGCGCGGTACGCGTCATCAAGTCGACGTCACGACAGTCGCCCTCGATGAAGGTGTAGTTGGCGTCGCTGTCGTAGCTCTTGATGACCTTGCCGTACTTGGAGAGGTTGTCGATGCCGACCACCTCGTAGCCACGACCGAGGAGTTCCTCGACGATGTAGCCACCGATGAAACCGGCGGAGCCGGTAACGAGGACGCGTTCAGTCACTGGTTGTTTCCTTTCGCGCCGTGCGGGCGCGTAGTTGTTCCGGGGTGAGCGGCGGGCCGAAGGCAAAGCGGTACCAGCGGATGTAGCTGGGCAACCACTTGGCGAGCTTGAAGTTGCTCACGCCGAAGGTGCGGTCGAGCCAGATCGTGGGGATTTCAGCGACGGGCAATCGCATGCGTCGCGCCTTGGCGACCAGCTCGATGCCGACCTCAAACCCGTCGTCGCTGTCGATGCCGACCTCTTGCACGAAGCTGCGCTTGTAGGCCTTGAACGAATTGGTTGCGTCGTTGGTGCCGACCCGCGCAAGCGCGTGCAGGGAGCGCCCGGCCAAGCGCGACAGCGCTGTCTTGAACGCGGCCCCGCCGACCTGTTGACCGCCGCGCATGTACCGCGAGGCCGCAGCCACAACCACGCCGCGCTCGACGAGCCGGGTCAGCTGGTCGATCTGCTGGGGATCGTCGCAACCATCGGCCATGGTCACCACCACCACCTCAGCCCGCGCCGCGTCGATGCCGAATCGGATCGCCCGCGCCGGCCCGCGTCCGTAGGTATTCAGTGTTGGCACGAGCCGGGGCTCGCTCTGGGCGTACTTCTCGACCCACTGGGCGGTCGTGTCCTCGGGCGTGTCGTAGACAACGAGCACTTCGCAGGGCAGCGTGACGGATTCGAAGATGCGATCGAGGCACGGCACGATCGCTTCGCCCTCGTTGTACGCGGTTACGACAACCGAGACGCGCGGTTGACCGCTGGTCATATGCGCGTGCCGTTGCCGGTGGAGTTCCACACGTCCACGATCGGCGTCGTGGTGGCTAGTTCGCGGTACTCGGGGTGCGGCGCGGCGATCACGAGGATGTCGGCTTCGGCGAGCACCTGGTCGAGCGGCACGAGGGACGCGTCGGAACTGACGTAGGGATCTGTGCTCAGCACCTGCTTGGCCTTGAAGCGAAGGATGCGGCGCAGCTTGTAGGACAGGCTGTCGCGCACGTCGTCGCTGCCGCTCTTGAACGACATGCCGAGCACGCCGATCGTGGACGAGGCGAGGTCGAAGGACTGCTCCATTCTCGACACGATGTACATCGGCAGGCCCTCGTTCACCATCATGCTGGCGTGGCCGAGCACGAAGTTGTTGTTGTTGAAC
>JBKJQZ010000032.1:0-6375 GCA_046594835.1 Acidimicrobiales bacterium | reverse complement strand
CCGCCGAGTTCCATTACCGGCGTGAAGGCCGAGAACTGGGTCCAGCGCAACAACACGGCCTCGGTGGGCAGCAGGTCTTCCCCCGCGGGCAGCGGCGTTTGCCCGAGCACGAGGTCGGCCGCGGGGCCGCTGTAGCCACCGATGTCGGAGCCCCACACCGCGAAGCCCGACGCGCCCGCGGTCTGGCCCATCCGCACGGCGAGGCGTAGCCCGTCGAGGGTCATCTCCTGGTCGCCGCCCCACATGCCGGTGGTGGCACGCGTCGAACCCGGTCCGCCGGCGCGATACATCATCGTGTTGTCCTCGACGGGCTCGCCGCGACGAACCCGGGCCGCGCGCAACGCGTCGCGCACGGCTTGTTGGTACAAGACCGGCACCTGGTTGTGCAACGCGGTGCCCGGTCCACCCGCGAAAGTTGACGACTCGAAGTCGGTCTCGTCGCCGCGGTCGCCCTTCACACCGTCGACGCCGAGCGCGAACACATCCGTCAAGCGCGCGACGTACGCGGCGCGCGTCGCCGCGTTGGTGAGGTCGAGGTCGTTCGGCGGCGATCCGAGGAACGTGCCGAAGGGCGGGGGAACTGCATCGGCCTGCGATTCGCCGTCCACCACCGAACCGGCCGGGTAACCGGGGTCGGGGCAGTCGCCGCGCAAAAAGAACGGCGCGACCCACAACACGAACCGCACACCGCGTTTGTGGACCGCAGCGATCATGGCGGCGGGGTCGGGGAACTGGTCGCGGTCAAACCGCAGCGCACCAACGCACGCCGATCCGGTGAAGCTGCCCGCGGCGCCGTCGGTCTCCCACGGGTTGTCGAGCAGCACCGACGTCACCGGAATGCCGCGCGACTGGAGCTGGTCAATGTCGTCGAAGATCTGCGCCGACCCGGCCACCGACTCGCGCCACTTCGTGAGTCCGTACTGCGCGAGCGGGGGCACGTCGGGAGCGCCGACCGCCCGGGTATAGGCAGCCGCGATTGCCAGCGGCGTGCCGACGAGGAGGTCGTAGTCGAGTCGGTTGGCCGACACGCAGGCCTGCACGCGATCGGAGGCCGCCGACCGAACCGGACACGCCGCGCTGGTGGTGAAGCACTGCGGGGGATCGGGCGCGTCGATCGCGCCCGGGAACGCGAGCCGGCCGATGTCGGTGTGCCGCAGGTGCACGCCCCACCCGCGGTTGCTGGCGAAGAAGGGCGCGGGCGTCGAGGTCTGGTTGCACTGGCCCAAAAAGAACGACGGCGTGAAGTGGACCTTCAGCGGCACGACCTGCCGGGCGAGGTCGACGTAGCGGGCGCGAATGCCGGAGCCGAGGAAGTGGTCGGTGGTGTCGGCCGCGAAGGTTTCGTACACGCGGGCGACGCCCGTCGCGGGCTGCAGCCGCCACGCCACGCGGACGCCGTCGGCCACGTGCGACAGCGTCACCGTCGCGGTTCGGCCGGGCTCGTCGGTGGCGACGCGGTAGACGGTCGCGTCGGGGCTCGCCTGGGAACTGACGAGGTTGGTGACGGTGTGGCGTGCGCCGCCCGTCAGCTCGTACGACAGACGGGCACCCGGCCCCGCGCTGCCTTCGACTTCAGAAGTGAGCGGCGCGCCCGCCGCGTTAGTGAACGTGATGTGGAACGGGGCCGGCGTGACCTGCCACGAGCTGGCGGTCGCCGCGGCCTGTGCGGGGCCGGCTCCCACGACGACCAGCGCGGACGCGGCTAGTAACGAGGCAAGAAGCGCGCGCATCCCGCACGTTACGACTTACGCTCGGACACGACCCCCGACGAGGTGCGCAGAACATGATCGAAGTCTTCGCCGACATCTGGTGCCCGTTTGCTTACGTCGGGCTCCGCGTAGTCCGTACCCGGCGCGACCTCAGCTCGCCTACAACGGCGATCCGCGTGCGGGCGTGGCCCCTCGAGTTGGTCAACGGCGCGCCGATGGACGTCGAGAAGACGACCCACCACGTGCAGGACCTGCGAGAGCAACTCGGGCTCGCCCTTTTCCGCGGCTACGACCCCGACAACTTCCCGACCACGACGCTTTCTGGGCTCGCGTTCGTCGCAGCGGCTGAGCGCGTTTCTGAAGGCGGAGGCGAAGCGGCCAGTTTCCGCATCAGGGAATCGCTGTGGGAACAAGGACGCGACGTTGGCGACGACGCGGTGGTAGCGGGGCTCGCCGACGAGTTCGGCGTGACGATCACCGACGCGGATCGTCAGGCCGTGCTCGACGACTGGCACGACGGCCAGCGGCGCGGCGTCAAGGGATCACCGCACTTCTTCTGCGGCGACCGAGACGAGTTCTGCCCGAGCCTCGCGATGCAGCGAGACGACGACGGCGACCTCCACGTCGCCCCCGACCCCCAACGCCTCGAAGTGTTCCTCCAGGGCTGCTGGCGCTAGCTCCGTAGCGAGTGCGCCGTGCACCGAATGGCGCACTTGCGCACGTGAATGGCGACGGATCACGTGTCAAAGCGCACCAGGTGGTGCACGTGCGCGAGGCTCACCGCCTATGGGTAAGAACATGGACCGGTGGTTGGGCGACGGCGGGATGCTGGTTATCGAAGCGATCGGCGGCAGCATCGACACCTATGGCGAGGGCTGGTGCGAAGGCAAGTGGGTCCCCACCAAGATGGCGTGCAACCCCCACGACGGCGTGCAGGCCGGCGTCTACGCCGTGATGCTCGACGCCGCGATGAACTTCGCGATCAACGCGTCGCTCGACGGCAAGGACCGCACCAAGGCCACGCTCGAAATGAAGACCGACTGCATGAAGGGCGCGGTGCTCGGTGAGAACCTCACCGTGCGCGGCAAGCTCGACCGCATGACCAAGGTCATCGCCTTCTCCTCCGCCGAAGTCAAGAACGAGGCGGGCGAGACGATCTGTCGGTCCACTGGCACGTTCATGGTGCACCGGGCCGAGAGCTGACAGATGGTCACGCCGTTCGAGATCGCGATTAGCGACGAGGAGATCGCCGACCTCCAAGTGCGACTACGCCGGGCGCGATTCCCCGAGAAGGAAACCGTCGCCGACTGGGGGCAGGGCATCCCGCTCGCGTACGTCGCCGAGCTCGCCGACTACTGGGCCAACACGTACGACTGGCGCGAGCGCGAAGCGCGGCTCAACCGCTTCCCGCAGTTCACCACCGAACTCGACGGCCTCGACATTCACTTCATCCACGCCCGCTCGCCTCACGACAACGCGCTGCCGCTGCTCATGACGCACGGCTGGCCGGGCTCGGTCGTCGAGTTCATGAAGGTCATCGAGCCGCTCATCAACCCACCCGATCCCACCGACGCGTTCCACGTGGTGTGCCCGTCGCTGCCGGGCTATGGCTGGTCGGCCAAGCCGGCCACGACGGGTTGGGGCACCAAGAAGATTGCGACGCAGTGGGCTGCGCTCATGGCGCGCCTTGGCTACGACCGCTACGTCGCACAGGGCGGCGACTGGGGCGCGATGGTCACCACCGGCATCGGCGCGCAGGACCCCGATCACTGCGCCGCGATCCACCTCAACATGATCATCGCCCCGCCTTCGAAAGAGATGCTCGCCGACCTCACCCCGGCCGAGACCGCCGCGCTCAGCGACTACGGGAACCACCAGAAGTGGGGCACGGGCTACTCGACCCAGCAGGCGACCCGACCGCAAACGTTGGGCTACGCACTGACCGACTCGCCCGTCGGCCAGATGGCGTGGATCATCGAGAAGTTCTGGCAGTGGGCCGACTGCGACGGGCACCCCGAGAACGTGTTGTCGCGTGACGAGATGCTCGACAACGTGATGCTCTACTGGCTGCCCGGCAACGGTGCGTCGTCGGGGCGTCTGTACTGGGAGAGCTTCAACAATCGCGAGTTCGACAAGGTCCTTGTACCGACGTGCGTGTCGTCGTTCCCGAAGGAGATCTTTCGCCCGTCGCGCCGTTTTGCCGAGCCGCACTACGACATCGCCTACTGGAACGAGCTCGACAAGGGCGGCCACTTCGCCGCTTTCGAGCAGCCGGGGATCTTCGTCAACGAGCTGCGCGCTGCCTTCGCCCAGTTCCGCTAGAGCGCGTTACACCCTCTGGGTAGGGTCGACGGGGTGACTACGCCAAGCAACTCCAAGATCGTGAGCCGCGTACAAGCGCTGCTCGCCAAGGCCGAGTCCACCGAGTTCCCCGAGGAAGCGGAGGCTCTGTTTTCCAAGGCGCAAGAACTGATGGCGCGCCACTCGATCGACGAGGTTCTGGCGCGGCAGCGCAGCACGACCGATCGTCCCGGCATGCGAATCGTGCAAATGGAAGCGCCCTACGCCAGCGCCAAGTTCACGCTCATCAGCGCAGTCGGCCGCGCCAACGACGTGCAGGTGGTTGGCGACGCGAACTACCGCATGACGATGTTCGGCTACGCAACGGATCTCGATGCGGTGGAGCTGTTGTTCGCGTCGCTGGTGGTGCAGGCCACGCGGTCGATGTTCCGGGTGCCGCGCGAAGACGTGGGCTCTCGCGTCAAGGCGTTCCGGCACGCTTTCCTCGTCGCCTTCGCGCACCGGGTTGGTCAGCGGCTGCATGAAGCACGCGCACGGACCGAGGCCGCAGTTGTGAGCGAGCGCGGGGCGGGATTGGTGCCGCTGCTCGACGCCAAGCGCGACGCGATTGCACAACTCGCCGCCGACACGTTCCCGCACGTGCAGTCCAAGCGTGCGTCGATGAGTCACGCCGGTGGCTACTACGCCGGCCGCGACGCGGCCGATCGCGCCGACCTGGGCAACAAAGGACAGATCAATGGTTCCGGACGCGCTCTCGCGCGCTGACGCGCGCCGCATCGCGCTCGGCGCGCAAGGCTTCGGCAAGGCGCGCCCCAAGAAGGCCACTACCAAGCACCTGCTCGACGTGGTGGACACGGTCGGTGGCGTGCAGGTCGACGCCGTCAACGTGCTGGCGCGGGCGCATCTGTTCACGTTGTTCAGTCGCGTCGGTCCCTTCGACGAGAAGCTGTTGCACGAGTTGTGGGCGCCCGGCGGCGGACTGGTCGAGTACTGGATGCACGGCACGTCGCTGATGCGGTACGACTCGTGGCCGAACTTCGCGTGGCGGATGCGACAGAAACCGCACCGCGCCTACGAGGCGGACACGCCCGACATGCAGGCGTCGCTCGCCGCGCTGCAGCGCGAGGTCGACCTGCGAGGCGAGGTGAGCGCGGCCGAACTCGAGGAGCGCACCAAGCCGAAGGAGCCGTGGTGGGACTGGACCGCCACCAAGTCGCGGCTCGAACTGCTTGTTCGGCAGGGCACCATCACCACGAGCCGCAAACCCAACTTCGAGCGCACCTACATGTCGTTGTTCGAAGCCATACCCGACGACGTTGTGGTGGCGCGCGACGCCATGGACTCTGACGAGGCGATCCGCAACTGCATCCGCATCGCGGCGCGCGGCCTTGGCGTTGCCCGGCAGAAGGATCTGACGTTCTACGTGTGGATGCAGGCACCCGCCGCGCGCGCCGCGATCAAGGATCTCGTCGCCGAGGGCGAACTGCGCGTCGTCGACGTGGAGGGTCTGAAGGGCCCGTTCTACTTGCATCGCGATGCGGTCAAGCCGAAGGCGATCAACGCGGCCGCGCTCGTCAACCCGTTCGATCCATTGATGTGGCGGCGCGACCGGATCAACGATCTGTTCGGGTTCGACTACGTGCTCGAGATCTTCGTGCCCGAGCCCAAGCGTCAGTACGGCTACTACGTATTGCCGTTCCTGCTCGGCGATCAGTTCGTCGCGCGGGTTGACCTCAAGGCCGACCGCAAGGCGAAAGCGTTGCTGGTGCAGGCGAGCTACGCCGAGTTCGGCACTGACTCCGACGAGGTCGCGGGCGCGCTCGCCCACGAGCTGCGCGAGGTTGCGCGCTGGCAGGGCCTCACTGACATAGTCGTCAAGAACAAAGGTGACTTCGCCAAAAACCTGACCGTGCGCCTTGCGTGATCCTTCCGGTCAGTCCTTGACGAGGAAGTGCGCCCCGGGTCCGTTCGCCGCCGCTTCGTCGTTGGGGTTGAAGACCTGGCAGTCATCGAGGCTTTGACACCCGCAGCCGATGCACCCCGCCAGTCGATCGCGGATGCCGACCAGCGTCGCGATTTGATGGTCGAGTCGCGGCCGCCAACGCTTGGCGAACGCGTCCCATTCGTCCTTGGTCGGAGCGCGTTCGGCGGGCAATGTGGTGAGGCTCTCGTTGATCTCTCGTAGGTGCAGGCCAACCTCCTGCGCAGCGCGGATAAACGAAACGCGGCGCAAGACATCGCGGGCATAGCGACGCTGGTTGCCTGCGGTGCGCTGCGACGTGATGAGGCCAACGTCTTCGTAGAAGCGCAACGTGGTCGCGGCCACACCCGAACGCCGAGCGACTTCGCTGATCGTGAGCAGGTC
>JBKJQZ010000260.1:0-12836 GCA_046594835.1 Acidimicrobiales bacterium | reverse complement strand
TGCCTTCGGCTTGGGCTTGCGCGGCGTCCACTCGTTGTTGGACTTGCCGTGGGCCTGACGACCGCCGACGCGGGGACCACTGCGCCGCGCCGGACGACCGACGTTGCTGCGCTCGGTGCGCTCGCCACCTTCGCTGGTGCGCTCGCCACCCTGGGATCCACCCTGGGCACTGCCGCCCTGTGAGCGGGTGCCTTGTGTGCGGGCGCCCTGCGTACGCGAGCCCTGCGTGCGCGCACCCTGGCTCCGCTCGCCGCGCTCGCCCCGCTGGGGCTCGGAGACGTCAAAGCCAAGACGACGCTGCATCTGCACCGACGCACGCGACTGCTCCGGAAGGATCAGCGAATACACGATGCCAGCGGCACCGGCGCGGCCGGTACGACCGCTGCGGTGGATGTAGTCCTTGTCGTCACCGGCGGGATCGAAGTGCACCACGCACGCAACGTTGTCGACGTGAATACCGCGGGCCGCAATGTCGGTAGCAACGAGGCAGTCGACCTTGCCGGTAGTGAAGGCACGAAGCGCACGCTCGCGCTGGGCCTGCGAACGGTCACCGTGGATCGCGGCGGACTTCACGCCGAAGCCTTCGAGCTGCGTCGCCAAACGATCGGCGCCGTGCTTGGTGCGGCAGAACACGATCGCCGGGGATTCCTTGCCAACAAGCTCGGCCGCCATCTTCACGCGGTCGGCGCGATTGGTAACGACGAAACGGTGCTCGTTCACGGGAGCGTCGTCGTCGAGTTCGACCTCATGCGTAACGGGGTTGTTCTGGTAGGTCGCGATGAGGCTGCTGACGTCGCCGTCAAGCGTGGCCGAGAACAGCAACGTCTGACGCTTGGGGTTGACCTGATCGAGGATGCGACGCACCTCGGGCAGGAAGCCCATGTCGGCCATACGGTCGGCTTCGTCGAGCACAACGAACTCGACCTCGTTGAGGCGAAGCTCGTTGCGCTGCACGAGGTCCTTCAGGCGGCCGGGGCACGCAACAACAATGTCGGCGCCGCGACGAAGCGCGCGCAGCTGGTTGCCGTAGGAGACACCGCCGTAGACGGTGGCGACGCGAATGCGCTGACCACCGATCGACTCGAGTTCGGTAGCGACCTGGCTGCACAGCTCGCGGGTCGGGACCAGCACGAGGCCGCGGGGCGAGCGGGGCGCCGCCTTGTGAATGTTGGTTACCAGCGGGATACCGAAGGCAATGGTTTTGCCCGAGCCGGTGGGCGCACGGCCACACACGTCGCGGCCGGCGAGTCCGTCGGCAATCGTGACGGCCTGAATCGGAAAAGGCTCGGTAACGCCGCGCGCGGCAAGACGGGTAACGATGTCGCTACGGACACCGAGGTCGGTGAAGCTAGGCATGACAAATTCGCTTTCGGGAATATTGGACAACTCCCGAACCAGTGCAAACGGTCTGCGAGCAGTCAGCGTCACGAGCAGAAGCGCACGTGAGGAACTCCAGTGTAGGACACAGGAGCGCTAAAAAACGATCTGATCGATCCGAAGCGACGCGCAGCGCGACACATTGAGCACGCACATGTCCAGCAACAGGCGCCGTAATGCAGCCGCGGCGTACACCTTGGGGCGCACGCCGGGCGCCGCGACAACCCCCGCGACGGCGTTGGCGACCGTGGTCGGAGTTGTGAATCGCGATGTCGTAGTCGTGGCCCGTTGCCCATCCGACGCGTGCGCGCGTGCCAACGGCGTGCCCGCGAGCGCGATCCCGAGCGCTACCACGATGAACAAGCGAATTGTCCGATGTGTCATGTCACTGCCCCCTTGCAACCACGACCGGTGTACACCCGTGGCGGGGATAAACACGAGACCCGCGTCACATCGGCCCGTGACCTGGGTAACACTCGGAGACGTAAGAAATCGGGTTACCCACCGTTTTCGGTACGTAGCGGGGCAAATTCACCCTGAGCGTTGGAGGAATCTGTGCGAATCAAGCGTCTAGCTATTGCGGCTGTCCTGGTGGCGGCCGCTTCCGCCGTTGCGATGCCGAACGCGAGTCGCGCCATCGTCGGCGGTGCAACCACGCCGAACGGCGCCTATCCGTTCATGGCCTCGGTCCAAAGCCGAGGCTCGCACTTCTGCGGCGGCTCAGTTATCGCGAGCCAGTGGGTGCTCACCGCCGCTCACTGCGTTCCCAGTGGCAGCGCGTCGGGTCTGACCGTGCGCGTCGGTAGCAACAACAACACCAGCGGCGGCACCGTGATCCCCGTCACGCTCGTAAAGGTGCACCCCAGCTACGCCAACGGCTACTTCGACGCTGCGCTGCTCAAGCTCGCCTCGGCCGTGCCGGCCACCGTCACGCCGGTCACGCTCGCCAACGCGGCCAACGACAACCTCGAGGCTGAGGGCACCGCGGTTACCGTCGCGGGGTGGGGCGACAACAACCCCGTCACCCTCGGCCTGCTCGCCGGGCCCACGCTGTTGGAAGCACAGCTCAAGGTCGTCAGCGACGCGAACTGCGGCGAGGGCGCTGCGGGTAGCGACGCCGCGCTCACCACCGTGTGCGCCGCTGCGCTGCTGAAAGACTCGTGCCAGGGCGACAGCGGTGGTCCGCTGTTCTGGAAGTCGGGCACGCAGCGGATCCAGATCGGCATCGTGAGCCACGGCTTCCTGTGCGCGATCCCGCAATTTCCGGGCGCCTACAGCGAGGTCAACAACCCCAGCATCCGCTCCTTCATCACCCAGTGGGCAGGCGTCTAAGTCCTAGTCGGTGAAACGGTCGACCAGCTGCGCCGTGAGGGCGCGGCGGTCGACCTTGCCGGAATCGAGCCAGGGCAGGTCGGTCTGCGACACGTAGATCGCGATGTGCTGGGGCACCTTGTACGACGCGATCTCGTTCTTCACGAACGCCTTCAGATCGGCTTCGCTGACCGACGCCCCGGGCCGTAACGCGACCGCAGCGGTGACCTTCTCCATCAGGTTGTCGGTCGCGACACCGCACACGAACGCGAGCACGACGTCGTCGTGCAGTTCGAGCGCGAGCTCCACGTCGCGCGGCGTGATGTTCATGCCGTTGGACTTGATGAGATCGCCGAGCCGGCCGGTGTAATAGAAGTGGCCGTCGTCCTTGAAGTGGCCGCCGTCGCCGGTGCGGTACCAGCCGTCGGGCGTGAACACGTCCGCCCGCTCACGCTTGTGCAGCCCCTGCATCAGTGAGTAGCCGCGGATCCACAGCTCGCCGCTCTCGCCCACGGCGCAGTCCTCGCCGGTGAGCGGGTCGACGATCTTGTGCTCGACCCCGGGAACCGACGGGCCGAACGAGCCGACCTGGTCGTCGCCCAACACGTTGTCGCGGTGGTCAAACGTGTGCGGGCCAAGCGTCTCGGTCATGCCGAGTGAGTTGGCCCGCGGCGCCATCGCGTCGGCCTGGAGATGGGGCGGCAACAGGTACGCGCCGGCGGCCGACGCGGTGCGGATCGACGACAGGTCGCGCACGTGAAAGTCGGGGTGGTCGGCGAGCGCCTTGGCCATGTGCGGCCACCCGAGCACGGCCGTGATGCGTTCCTTTTCGATCAACGCGAGCGTTGCGGGCGGGTCGAACTGGTTCTCAAACACCAAGGTCGCCCCCGCGTGCATTGCGGCGATCAAGGTGAAGCTGAGGCCACCTACCCAGAACAGGGGCATGGCCGTGTAGAGCACGTCGTCGACGGTGATGTCGCGCATCTGCCACAGGTTGTGGGCGTGGCGCACCGCAGGCCCGTGCGCGTGCACGGCACCCTTGGGATCGGCGGTCGAGCCCGACGAGTAGATGACCACCATCGGGTCCGCTGGAGTGACCTCGGCTTCGGCCGCCTCGAACACGCGCATCGGCACGCGTTCGGCGCGCGCCGCGAGCTCGGCCACCGGAGCGTTCCAACCGCGCGCGGGCTGGCTCCCCCACGTCCACACCGAGCGCAGGAACGGCAGTTCCTCGATGAAGATCTGCTCGTTCTGCTGGTCGGCGATCGCGGGCGCGACGTCTTCCATCCGTTGCACGTAGTCGTGGCCGAGGTGCCCGTCGACCATCAAGACGTACTGCGCGTCGCAGTGGCGCAACGTGTAGGCCAACTCACGAGCCTTGGAATAGGTGTTGAGCAACACGCACACGCCACCGATGCGGGTGACGGCCAACCATCCAACGACCCAGTCGGGGCTGTTCGCCGCGAGCAGAGCGACGCGCGAGCCCTTACCGGCGCCGCTCGCGAGCAGACCGCGTGCGAGCGCGCGTGATTGCTGCTCGACGTCGTTGAACGACAATCGCCGGTCCTCGAGCACCACGAACGTCTTGTCGCCGTACTTGGCCGCAGCGTGTCGAATGAGCTCACCCGACGTAGGCGTAAACGAAGGAAACGACGGCTCGCGTTGCATGACACGAACGTTAGATCGCCGGACCCCCCTCCGACTTTTTGTGCATCGCCCAGGACTGTCCTGGGATTTGCACACGAGTTCGGGCCGCCACCGCGGCCGAGCGGGCTAGATGATCCGCGAGTTCTTGTCGCCCCAGTAGGAGTCGCGTAGGACACGCTTGTAGAGCTTGCCCGTCTCTTGGCGCGGGAGTTCCTCGATGAAGTCGATCGAGCGCGGGCACTTGAAGCCGGCGAGTCGGGAGCGGCAGAACTCCAGCAGCTCAGCCTCAAGCGGCGGGGAGCCGAGCGAGCCGTCGAGCAACTGCACGACGCCCTTCACTTCTTCACCGAGGTCCTCGTTAGGGACGCCGAACACCGCCGCGTCGGCGACCGCGGGGTGCATCACGAGCGCGTTTTCCGCTTCCTGCGGGTAGATGTTCACTCCGCCGCTCACGATGGTGAACGAGACGCGGTCGGTCAGGTAGAGGTAGCCGTCGTTATCGACGTAGCCCACGTCGCCGAGGTTGTACCAACCCTCGGGCGAGCGCGCGTTCTTCGTCTTCTCGGGATCGCCGTGGTACTCAAAGCTCGCGTTCGGTGTGTCGAACCAGATGCGGCCGACCTCGCCGATCGGTAGTTCGTTGTGGTCGTCGTCGCAGATGTGCACGGTGCACATGCGCGGCATGCCCACCGAGCCGGGGTGCGCGAGCCACTCGTCGGGGCCGATGAGAGTCGAGCCGACGTTTTCGCTCCCGGCGTAGTACTCCCAGATGATTGGGCCGAGCCAGTCGATCATCTGGTGCTTGATGTCCACCGGGCACGGCGCCGCCGCGTGGAACACGACCTCGAGGGACGACACGTCGTACTTGAGGCGCACGTCGGTCGGCAGCTTCAGAATGCGAACGAACATCGTGGGGACGAACTGTGCGCGGTTGATGCGGTACTGCTCGATGAAGCGCAGGGCGTCCTCCGCGTTCCACTTCTCCATCACGACGGTTGTCGCGCCAACGCGGTGCGCGCTCGAGCAAAACACGACCGGAGCCGTGTGGTACAGCGGGGCGGGCGAGAGGTAGATCGTGTCCTCGTCGGACTGGATCGGCGACTTGTAGGCCATGAGCGGTGACTCGTCGCTGATCTTCGCGTCGCGCAGCGGGAACAGGATCCCCTTGGGCACTCCGGTGGTGCCCGACGAATAAAACATGCCCGCGCCTTCGTGTTCGTCGGCCAGAGCAGTGGCCGGGTACGCAGCGACGGCGTCCTCGTACGCCTCCCATCCGTCGGCCACGCCACCGATCATCAGGGGAATCTCCACGTCGATCTCCGACGCCACCCCACGCAGGGAGTACGACGTGACAACGCTGCGTGCCCCGCAGTCGCTCACGATGTAGTTGGCTTCGGGCGCGGTGAGGTGCCAGTTGACAGGCGTGTAATAGAGCCCGCTTCGCAGCGCGGCCCAGACGGCGTCGAAGTATTCGGCCTGGTTTTGCAGCAGGATCGCAACGTGGTCCCCGCGACGCAGACCGCGCGCATGCCACAACTGCGCGAGACGCATCGACCGCTCGTCCAGCTCCTTGTAGGTAACGACCTGGCCGCTCTCGGCCATGACGATGGCCGGATGATCAGGACGGGTCTTGGCGTAATCCCCTACGAACATGAGCCGAGACGCTACCGGGCCTAACCTCAATCGTGATGGGGGCTCGGGGTCCACTCACCGGCATAGGTGGCTACGTCTTCCGCGTGTACAGCGCCGCCTACGTCGCGATCATCGGATTTGCTCTGCTCGGCGATATCAACGGGTCGCAAGCTCGCGTCGTCGCCGTCAGCGAACGTGCGTCGGCGATCGCAGCGTGTGGCATTGGGACCGCCCTCCTCCTATTCGCGATAAGTGGCTACCGCGCGGTCGCTCTGCGCCCGACACCAGCCGAGACGCAACTCGTTGTGATGAGCCCAACCCCACGATCAATTTCCCTCGCACGTCCCACCGCGTTCAGCGCGACGTCGGTAGCGATCGCGGGCGCTCTTGGAACCATCGCTCTCATGCTTGTGGCGCCAACACAATTCGGCGGTCTCAGTGTCGCCCGAGAGGCTGGTTACGTGGCGTTTGGCGCGTCACTGGGCGTGGTCGGGCTCGGCGCCCACTTGCTGATCGCAGAGCGCCGCGCCCGATTTGTCATCGCTGCGGCCGCAGCGTTGGCGGGCGCGTCTGGCTACGACGCATGGCGCAACAACGACACGACGCCGCTCACCCGCGCGATCGAGACGCTCCGGACGGGCGCAGCGTTCGGAGCGGTGGCGGCCACCTTCATCATTGGCGTAGCGCTACTCGTCACCGCGAATCGCGGCGCCGAGCGACTCCCGATGGAGTTGATCGCGCGCGGTGGCGACGTCGCCGACCGAGCAGTGTTCGCAGTAGCGGGCAACGACCTCCGCTCGCTGCTGTTGCTCCAGCGATCGGTCGGCGAGCGAGCGTGGCGGAGGCGTCCGTTGTTCCACGTGTCGCGGCCACTCGCCGTGCGCTACCCACTCGTGAGCAGAACCTTGCGCGGCGTAGCTCGGTGGCGTCTCGGGCGCTGGGCGGTAATCGCCGCATCGACCTTGGCTGCCAGCGCACTGCTGACGGTGCCCTCGGCGTCGCTCCGAACGACCGCCCTTGCCGCGGGCGTCTTGTGGATCGCGGGCCTCGCAACGGCGGAAGCATTCGCACAGGAAAACGATCGGGCCGACCTGCTCACGCTCTACCCATCGCCGCGGTCGATAGAGATTCGTCACGTCTTGCTTAGCTTTGTTGTCGTCGCCGTTCCGCTGATCACCACGTTTGTCGCGGCGCCCTGGATCCACCTGACGATCGCGTCCCGCCTCGGACTAGCGGTGGCATCGGCCAGTGCCGCATCGTGCGCGTCAGTCGTTACGTACCGTCGACAATGGAAACAGTTGGTGACCCCCGAAATGATGCTGATGGATGTGTACGGCACCGGCGGTATCGCGGTGTTCGTGAAGGTCCTCTGGCCTGCGGTCGTGGCGAACGTCGCCCTGCTCGGCGTACGTGCCCACTTCAACGCGATAGGCGTCGCCACCACAGCGGCCGCTGTCTTCGTCATGACGCTGCTGTGGGTCACGAGGAGCGCCCACCGATGACGGTTGTCGATGTCAACGAGTTCACGAAGAAATACGGGGACCGCATCGCGGTCGACAACGTCACGGTTCACCTCGAGGAGGCGACGTGGTGCGTCGTCGTGGGTCCGAATGGCTCAGGAAAAACGACGCTTCTCGGCGCGCTCGCGGGACTCGTTGAGCCAACCGACGGCACCGTCACGGTGGGCGGCGCCGCCGCTGGGACTCCGCTCGCGCGCGCTGAAGTCGCGTACTTCTCCGACTCCCCAGCCTTCTACAGCGACCTAACCGTTGCTGAACACATCGACTACGTCGCAGGCATTTACCAAGACACGGACGTCGTCGATCGTGCGGTGTCGATAATCGAGGCGTTCGGACTTGCGTCGCGCGCGGACGAACTTCCCGACACCTTTAGCCGGGGCATGAAACAGAAGGCGGCGCTCGCCCTCACGCTTGCGCGCCCGGCGTCGGTGTTGCTTCTTGACGAACCGACTCGAGGGCTCGACGTCAACGGTGCCAGCACACTCATCGAGTTACTCAAGGAGATTCACGCGGGAGGCGCGACCGTGATCACGGTAACCCACGAACCCGAGCGGTTTGCCGACGTCCCCGGCCTTCGCCTCGAGGCACACGAAGGCGAGTTCCGCCAGGAGCGTTCTCGCTAGGCGACGTTCATGAGGCGGGCAAGGTTGCCGCCCATGATCTTGGCCTGGTCCTCGGTGGAGAGGTCCGGGATCACGTCAACGAACGACAGGGGATCAGCGAGACCCTCTGGGTGCGGGAAGTCGGAACCGAACAGCACGTTGTCGACACCCATCAGCTTTACGAGGCCCTGCGGGTCGTCCTCGTGGAACGGGTGCACGAACACGTTGCGCTTAAACACCTCGACTGGGTGCTCGTCGAAGAGGTGCGGGTTCATGGCGAACGCGGCCTCCATGTCTTCGAGCAGCGGACGCACCCACGACGAGCCGTTCTCTACCGGCGCGATCTTGAGCTTGGGAAAACGCGTGGCCAAGCCGTGGCCGACGACGCTCGACATCGCGTCCACGATGGCGCGGTGGTGCGCGCCGTTGATGGCCGAGAACGCGCCACCACCGGCGAAGGGAGTCATCTCGTTGCGGATGCCCTCCCACTCGTTGATGTACTTCTGGTAGCCGCTGTCGGACGCGTGCATGCCAACGACGATGCCCGCCTCCTCCACGCGCTTCCAGAACGGATCGAACTCGGCAAGTGCGAACGAACGCGGGCCGCGCAGTCCGGGCACGGGCGCCGGGCGGATCAGAACAATCTTGGCGCCGTTCTCGAGCACGAAATCGAGCTCGGCGAGCGCCTTGTCGACGAGCGGAAGCGTGATGACCGGCGTCGGGAAGATCCGGTTCTCGAAGTTGAACGTCCACTGCTCGAGCATCCACTGATTCAGTGCGTGGACGACGGCGTGGATCGCGTCGGGATCGTCGCTCAGGCGCTCCTCGACGAGCGAAGCAAGCGTGGGCCACATGATCGCCCGGTCGAGGCCGATCTCGTCCATCAACTCGAGGCGCGCACCGGGCTCACGGAAGGCCGGGATGCAGTCCATCGCCTTGCCCATGATCTCGCGGCGGGTCTTGCCTTCGGGGTTGCCGATGCGGAAGTACTCCTCCTGCGCCCCGGGACGCGCGATGCGATCGAAGGTGGGGTTCGGGATGTACTCCGAGATCTGGTTGCGCACAGCAATCTTGGTGCGGCCTTTGTCCTCGACATACTTGATCAGGCCGTCGTACTCCGCCGGCAGAAACTTCGTCAGCGCGTCGCGGTCTTCGTACATGTGGTTGTCAACATCAAAGACCGGAAAGTCGAGCTTACGAGACGGCATTGCGGGTTCCCCCTGCGATTTGTGACACGAGTGTTAGAAGCAGAATACGCCGCTCAGAGCAGCCGAGCCAACAGACCGGCCAACACCACCGCGCCAAGGATCCGCCGAAACGGGTTCACACCCTTCAGCAACTCGAGCAGCGCCCAGGTAGCGAGCGCGACTGTGGCGAAGAATCCCGCGCCGTTGCTTATCCGTTCGTCGGCCACTCGCCGGACGACGGAGGCAACGAGAAAGACCCACAGCGGGGGGTTGGGCCACTGGGCAAAAACCAGTCGTCCGGTATTGCGGTCTTCAAACATCCAGCGCACGGCGGCTTTCATCCTGCGACGATAAGGCGCATCGGTGTGACAACCGAACGAAAGGGCGAGACATGGGTGACATGACTGACGCGGCAAAGACCGAGCACGAACTCGTCGAGTGGGCAGCGTCGTTTGGACCGCTGCTCGCTGAGAACGCCGAGCGCCACGATCGCGACGGCACCTTCGTTGCCGAATCGCACGACGCATTGCGCGAGGCCGGGCTGCTTGCAATCGGCGTGCCGAGCGAGCTTGGCGGACGCGGCGCTACTTATCGCCAGGTCGCCATGGTGCAGCGCGAGCTCGCCAAGTACTGCGCGTCGACTGCGCTGTGCACGACGATGCACCAACACATCGTCTCGTTCGCGGCGTGGCGCTACGGCCGCGGCATCCCCGGCGCCGAAGCACTACTGAAGAACGTGCTTGAGAACAAGATCGTCCTCGTCTCCACCGGAGGCGCCGACTGGACGGCCCCACGCGGCACCACCGAAAAGGTCGAGGGCGGTTATCGCGTCAATGCCACCAAAATCTTCGCGAGCCAGTCGCCTGTAGGCACCGTCATGTCCACGATGTTTCCGTACGAGGACCCGGAAGAAGGGCTCCGGATCCTCATGGCGGCGGTACCCCTCGCAGCTGAGGGTGTGACCGTCAGCGACAACTGGGACTCGCTCGGCATGCGGGGCACGGGCAGCAACGACATCGTGCTCGAAAACGTGTTCCTGCCCGACGCCGCCGTGAGTGGCGTGCGACCCCATGGCGTGATGGACCCGCCGCTGCAGACCATCGGCACAATCGCAATCGCGATCATCACCGGCACGTACCTCGGCGTGGCCGAGGGCGCATACGCGCATGCGGTCGCTGCTGCTGCGAGCAAGAAGGACAACCCGACGGTGCAACGCCAGATCGGCCTCATGAGCTCTCGGCTGCGCGTCGCGAGCTGGGCGCTCGACGGCGCGATCGCACAGGCCGGGGACAACCCCGATCCGTCGATGGACAACGTCGCCGCGATGATGGCCGCCAAGCGCGAGGTTGCCCTGGCCGGCATCGAAGTATGCGACCTCGCGATGGACGTCGTCGGTGGCGCCGGGTACTTCAAGGGCCACGCAATCGAGCGCGCCTACCGCGACATTCGCGCCGTCAAGTTTCACCCCATCCCGCTCGAGGCCGCACTCCTCCACGCCGGTCAGGTTGCGCTCGGCCTCCCCGCCGATCGCGCCTTCTAGGGCTTGGACCCCGACGCCACCAACGACAGGCCCGGAAACGCAAAGCCGTCTGCGGTCGCGTACGGAGCGGCGCATGCGTGCAGCAGTTCGTCGAGCGCCGCAGAAGCGGCGTCGTCGAGGCCCGCAACAACGGTGGCGATCGGCCCGGCCAGCGCCCGGGTGTGCGACCACCACATCTCGAACGATGCCGCACGGAACGGAACCGAAACCGGCTGGACGCGGGCGTCGCTGAATCCGGAGCCGACCAGGAAGGCGGTCAGCCGCGCCTCGTCGGAGAGGGCAAACGGGCCGGGCATCCCCGGCGGCGGTACTTCGTGGCCTACGACCTCCGACACCGAGTCCATTACGACTGACAACCAAGGGTTGGCATCTGGCGGGCCCCACACGGCGGCCCCGACCCGTCCCCCGGGGCGCAGCACCCGCGCGATTTCGCCAAACGCTTGGGCGGTGTCGACTGCGAACATCAGGCCCTCGCGCGACACCACGACGTCGAGTGACTCGTCGGCGTCGTCGATCTGCTCGATGTCTACGACGCGCGCCGTCACGTTCGTGAGGCCGCAATCACGCGCCCGCTTGGCCGCTGCCTCGACCATCTCCGGCACCACATCGGAGGAGACAACCGTGGACGCGAACGGTGCAGCCGCCAACGCCATGCCACCAGGGCCGTCGGCGAGCGCAAGCACGTCGTCAGTAGGCGCTATGCGCACAGCCGCAAGGATCGCTTCGGTGACCGCGGTCGCCCGCTGATCGAGAAAGTCGGCGCGCTCGATCCAGCTGTCGGCCACCGAACCCCAAAGGGCGTGTACGAACTTGCGTTGGTCGGTAGTCATCGTGCCTCTTTCGCTTTAGTGTGACATAATTGAATTTAGTGCTACCGTAGCGAAATTCCCGACGAAGTCAAGCCCAGGCGCGCGTACAACTCCGCCCGGCGCCAGGCGCAGGCTGCGGCCACGCGGCGCGGCGTGGTCGAGGTCGCCGCGACGCTCTTCCAACGCGACGGCTACGTCATCACCACCGTCGAGGCGGTCGCAGCCGACGCGGGGGTGTCGGCCAAGACCGTGTACGACGCGTTCGGCACCAAAGGCAGCGTGCTGCGTGCAGTGTGGGACTTCGCACTCAAGGGTGACCTCGACGAGGCACCCGTGGCCGACCGGCCTTGGTACGTGGCAATGCTCGAAGAGCGCGACCCTCGGCGGGTGATCAAGTTGCTCGCAAGTGCGTCGGTCGCCGTGAAGCAGCGCATCGGACCAACGCTGCGCGTCATACGAGCGGCGGCGGTGGTGGACGACGACTCTGCGTCGCTGTGGCAGCTGATCGGCACCGATTTCCACGCGAACCAGCGCGTGGTGGTGGAGCATCTCGCCCAGCTCGACGCGCTGAAGCCGGGCCTGACCTCCGCCAAAGCGACCGACGTGTTGTGGACGTTGAACCATCCCGATATTTGGCTGCTGCTGCACGACGAGCGGGGCTGGTCGGCACGGGATTTCGAACGGTGGCTGGCCTCCGCGGCGACCACCGGCCTGCTGCGGGATTAAGGCCTAGGGGAGGTCGGCTTAGAGCTTGCCCATTAGGAACTTGGCGACACCGGTGCCGGGTTCGAAGGAGCCGGCCAGCGACGACATCATGTAGCCACCGTCAATGATCAGGGTCACGCCGGCGATGCCCCGCGCCGCGTCGCTATTGAGGAACGCCATCGTGTCGCCCATCTCGTCGGGCGTGCCGTATTCCGTGCCGGTGGCCTCACGCCAGTCGCCCCCGAAACCGAGCCACATGTCGGCGTTCGCGCGTGCGAGCGGAGTGTCGGTGGGCCCCGGGCAGATCGCGTTGATGCGGATGCCCTTACTTATGAGCGGATACGACTGACGGGCCACGTAGGTGCACATGACCTGCTTGCTGAACATGTAGTTGTCGCGCCATGCGTTTTCTTCGGCCTCGAACCACGCGGCTGCGCTATCGAAGTCAGGCGTTGCGAGCACGGCGCCGACTGCTTCGGCCTCGGTCTCCCAGCCCAAGCCTGCAG
>JBKJQZ010000241.1:0-3054 GCA_046594835.1 Acidimicrobiales bacterium | reverse complement strand
AAGAAGGAAGAGCCGGTCTATTGGGGCTGGGGCGGCAAGCGGCGTCCGGATGCCTGGCCGGAGCCGGTCATTATCAAGTAAGACGTCACACGTCACAGGTCACAAATGACGTCTCAGTTTTAATTTAAACCGGCGAGCCAGACCGGCAGCGCGGGCTCTCCGGCGAGCCTGCCCTTCCACGCCCACGCCACCAGGCGGTGGAAGCCATCGACGCAGTACAGCGCGCCATCGGCCGGCGCGACCGCGGCGTACTCTTCCCAGTTGAGCGGCGCAGCGCAGACGACGACCTGCGAGAGCGGTGCCTCGGTGGCCAATTCGATCCGGCTCATGCATGACGCGTTGTGGCGCGCATACGCGCCGGCAACTTTGTCGAGCGTGGCTGCGGCCTCGCGGACCGTCGCGCCGTTGATCCCCACCAGCGTCAGAAGATCGCCCTTGCACGGCTCGCCTGAGTGAGGCGGCAGTCTGATCTCGAGCGCGGCGGCGCCGTCGATCGTGTGGGCGTGCCACCGCGAACCAAACTGCGAGTCGGCCGCGGCCAGCAGCTTGCGCGTCCACGGCCAGGACCCATGCGAGCCGCCTCGCGAGGCGAGCACTGCTTCGGTGACGTGCTTGAGGTCGACCGTCATTGACCATTCACCATTGACCATTAGAACTATTATTTCAAGGTCGTGCCCACCGGTCGTTCCTCCCGCCAGCGCTTCAAGAAATTCCTGGAGGACTATCGCCTCCGGCGGTTAGACGACGAAGCCGAGAAGAAAGACAAGAAACCCGAGAACGGCGAGGAGCCAGAGGCACCGACGCCCGCGGTAAAGAAAATCAAGCGCCGCCAGCATGTGCGCGAGTACCTGGGCTGGCTGAAGCCGCATCGGGGCGCCGTTGCGGTCGTCTTCGTCCTCGCGCTCATCGTCGCCGGCCTGCAGATGATCGAGCCGCTGTTCATGCGGTTCATGATCGACAGCGTCCTGCTCAACAGCGCGCTCACGCAGGCCGAGCGGCTGTGGCGCCTTCAACTCGCCGGCGCCACGTTCCTCATCGTCGTCATCGCGTCGAATCTGGTTACGACGGTCAAGGAATTCAGGCAGCGTCTTCTCAACACGCACGTGATGCTGTCGTTGCGCAGAGCGCTGTTTGACCGCATGCTGCATTTGCCGCTCCCGAAGTTGTGGGACATGAAGACGGGCGGCATTCTCTCGCGGCTGACCGGCGACATCGACACGACGACCGGGTTGCTACAGATGGCGGTGCTCTCGCCGGCGCTATCGGTGATCCGGCTGCTCATCGCGATCGGCGTACTGCTCTCGCTCAATTGGCGCCTCGCGTTGATGGCCCTCGCGGTGATTCCCGGCGCGATGCTGATGAGCTTCTCGTCGGCGCGACGCATTCGGCCGATCTATCGCGCGCTGAGAAAAGACGTCGAAGTGATCGACGGCCGAGTCGGCGAGACGTTCTCCGGCATCCGGATCGTGCGCGCCTTCGGCCGCGAGGCGCGGGAAGTGCTCGACTACATGCGCGGCCGTCACACGGTGTTGCGCAAGGAGCTGTTCGCCAGCCGGCGCGAGCTGGTGCTGTGGACGTCGTGGGGGTTGCTCGTCGGCGGCGTGAACGTCGTGATTGTCTGGTACGGCGGCTATCTGAACGCGATGGGCCGCGCGTCGATCGGCGACATCATGGCGTTCCAGTGGTACACGTTCCTCCTGCTCACTCCGGTCTGGAACATCGTCAATTCGTTTTCCGAGTTGCAGCGCTCGCTGGCCGCGATGGAACGCGTCTTCGACATTCTCGGCACGGCCGCCGACAAGCCCGATCGTCCCGATGCGCGCGATGCGCCGCTGATCGTCGATGAGATTCGCCTCGAAGACCTGACATTCGAATACCGCGAAGGACGCCCGGTGGTCCGCGACGTCAGTGTCGTCGTGAGGGGCGGCTCAGTGATCGCGCTCGTAGGCCGAAGCGGCGCGGGCAAGACGACAGTGACCGATCTTGTGTCGAGATTCCACGATCCGACATCGGGGAGAATTCTCGTCAACGGCACGGATATTCGGGACTTCAAGCTGCGCTCGTACCGCGATCTGCTCGCGCTCGTCCAGCAGGACGTATTTCTCTTCGACGGCTCGGTGCGCGACAACATCGCGTACGGGCGGCGCCGCACTGGGTCTGGGAATGTTGCGGCGAGCGATGCAGAAGTCGAAGACGCCGCGCGACGGGCCAACGCCCACGAGTTCATCGGAAAACTGCCGGAAGCCTACGAGACATTCGTCGGCGAGCGCGGCGTGAAACTCTCGGGCGGCCAACAGCAGCGGCTCGCGATCGCGCGCGCGATTCTGGCAAGCCCGCAAATCCTGATCCTCGACGAAGCCACGAGCAATCTCGACACCGAAAGCGAGCAGTTGATCCAGGCCTCGATGGCCACGCTCCTCGCCGGACGGACGACGTTCGTCATCGCACACCGCCTGTCGACGATTCGTCGCGCCACGCTGATTCTGCTCATGGAAGACGGCCGAGTCGTCGAGCGCGGCACGCATGATGCGCTGATGGCCGCTCGTGGCATGTACTTCGAGATGGTCGAGCGGCAGATGGCCTCTCACAAAGACGGAGCTTCGGTATAAGAGTGTCGGGCTGTCCCATAACACCGTCGTTGGTCTATAACCAGATAAGATGTGACCGGTTTTCCGGGAGGATCCCAATGTCTAAGATCATCAATCGCCTGTCGCTCACAGGCGTGTTCGCGGCCAGCGTCGCGGCAGCGCTCGTCATGAGCGCGACAGTTCTCACGGCACGCCAGGCCAAACCTGCGCAAGCCAACGACGTCGAATACACCAAACGCATCGTCGACAACACACCGGACAAGCGCATCCTGATCGATCTTGTCGATCACCTGCCGGCGTCGTCCACGGTGCCGACGCCGCTGAAGATGCTCGGCTACATCCCCGGCGAGAAGGGCAACCTGACCTACTCGGCGGATGTCTACAAGTACCTCGACGCGCTCGACGCCGCGTCGCCGCGCGTGACGTGCTGGTCGATCGGCAAGACCGAAGAGGGCCGCGACACGCG
>JBKJQZ010000062.1:0-3359 GCA_046594835.1 Acidimicrobiales bacterium | reverse complement strand
CACATCGGCTGCGCTCGCGGCCTACGGCGCCGCGGCCGGTCTGCCGGTGGTCGTGTTGTTGCCGCGGGGAATGATCTCTACGGCGCAGCTGGTCCAGCCCCTCGCGCACGGTGCCCTCGTTCTGGGCCTCGACACCGACTTCGACGGCTGCATGGCGATCGTGAAGCAGCTTGCGGCCGAAGGCCTCGTGTACCTCGCCAACTCGATGAACCCGCTGCGCCTTGAAGGCCAGAAGACCGTCGGCATTGAGATCATCGAGCAGTTCGACTGGCAGGTACCGGACTGGATCGTGTTGCCGAGCGGCAACCTCGGTAATGCGTCGGCGTTGTTCGAGGGGTTCCGAATGATGCACGAGCTTGGCGTCGTGTCGCGCATGCCGCGGTTGGTAATCGCGCAGGCGCAGAACGCGAACCCGATGTATCGAGCGTGGATCGCCGGTCGGAAAGAGGTAGACCCGATCAAGGCGCAACCGACGCTCGCTACCGCCATCCAGATCGGGAACCCGGTGAGTGCGCCCCGTGCGATGGAAGCGCTCGACGCCATGAACGGGTTGGTCGAGCAGGCGAGTGAGGAAGAGTTGTGCGAGGCCGCGGCGCGTGCGGACCGCACCGGTATGTACACGTGCCCGCATACGGCCGTCGCCCTCGCTGTGCTCGAGAAGCTCGTGGCCAACGGGACGATCCCGCACAACGAGCGGGCGGTGGTCATCTCCACGGCGTCGGGCCTGAAGTTCACCGAGTTCAAGGTCGGCTACCACGAGCGTTCCCTCGATGGGATCTCGTCGTCGCAAGCCAATGCGCCCGTCAACCTCGCCCCCGACTACGGCGCCGTCGTCGACGCGATCACCAACTACTTGGGCTAGCGACCGCGGCGCCCCCGTGCCACGTCGCGTGCAGGACGCGCGCAACTCTTTTCGGAGTTGTCCAGGTCATGCCGCTACAACTCCGAAAAGAAGTTCTCGAATTCGGACGATCGTTTCTTCCGGATGATTAACGACGTCGTCCCACGTCAAGCGAAGGAACGAATAGCCGAGCGCCTCGGCTCGCAGTTGCCGTGCGCGATCGCGTCGCGTTTGTGTGGACGTTGAATGAAAGGCCTTTCCGTCCAGCTCGATCACCTTCATCAAGCCCGACCAGGCGAGGTCTAACTCCGCAGTCCACCCGTCGACGTCCGCGATAGCGATGTTGCGCGCGGGCAGCGGCACACCGGCGCGTCGGACCAGCCTGAGCGCCAAGATCTCCAGCACGCTGCGAGCCGGCCTGCCCTTCGGCCGATGGAACATCACCTCGCGCAAGCGAGTGATCCCTCGCACTCCAGGTCGGGAGTTCCTGGCGATAAAACGCCACACCTGGATCTCGCTCGTGTGCTTCTGCAACAGGGCACTTTCGACTGCTCGTTCAAGACGGTCAGTCGACAGGTCGGAGGCTCCGAGGCTCAGAAGGGTTTCCTCGATCGTGGTCACGGGCAGGCGTGAGCGATATTGGCGAACCTTGATGCGGCCGGTGCGGTGAACGATGACGCCTTTCGGGGTCGGGCCGCAGTTCGGTCCGACCACCAACGAAACTGTTGTCGGCAACGGCACGCCGTCGAGGCGCCAGAGGTACGCGGCTGCCCTGTCGGCCGCCATGCACTCGTTGGTGCCGGCGGCCTTCAGCGCCGCCCTAATCTCCTGGTCGATTGTTGGCGGGGCTGCGCCAAGCAAATAGACGCCACGTTGCAGCTGTTGCCAATGCAATCGGTCGAGGCGCTGCGAGATCATTGCGTCAGTCACTCCGAGGGCTAACAGCTCCACACGCGAGACGACGTTGTTGTTGCGTCGGGCGAGGCGCTGGATCCGTCTATCGAGGTTGGTCATGACTCACAGACTGTCCAAGGGGTGTAACAGCGCGCCCCGTCCCCAACTCTTTTCAGAGTTGTGGCGGTATCACCTGGACAACTCCGAAAAGAGTTTGGCGGCGGATCGGGTGACCGGCCGCGACGGGTGACGGGCCGCGCGCGGGGCGTGACGCGGAGAAGCCGCCGGCAACGCCGACGGCTTCTCGCGCTGTGGGTTGGTTTCTTGGGAGCTCTAGAAGGAGCCCGAGATGGTGGAGTAGGCGGGGCCGAGGATGACGACGAGGACCGCGGGAAAGATGAAGAACACGAGCGGGAAGAGGATCTTGACGGGCAGCTTCGCCGCCTTCTCCCGGGCCCACTGGCGGCGACGGTTCCGCAGCTCCACCGCCTGGGTGTGCAGCACTCGGCCGATTGGCATGCCGAGGGCGTCGGCCTGGGTGAGCGCCATGATGAATGTGGACAACTCCGGCACGTCGGTACGGGCCCGCAGGTTGGCGAGCGCCTCCCGACGGCCGAGGCCGAGTTCCATTTCCTGCAACGTTCGACGGAACTCGTCTGCGAGCGGTGAGTCGAAGTTCGAGCACACCACATCGAGCGCCTGTTCGAATCCGACGCCGGCCTCAACCGAGATGGCGAGGAGGTCAAGCGAGTCGGGCAGGTCCTTGAAGATCGCAGTGGAGCGTTCCGTGCCCTTGCGCTTCACGATGGTGGCGGGCACGAGCACGCCGATAGCGGGAAGCAGCACCATCGCGAGCACGTTCTGTCCGGTGGAGAGCGACGCCGTTGCGAGCGCCGCGATCGCGGCGAGCAGACCAAGACCGCCGAGGACGACCTGGGCCGTGATGAGTTCCTCGGGAGCGAGGTAGTCGTTCATGCCGGCGGTGGTGATGTCGTGGCGGGCCTTGTCGAGCACGCCCATCGGCGTGACCCGCCGAAGCCAGGGGCCCATCGTGCCGCGCATCGAACCCATCGTCCGCTTGAGGAAGGGCTCGGCGAGACGACGGCTGAAATCATCCTCGATGTCGTCGGTCTCGTCCATCGTGGCCATGTAGGCGACGGCGGCGTTGCCGCCGAAGAAATGGTCGTACGCGCCGGCGGCGATGGCGACAACGCCGGCGGTTGCAACGACGACTGCGAAGATCACAACTGGAGTCATCTCAAACCTCGATCTGGGACATCTTGCGGATGGAGAAGAACCCGGCGAGAACCGACACCGCGGTCAGGCCGAGGGCGATCAGTCCTTTGCCCTGGAAGAGCGGATCGGCGTAGCCCGGGCTCAGTACCTGCATAGCGACGAGTAGCAAGACCGGCAGCGCGCCGAGCACCCACGACGAGATGCGACCTTCGGCGGTGAGCACGTCGACCTCGCGGCGCACCTCGTCGCGGGCCCGGATGAAGTCGGCCAGCGTGTGGAGCAGATCGGCGAGCTTGCCGCCCACGGTCTGCTGAATGCGGATCGCCTGCACGACCCACTTGAAGTCGTCGATGTCGATGCGTGTAGCCATGCGATCGAGGGCGTCGAC
>JBKJQZ010000075.1:0-15818 GCA_046594835.1 Acidimicrobiales bacterium | reverse complement strand
GTTTCGCGCTGCCCCTGGCGATCGGTGACCCCGTGGAGCGCATGCGTGCGGTGCGCACGCTCGTGGCCGAGCAACTCGCCGAGCCCGCGCTTGCGTTATCGGACCCGATGGCGGTTGCGCTCAACCGACTGCCGACGCCGATGACGGCGAAACTGTTCGGCTCAATGCTGAAGGGCATGGATTTCACCGCCTCAAACGTCCCGGGTCCGCCGGTCTATCTCTACCTCGCCGGTGCCAAGATCGAGAAGCAGTTCCCGTTCGGCCCCTTGGCCGGGGGGTCGGTCACAATCGTGTTGCTGTCGGGCCCAGATGAAATCGGCATCGGTATCAACAGCGACCCTGCCGCCGTACCCGATCCCGACGTGCTGCTCGAGTGCTTACAGCAGGGCTTCGACGAGGTTCTGAAGCTGGCCGGATAGGAATCGGCCCACAGGGCGTAGCCTCGGCTATGGCCGCTCTTGAATTCACCGATCGCATGAGCGATTCCGATGCGCTCATGTGGAGCATCGAAAAGGATCCGTTGCTTCGCTCAACGATCGTGGCGGTAACCGTCATGGACCGCTCGCCTGACAAGGCGCGACTGACCGAGCGCATCGAACGGTCGACCCGCACGATCCCGCGGCTGCGCCAGCACGCCGTGCAATCGGCCTTTGCCATCGCTCCACCGAAGTGGGTCGTCGATCCCAACTTTGATCTGAATTACCACTTGCGGTTCCTGAGCTTCGACGGCACTGCGACCACGCGCGACCTGCTCGACCTCGCTGCACCAATCGGCATGCAGGGCTTCGACCGAGCCCGCCCGCTGTGGGAGTTCTACGTCGTCGAGGGCCTCGAAGGTGGCCGCGCCGGCTTCATCCAAAAGATCCACCACTCCGTGACCGACGGCGTCGGCGGCGTAGAGATCGCGCTGACGATGCTCGACCTCGAGCGCGAGCCGAGCCACGACCTCGGCCCCATGCCCGAAACCCCCGAGCCGCAGCGCTTCAGCGCCGCCGAACTCATGCAGGACGGGTTCGCGCACGAACTGCGCCGTCAGCGCGGCATCGTGTCGCGACTCGCGGGCGAGGTGGTCAAGGCTGCGCAGAGCCCGACTCACACCGCAGGGCTCGCCAGCGACATGGTCGGCTCGCTTGCTCGCATGCTCGCGCCGGCCTTTGAGCCCATGAGCCCGCTCATGACCGGCCGCTCGTTGTCGTCGCGTTATGACAACATCACCATCTCGCTTCACGACCTGAAAACAGCGGCGAAGACCGCAGGCGGCAAGCTAAATGACGCCTTTGTCGGCGCGGTCGCCGGCGGCCTGCGCTCGTATCACGCCCACCACGGCGTAGACGTGGAAGCCCTACGCATGGGCATGCCCATCAGCATCCGCGACGCGTCGAGCGCTACCGCGGGCGGCAATCAGTTCGTACCCGCTCGTTTCGCGGTACCGACCAACATCGCCGATCCCGCCGAGCGCATGGCCGCTATTCGTGCACTCGTTTCTACCCAACGCGCCGAGCCCGCCCTCGGCTTCGTCGAGCCCATGGCGGGTGTCCTCACGCGACTGCCGTCGCGGGTCACCACGCAACTGTTCGGCAGCATGCTCAAGGGGGTCGACTTCACGACCTCGAACGTGCCCGGCGCGCCGATGGACGTCTTCCTCGCCGGTGCACGCATCGAAGCGCAGTTCCCGTTCGGTCCGCTGTCGGGTGCTGCACTCAACATCACGCTCATGTCGGGTCCTGATGAGGTCTTCATCGGTGTCAACACCGATCCGGCCGCAGTCCCAGACCCTGAGGTGCTCGTCGGCTGCCTGCAAGAGGGCTTCGACGAGATCCTCAAGCTCGCCTGACGCTTATGCGCGTCCTCATTGTCGGAGCCGGACCCGCGGGAGCGGCCGCGGCGATCGTGCTTGCGCGCGGCGGCGCCGAGGTGATCGTGATCGACAAAGCCACCTTTCCTCGCGACAAGTGCTGTGGCGACGGCTTGACCGCTGGCGCGTTACGTCGCCTAGAGGCGCTCGGGCTCGACCCGTCAAGGCTGCCGAGCTGGCAGCGAGTCGACGACGTAGTCGTGCGCAGCATCTCGGGCCGCACGACCACCTTTCCGCTCCCCCGCGACCGCGGCACCTACGCCGCAGTGGTGCGTCGTACCGAACTCGACGCAGAGTTGGTGCGTCTCGCCGAGGCTGCGGGCGCCGACGTTCGGCAAGGCTGCGCACTAGAGGCGATCACTTCCGACACGACGGGAGTGACCGTCACCGTGGCAGGCGGCGACACCATCACCGCCGACTACGTGATCGGCGCCGACGGAGTGTGGTCGCTGGTCCGCAAGCTCACCGGCGCAAGCGACGAAGCGGGCTACCTCGGTGAGTGGCACGCGTTCCGTCAGTACCGCACAGCCTCGGGCGAGGGGTCCCGCGACCTGTGGGTGATGTTCGAGACCGACCTGCGGCCGGGCTACGCGTGGTCGTTCCCGCTCGCTGACGGCACCGTGAACGTGGGCATCGGCATCCTGCGCACGCCCGGCGAGCCGACCAAAGACCTCGGCCGCCGCTTCCGCGAAGTGCTCGAGCGTCCACACATCGCATCGGTGCTGGGCGACTCGGTCGCGGAGGCACCCGCGAAGGCGTGGCCGATCCCCGCGCGGGTCGAAAAGACCGCGCTCGACGCGCTCGACGGACGCGTGCTGTTCGTGGGCGACGCGGCTCGCGCGACCGACCCGATGACGGGCGAAGGCATCGGTCAGGCGCTCGAGACCGGCGAACTCGCAGCCGAGGCGATCCTGCACTCGGCGGCACCAGCCGACACCTACAAGCGCGTCGTGGCGCAGACCCTCGGCGTCGACAACCGGCTCGCCGGGTGGCTGTCGCGCAACGGCCTCTCGCACCGCAAAGGCATTCGCGTCGCGCTGCGCGTGGCGGGCGCTACCGGATGGACGCGCCGCAACTTTGCGCGCTGGCTCTTCGAGGACGAACCCCGCGCCGTGCTCGCGACCCCTCGCCGCTGGCACCGCCAGTTCCTCAACCGCGACGGCGCCTACAAACACGGCCTGTGATTATTGGTAGCAAAGACCGCTACCAATAATCACAGGCCGTCAGTTTGTGCGGGACTCGCGCCAGGTTTTGCCGACTTCGACGTCGATGTCGTGCGGGAGGCCGAGGACGCGTTCTCCAATGATGTTGCGCTGCACTTCGCTGGTGCCGCCGCCGATCGTGAGGGCGGGCGCGAACAGATAGCCGTAGTGCCACTCGTTCTTTTCGTTGAGCATGCCGTGCGCTCCCGACAAGTCTTTGGCCACCGCCATGATGTGCTGGCCATGCTCATCGGCGAGCGCCTTGCGTACAGAGGCCTCGGGGCCCGGCGGGCGGCCCGCGATGGCGGCCGACACAGTACGCAGACGAATGAGTCGGAGGATCTCGGACTCTGTGTAGACCGACGCGATGCGCTGACGCATCGTCGCGTCCGTCACACCCAAGCCCTTCGCGTACTGCACCAGATCGTTCGCGGTGGGCCCTCGACCCCACAACGCACCTTCACCCGAGAGCGACACGCGTTCGTTGCCAAGAGTGACCTTCGCGAGCGCCCAGCCGTTGTGCTTGGGCCCGATCAGGTTCTCCTTCGGGATGCGCACGTCTGTGAAGAACACCTCGTTGAACAAGTGCGCGCCGGTCATCTCGATGATGGGGCGGACCTCGATTCCTGGGAGATCCATCGGGCACACGAAGTACGAGACGCCCTGATGCTTGGGCTGATCGGGATCGGTGCGGGCGATGAGGATGCCGAAGGTGGCGACGTGACCGAGCGAGGTCCAGATCTTCTGACCATTCACGATCCACTCGTCGCCGTCTTGCACCGCGCGCGTGCTGAGTGCGGCGAGGTCCGATCCGGCGCCCGGTTCGCTGAAGAGCTGACACCAGATGTCCTCACCCGACAGCAGCCGCGGGAGGTATTTCTCCTTCTGCTCGTCGGTGCCTGCGTACGCGATGGTGGGCCCGGCCCAACCAATGCCGATGGGGTTCATAGGACGGTTTACGCCAGCTTTTTTCAGCTCGTCGTCGATGATGATCTGCTCGATCGGGTCCGCGTTCAGTCCGTAGGGCTCGGGCCAGTGCGGCACCACGTACCCGCCCGCAGCCAGCGTTTTACCGTCGGGTGACGGGTGATCGGCCAGCCACTGGCGCACTGTGAGACGCCGGGGGTCGTCGTCGGCGGGAAGGTCGAAATCCATTAGGAGTGAGCCTTCCAGTCCGCGAGCACAGCCGCCTCTTTCTTCGCGTCAAGTGGACCGCGTAGCGGTTGGTCGCGACGCGTGCGGTCCCACTCCAACGTTGCCGCGACAACCTCGTCCACCGCGCGGAACGTGAGACCAGCGTCGATCGAACGCTGCACGTTCAGCGCCAACATGCCCGCCATCGGCGATGCGCTCGGCAACCACACCGGCAGCTCGCTCCACGGCGCGACCTCGTGCTCGATCAAGAACGCCTCGTCCACATACACCGGCGTCGCAGCGCCCTCGCCAGCGGCCTTCACGCACGCGTCGATCAGTTCCTCAAGCCGCCACGGGACCAGCGGACCGCACCCGTTGAAGGTGCCAGTGGTCTTTGCATCAGCCAGTCTGACCATCCACTCGGCGAGGTCGCGCGCGTCGGCGAGTTGCACCGGCATGTCCTTCCAGGCGGGGACGATTGCTTCGCCACCGAGGTCGAAGCGTCGCGGCCAGTAGGTGAAGCGGTCCGACGGGTCGTGCGGACCAACAATCAGACCAGGGCGCACGATGCAAGCCCGATCGCCGAAGGTGTCGCGCACGATCTGCTCGCAGATCGCCTTGAGCGCGCCGTAGTTCTCATTGGTCACCTGCGGCGCGTCGGGCTCGTCGGTCGTTGCGAGGGGCCCGTCGACGTCGACGCCGGGACTCGACACGTCGGCATAGACCGACACGCTCGACACGAAGCAGTAGTGACCAACCCGATCACGCAACACTTCGGTCACCGAGCGCACGTGCGCGGCGACATAACCGCACGTGTCGATGACGGCGTCCCATTCACCGGACTCCAGCGCGCTGAGGTCGCCGTCGCGGTCCACGATCAACTTCTCGACCTCGGGGAAGAGCCCCGCGTTGGTCTTGCCTCGGTTGGCGAGGGTGACGGAGTGGCCGTCGGCGAGTGCGGCTTCGACAACGTGGCGGCCCAAGAAGATCGTCCCGCCGATTACCAAGAGTCTCATCAGGGCGGCACCGTAAACGACGCACCCCTATATTGCCGCCCCATGTCAGGTTGGAATTTTGCCGATGTGTGGGAACTGATCGCCGAGACGTTCCCCGACGCCCCCGCCCAGATAAGCGGCGAGCGTCGCTTTAGCTGGAAGCAGTTCGACGAGAGGGCCGACGGCGTGGGCAACTGGCTGGTCGGCATTGGAGTCCAGCACCAAGACAAGGTTGCGCAATACATGTACAACCGGCCCGAGTACATGGAGTCGATGTTCGGCGTCTTCAAAGCCGGAGCCGTGCCCGTCAACACCAACTATCGCTACGGCGATGAAGAGCTCGTCTACCTGTGGGACAACGCGGACGCCGTCGCGGTGATCTTCGAAGGCACCTTCACCGAACGCATCGCCGAGCTGCGCGACCGGGTGCCCGACGTCAAAGGCTGGCTGTGGGTCGACGACGGCACCGGCGAGTGTCCCGAATGGGCCGACCGCTACGAAGAGGCTGCGGGTCTCGACAAGGGCCGGTGCACGCCGCCGTGGGGCCGCAGCGGCGATGACCTCTACATGCTCTATACCGGCGGCACGACCGGCATGCCCAAGGGCGTCATGTGGCGCCAGGACGACATCTTCGCCACCCTCAGCTGCATCGGACCCGCCGCCCGTTATCCCGAGGCCGGTGGTCTCGACGACGTGCGCCGGATCCTCACAACACCTGGCGGCGTCGCCATTCCTGCGGCTCCACTGATGCACGGCACCGGCTGTTTCACGAGCTTCACCACGCTCAATACCGCGGGTTGCATCGTCACCCTGACGGGCCGTACCTACTCGCCGGAGGAGCTACTTGCGACCATCGAGCGCGAGGGCGTCAACATCATCGCCATCGTGGGTGATGCCTTCGCCAAGCCGATGCTGCGCGCGCTGGACGCGCAGCCGGGGAAGTGGAACCTCGCGTCGCTCATCGCGATGGTGAGCTCAGGTGTGATGTGGGCCGAGGAAACCAAGCAGGCCCTACTCGCACATCACCCGGGCATGATTCTGATGGACGCGTTCTCGTCGTCGGAGGCACTCGGCATGGGGAGCTCGGTCAGCTCGGCTGCGGGCGCCGCGCACACTGCGAAGTTCACGCTGGGCGACAACGCGATGGTGATCAAGGAAGATGGCACGCGGGTTGAACCCGGTTCGGGCGAGGTCGGCATGGTGGCGGTCCGAGGCCGCACGCCGGTGGGCTACTACAAGGACCAAGCGAAGTCCGACGCCACGTTCAAGGTCATCGACGGCGCCCGTTATTCGATCCCGGGCGACTTCGCGACCGTCGCGGCCGACGGCACGCTGGAGTTGCTCGGCCGCGGTTCGGTGTGCATCAACACCGGCGGCGAGAAGGTCTTCCCCGAGGAAGTAGAGGAGGCGGTCAAGACCGCCCACGGCGTGGCGGACGCCGTCGCCGTGGGCGTGCCCGACGAAAAGTTTGGTCAGGCGATCGTCGCGATGGTTGAGCTCGCCCCGGACGCCGAGCTCGACGAATCGGCAGTTATTGCCCACGTCAAGACCAAGCTCGCCGCGTTTAAGGCGCCCAAGCGCGTACTGCAGGTCCCAACAATCGGCCGCGCCGCGAACGGCAAGGTCGACTACAAGGCGTTGACGGCCGAAGCCGAGTCGCGCGTCCTCCGCTAAGAGCTAAGCGCGGACGCCCGGCGCCAAAGAGGGCTAGGGGTTCCCAACGGCGACGTTGACGCCGCCGCCGAAACCCTCGTCGTAGGCGTAGAACGACGTTGGCAGCGCGTTCATGTTGAGGTCAAAGGCACGAACATGCGGACCCCCACCGGCGCCGACCCCAGTGAGAATGTCGGCGTCGCCGTCGCCGTTGACGTCACCCACCGCCACCTGCACGCCACCGGGGAAGTCGGCGCGGTAGGCGTAGGCCGAACCCGGAAGGCCCCCACCGGTGGGACTGAGCACGCGTACGTGCGGTGCACCCCCGGGACCAGCGCCCACGACGATCTCAGACTTGTTATCGCCATCAAGGTCGCCGACGGCGACGTTGACACCGCCGCGAAAGTTCTGCGCGAAGGCGAGGAAGAAGTTGACCAGCGTTGCCTTCTCAGTTGTGAGGTTGTACTTCCAGACCGCAACGATCGGGGGGCCATTGCTCGCAACTGTCGCGATGATCTCGGCCTTGCCGTCACCGTCGGTGTCGCCGCCACCAACGTTCACGCCGCCGCTATAGCCGTCACGGTTGTCGAGGCCAAAGAAGCCGGCGGAGCCGACGAGCTGACGGTTCCCCACCTCGCCGGTGAGCTTGAAGGTGCGTACGTGCGGGCCGCCGCCGGGGCCAGCACCGGTGATGATTTCGTCCTTGCCGTCGCCGTCGACATCGGCCGCCGCAACGGCGACGCCACCGCGGAAGCCGGGATAGGCGTCGATCTCGGCCACAAGGGCCGAACCATCGCTGCTGAATACCCGCACGAGCGACGGGCCACCGGGACCGGACGAGGCGATGACCTCGTCGTGGCCGTCGCCGTCGAGGTCGCCGCGTGCGACGCGAACGCCAGGACCGTTGACGGTGGCGAAGAAGCCGGGACCAACCGGGTTGCCGTTGGACTCGAAGAAGCGCACGTGCGAACCGCCACCCGCACCCGCTCCGGTGGTGATTGCGCCGGGACGGTTGAACGCGCCGTCGTCGTTCTTAATGGTTCCGAGGCCGGTGGCGTCGCCGAGGAGTGCGTTGGTGGGGCCCGACAGCGTGACCTTGAAGGTCTCGTTGTCCTCGGCCACGGTGTCGCCCGCAACGGCCACGCTGATGGACTTGGTCGTCTCGCCAGGAGCGAAACTCAGCGTGCCGCTGGCGGCCGTGAAGTCAGTGCCCGGTAGCGCCGCAGCGATGCCGGTGTCGGGGCCGACGGTGTAGTTGACGGTGACGACCTGGCCCGAAGTGGGCGCCAGCGTGACCGTGAAGACGAACGGCGTCGAGCCGCTGTTGCCTTTGTTCTGGGCCGCATCGGCGATTGACAGCGACGGTGTTGCGGTCGCGTCCTTGATCGTTCCGACCGCGATGACCAGATCAGCGAAGGCCGTGGCGTCCGGGTTGGTCGCTTGGGACACGCCGAACTTGAAGGTTTCGTCGGGCTCGTCGACCGAATCCGCAAGTGCGTCGACCTCGAAGGTCTTGACGGTGGTGCCTGCGGGAATCGTCGCCCGCGTCGTATTCGGCACCCCGGTGTAGTCCGAACCCGCAGTAGCGGTGTCGTTCGCGGTCCCAACTGCGAGCACAGTGTCGCGGCCCGACGCTTCGGACAGCTTGATGGTGAAGGTCACCTTGCCGCCTTCGGCGCCCGACGCATTGTCGACCGAAAGCGTGGGCGTCGCGTCGTCGTCGGTGATTACACCGAAGCCGGTGCCGTCGAGGACCTGCGCGCCCGGGCTCGGGTTCGACAGCGTCACGGTGAACGCCTCGTTGAACTCATCCTTGGTGTCGCCATTGATCGTGACAGGCAGCGTCGCACTGGTCTCGCCCGGCGCGAAGGTGACCGTCACGTTGGAGAACCCGACGTAGTCGGAGTCCGCAGTTGCCTGATTGTTGCTCGTGCTCGCCTTCACCGTGACCGTGTACGGCACCTGCGATGACAGCGTCAACGCGAAGTTGCCGACCGACGTGCCGGTGTCGCCCTCGGGGAAACCTTTGTCCGCGATCGAGATCGTCGGCTGCTGCGAGGGATCGGGTGGCGAGTCGTTGTTGAGGATCTTCACCGTTGCGTCGCCGTCGGCGATCGTCACACCCGATGACGGGTTCGACAGTACGACGCGGAAGGTCTCGTCGTCTTCGTACAGCGCGTCCCCAACGACGGGCACGTTCACGGTGACCGAGGTTTGGCCGGCGGGAATCGTGGTGGTAACCGCATTCGCCGCCGTGTAATCGGCGGGTGCCGTAGCGGAGCCGTCGACCGTCGAGTACTGGACCGTGGTCGCGGTTGCGCGCGCACCACCACCGAGAGAGATAACAACCGGCGCGTTCGCGGTACCGCTGTTTCCTTCGGTCACGGTGAGGTCAGCGACGCTGACGGAGAAGTCGTCGTTGGTGATCGTGCCGGTACCGGTGTCGTTGTTCGAGGTACCACCGGAAAGCTGCAGCACGAAGGTTTCGTTGGGCTCGACGGTGAGGTCGCCCATCAACTGGATGACGACGTTCTGCGTGCCAGAGCCGCTGATGGCGAGGTCGCCTTCCTTCGCGACGTAGTCCTCGCCCGCCTTCGCGGTGCCGTCGACGGTCTTGTAGTGCACCGTCTCGGGCGCAATGACAACCCCGCTCGTGGTGACGGCAAAACTCAACTGGCCACCGCCGGCGTTGCCCTCATTCGCCGACGCATCCGCAACGGACACGCCGCCGCCGACGATGGTTGCCTTGGCTTCGAACCGGGGCCCGACTACGAGGCCAGCCCCGATTAACGCGACCGCGGCTGCCACCACCACCGTGGCCCGACGAGGTGTGACCGAACGCGCTGAAAACAACCAACTCATGCGGCAAGCTTCCCACAACGCCAAGCCAGTGTCTGGCCTCTAGGTTTCTCAGATGAACGTGGTCGAGTACGGGGCTCAAGCGCGCGCCTGGTTGGCCGAACAGCAAGCTGCCGCAGCGCTGCCACCCGACTGGGGCGCCATCCTTCCCGCGGAAATGACACCCCTTGGCCGGGAGTGGCAGGCGCGGCTGCATCGGGCGGGTTTTGCGGCGATCGACTGGCCCGAGGAATACGGCGGCCGCGGACTCACCCCGGACCACGCGATGGCCTGGCGCGAGGCCGTCGCCGAGTTCGAAGCGCCATCGGTCCTTAACATGGTCGGCTGCGTTCTCACCGCCGGCGCCTTGCTTAGCTTCGGCACCGACGAACAGAAAGCCGCACATCTTGGGTTCATCGCGACCGGAGCGCGTGTGTGGTGCCAGATGTTCTCGGAGCCCGACGCGGGGAGCGACCTTGCGTCGCTCACCACCAAGGCCGAGCGCGACGGCGACGTGTGGCGCGTGAATGGGACCAAGGTGTGGACCTCCGCGGGTCACGCAGCGGACTGGGGCATCCTCATGGCGCGCACGAAGTCGCTGCTCGATGCGCCCAAGCACGAAGGCATCTCGTTCTTTCTCGTCGACATGCACACGCCGGGCCTCGAGACGCGCCCGTTGCGACAGATGACGGGTTCCGCCGAGTTCGACGAAGTGATCCTCGACGACGTCGTGTTGCCCGCCGACGCCCTGCTTGGCCCTGAACACGGTGGCTGGGGAGTTGCGATGGGGGCACTGACGCGCGAACGCGGGTTCATCGGCGGTGGCGCGAAGGCCTTGCAAAGGCGCCTCGAAAGCCTCGCGCAGCACCCGATCAACTCGGCGGCCGACCGCGACCGCGGCATGCGCGCCTACGCGACGGGCCGCACGCTTGAGCTGTTGGCGCAGCGACAAGGCGCTACCGCGTCGGTCGCGTCGAGCCTCGCCAAGCTCGGCCTAGCTGAGCTTGCGATGGAACTGGCGGCGGTACGCGCCACCGGCGCCGACGCCATGCTCGATGGCCCCGCCAGTGCGGGCGTAATCGGCGCTCCCGGCGCCCGCCTCGGCGGCGGAACCAGCGAAATCCAGAAGAACATCGTGGGCGAGCGCCTCCTCGGGCTGCCGCGCGAGCCGAAGTAACCGCGGGTTGCCGCCAACTTTGTGAAACAATTCACGAGGGGGTCTCGGAGCAGCACAACCAAGACCGGAGGTCTTCGTGACCAACGAACCGCAACTCGAAGTGCCACTCGACGGATTGTTTCTCAGTCCGACCCCGCCCTGGGGGGCCTCAGTCCTCGTGCTGCGACCCTGCGACACAACCAGCGACGTGCTCCTGCTCCGCAGGCGCGGCGAATGGAGCCCGCCCGCAGTGACTCGTCTTCCCGACGAACCGATCGTCGAATGCGCACGCCGCGCCCTCGATGAGATCGCCGGCCTCGCGCTGGCGGTGTCCCCGGTAACCGATGTGGATCCGCAGTGGCCGGTATTCCTCGCCCATGCGCTCGGCGACGTATTCGTGCGCCCTGGCAACGGCTACGACGCGTTCGAATGGGTCGGCCTCAAGGAAGCGCAGCGGCGCTGCAGCGAACTCGTGTCCCAAACCCTGCAGCTCGTCGCCTAGACCGCGTCATGCGTAAGCGGCTTCTGTTTCTCGTCGCTCTGTGCGCGGGAGTCCTCACGGTCGGTCAACTCCTTCGGCGCAGGCGTCCGTCGGCCGACACTGGGCTGACCGCCACCACCGCAATGGCGCGCAATGTCGCCGTGGCCAAAACGGGCGCGCGCGTTGGTGCATCGTTCGCGGCGCATCAGGCCAAGCGCGCCACCGCGTCGCCGCAACGCCAAGCCGAACTCGACGCCCAGTTCGAGATCAAAACCGCGGAGGAGGTCGTGAGCGTCCTCGGCAACATGAAGGGCGCGCTGATGAAGATCGGTCAAATGGCGAGCTTCCTCGACGACGGCCTGCCCGAGCCGCTCCGCGAAGCACTCGCAACCCTGCAAGCCGACGCCCCGCCGATGAGCTCCGCGCTCGCCGCCCAGGTAATCGAGCAGGAACTCGGTGCGCCACCCGAGACGGTCTTCGCCCAGTGGGAACAACAACCAATGTCGGCCGCATCAATCGGTCAGGTGCATCGCGCCGTGACCCACGACGGCCAGCGCGTGGCCGTGAAGGTGCAGTACCCCGGAGTCGCTGAGGCGATCATGAGCGACCTCGACAACTCGCAGATCTTGTTCAGCGTGCTCGGGATGGTTTTCCCCGGACTGGATCCCAAGCCGATCGTCACGGAACTTCGCGCGCGCCTCGGCGAGGAGGTCGACTACCGCCTCGAAGCCAAGAACCAGACCGACTTCCGCAGTTGGTACGCCGATCACCCCTTCATTCACATTCCCGCGGTGCGCCCCGACCTTTCCACCGAGCGGGTGCTTACGACGGAACTCGCGACGGGTGTGCGCTTCGCCGAAGTGGTGGGCACGTGGAGCGACGAACAGAAGAACCTCGCGGCCGAATCGATCTACCGCTTCGTGTTCCGCAGCCTGTGGTTCTTCCGGGCCTTCAACGGCGACCCACACCCGGGGAACTACCTGTTCCGTCCCGACGGACGCGTGAGCTTCCTTGACTTCGGGCTGGTGAAGCGCTTCGAGGCGTCGGACATGACGAACGCGCAGGACATGATCACCGCGCTCGTGCTCGACGGCGACGTACGCGAGTACCGCCGCACGATCGAACGCATCGGCATGCTAAAGCCCAATGCGCCGATTACAGACGACGAGTTCGAGGAGTACTTCGCCTACTTCTACGAGCTCGTGCGAACGCCGGGCAAGCAATTGGTCACGCACGAGTACGCAGCAGGCATGGTGCGGCAGTTCTTCGACACCAACGCGTCGCCAGTCCCCAAGCACGCGAACCTGCTGCCGCAGTTCGTTGTGCTGCAGCGCATCAACCTTGGGCTCTACGCAATCCTCGCCCGGCTCGAGGCGCGACTGGACTGGCTTGCGATCACCAAGGAGATCTGGCCCTTCACCGACGGAGCACCTTCGACCGAACTTGGTCGCGAGGAAGCGGCGTGGGCGGCCAAACTGAGCGGGTGAGCCACGAGCCCATCACCATCACCAGCCCTGACAAGGTGATGTTCAACGCACGCGGCGAAACCAAAGCCGACCTCGCCGCCTACTACCGCGCCGTCGAGGGCCCTCTGATGAAGACGATGGGCGGCCGCCCGGTACTGCTGCAGCGTTACCCCAACGGCGCGCACGGTCCGTCGTTCTTTCAAAAGCGCGTGCCCGACAAGCGCCCTGACTGGCTCGAAACGGCTGTCGTGTCCACACCCAACGGCACGACATCTGATGCGTTGGTAATCGCCGATATCGAGCACGTCTTGTGGGCGGTCAACCTCGGGTCGCTCGGCTTCCACGTGTGGCCCCATCGCGCCGACCGGCCGGATGTCACCGACGAGCTACGCATCGACCTCGACCCGTCTCCCGGCGTCGACTTCGAGATGCTGCGCGCTGGCGCGTCAGAAGTGAAAGCGCTCCTTGACGAGTTGGGCATCGCCAGCTACCCGAAGACAACGGGCTCACGCGGCATTCACATTTACGTGCACGTCGGCGGCGAACTCGACAGCTACCAAGTGCGTTCGTGCGCGGTCGCGCTCGCGCGTGAACTCGAACGACGGCGGCCCGACCTCATGACGTGGCAGTGGTGGAAGGAAGACCGCGGCGAACGCGTCTTTGTTGACTACAACCAGAACTGCCCGCACAAGACAGTGTTCGGCGCCTGGGGTGTACGAGCCAACGACGACGCTCGCGTCAGTGCGCCCTTTGCCTGGGACGAACTCCCCACCGTCAACATCCACGAACTCAACCTCGCGACCGTCCCCGGCCGACTCGCGGCGATGGGAGATCCCTGGGCCGAGATGTACGACCGCCCCCAGTCCATCCAGCCCCTGCTCGACCTCAGCGACCGCGACACTGCCAACGGGCTACTGGATGCGCCGTGGCCCCCGGTGTATCCCAAACAGCCCAACGAACCCCCCCGCGTCGCCCCCTCCCGCGCCAAGAAGTCGTAGTTCTGCTTCGCGCGCGGGGGCAGGCCTAGGTTGCGGCGAGGACCTCGACTATCGAGACCGTGTCCGGCGGCTTTACTTGGTCGTAGGTGCAGGAGCGGGGTTCGCGGTCGGGGCGGAAACGACGGTAGGAGGCGCCGTGTCGCATGCGGGGGCCTTGGAAGTGGCCGTAGGCGACCTCGACGACGAGTTCGATGCGGACGGGCTCCCAGGACATGTCTTTCTTGGCGTTCCAGCGGTTACCGGTGGGCGCAGACGCGGTGCCGGAGGCGGACATGGCGGCCCAGCCCGCCCAGGGGTGACCGTCGAGCGCGTTGGCTTGGTAGGGCTTGAGAAACTCCACCAGTTCCGTCCGCTTGGCGGCGGTGAAGCTGCCGGTTACGCCGACGTGGTGCAGCTCGCCGTCGTCGTCGTAGAGACCAAGGAGTAGCGAGCCGATTCCGTTGCCGTCTTTATGCCGCCGGAAGCCGGCGACTACACAGTCGATCGTGCGCTCGTGCTTGACCTTCACCATCGTGCGCTGGCCCTGGCTGTAGACGGTGTCGCCCTTCTTCGCCATCACGCCGTCGAGGCCCGCTCCCTCCCACTTGTCGAACCAGAACTCGGCGGTCGGCACGTCGGTGGTTAGCGGTGTGACATAGATGCCCTTACCGACGCCGTGCAGCGACTCGAGCAATTTCGCGCGTCGCTCGTCGAAGGGGCGCGCCGTGAGGTCTTCGCCGTCGAGGGCAAGGAGATCGAACGCCACGAAGAGCGCAGGGATCTCTTGGCTGAGCTTCAGCACGCGGCTTTGCGCCGGATGCACTCGCAGGCTCAGGAGGTCAAAGTCGATCTTGCCGCCCTCACCCACGATCACGATCTCACCGTCGACCACTGCGTCATTCGGGAAGGCGGCCTTCACGTTCTCGACGACCTCGGGGAAGTAGCGGGTGAGGGGCTTGGCGTTGCGACTACCGAGCTCCACGTCGTCGCCATGACGGAACACGACCGAGCGGAAACCGTCCCACTTCGGTTCGTAGCGCCACTCGTCGCCAACGGGAATGGTCGGCATTGACTTGGCGAGCATCGGCGACACAGGGGGCTGCACAGGCGTGTCCACGGCATGACTGTAGGGAGCGAATAGCCTCACCACGGAGGAACTTCGGTGTCGGTAGGCCAATTCATTCTCGGCGGGTTGGCGTTTGTGGCCACGCTCGCGCTCATTCCGCTTGTGACGCGTGTCGCCGTGCTCACCGCGACGACGGCCGCGCCGCGCGAGGACCGGCTCCACACAGATCCCACCCCCTACCTTGGTGGCGTCGCCATCATCTTGGCCGCCATCGGACTATCGCCGTTCCTCGAGGAGTGGAAGGCCGAGGCGGTGGTCATCCTCGGCGGCGCGCTCTTGCTCGCCGTCGTCGGACTGCTCGACGACATGCGCAACCTCCCGCCGCTACCCCGACTCGCCGCCGAAGTATTCGCTGCGCTCATGGCCGCGGCGGCCGGCGCGCACGTGCAGCTGTTCGGGAACTTCATAGACATCGTGCTCACCGTCGTCTGGTTGGTCGGCGTAACGAACGCGTTCAACTTTGTCGACAACATGGACGGCGCCGCGGCAGGAATCGCTGCCGCGAGCGCACTCGGCCTCGCGGTGGCCGCAGGCCTTCAGGAACAGATCCTCGTCGGCGGCATCGCCGCCGTCGTGGCGGGCGCCTGCCTCGGGTTCCTCGTACACAACTGGCACCCGGCCCGGATCTTCATGGGCGACGCGGGCGCGCTGCCGCTCGGTTATCTGCTCGCCGCGATCGCATTAAAGCTGCGCTTCCCGTCAACGCACGCGTCGAGCATCACCGCCATCGTGCTATTCACCGCGCCCGCGCTGTTCGACACGACGCTGGTAACGATCTCGCGTATTGCGCGCCACAAGCCGGTTTACCAGGGCGGTATCGACCACACATCGCACCGCTTGCTCCGACTCGGCTGGTCCACGCACTTCGTTGCCGCACTCATCACTGCGACATCGGCAATTGCGGCCACGCTGGGCGTGCTGGTCGGCCGCGGCGT
>JBKJQZ010000071.1:0-3332 GCA_046594835.1 Acidimicrobiales bacterium | reverse complement strand
GCCACGATGTCGCAGCGCCAAATCTCGCCCACCGCGAGCTCGTCGGCTTCGAAGCCGTGCAGCCACGGCCACCACTTCTGATACGAGTCGACCTGGCCCATCGCAGCCCACACCTCGTCGACCGATGCGTTGAACGGAAGTCGTTTGTCGGTGTGCAGCCGCATGACTGTGCATCGCGCACGTAGTGTCGGTTGCAATGAGCGCGCCACCGCAGTCCGACGGATTGGGCCAGACGCCCAAGAGTCTCCCGCTGATCCTCGCCCGCGAGCTTGCGGCCAACCTCGCGACGCCGATGTTCCTGATCGACGGGGAGGGGACCGTCGTCTACTGCAACGAAGCTGCGGAGTTGATGCTCGGTAAACCGTTCGCCGAGATGGGAGCGATAAGTGCAGAACACTTCGGCGAGATGTTGCGGCTGCAAAACCCGGATGGCACCGCGTTGTCGCGACGCGCGTCGCCTCCCGGTGTCGCGCTCCTCGAGCGCAAGCCCGCGCACAGCACCCTTTGCGCAACGACGCTCGACGACACCCGCAAACAGTTCGAGGTCACCGCGTATCCGTTGTTCGGCCGCACCGGCGAGATGCACGGCGTCCTCACCGTGTTCTGGGAAGCCAACGAGTGAAGGTCCGCGTGTGGGGCTGCCGCGGTTCGGTCGCACGGGCGACATGCACGGCGTGCTCACCGTCTTCTGGCAGCAAGACGAGAAACTGGCCAACGAGTGAAGGTCCGCGTGTGGGGCTGCCGCGGCTCGGTAGCGGCGCCTGGCCCCGACACGATGCGCTATGGAGGCAACACATCGTGTGTCGAAGTACGCGGCGACAACGGCGAAGCCGTGGTGCTCGACGCGGGCACCGGCATGCGGCCGCTCGGCGTGCGCATGAGCGAAGACGGCGTGAAGCTCGTCCATATCTTCTTGACCCACCTGCACATGGATCACCTACAGGGTCTGGGGTTCTTCCGACCCCTGTTCAACCCTGAAGTCGAGGTCCATATCTGGGGCCCGCCCTCGCCGGTCCAACCGCTGCGCGAACGCATCGCGACCTACATGTCGCCTCCGCTGTTCCCGGTGCGTCTCGCCGATATCCCGTGCAACCTCACCTTCCACGATGCTCCTGGCGAACCAATCGCAGTTGGTGGGCTCACGGTGCGCGCATCGCTCGTGACTCATCAGGGCCCGACGGTCGGCTACCGCGTGGAGGAAGACGGCAAGTCGATCGTGTACTTACCCGATCACGAGCCCGGAATCGGTGGCGACATTTCTACGCTCTCGACGGAGTGGATCAGCGGCCACGACCTCGCACATCGCTGCGACGTCTTGTTGCACGACGCGCAGTACGGCGACGAGGAGTACTCGCGTCACATCGGCTGGGGTCACTCTGCGGTGGGGCAAGTTGTCGCGTTCGCGCAGAAAGCCGAAGTCGCAAACCTCGTGCTCTTCCACCATGACCCGTATCACACCGACAAAGAGCTCGAGTCGCTAAACGACGACGCCAAACGCATGTGGGGCGGCGACGGCGACGAGCGCGTCGCGTCCGCCTGGGAAGGCATGACGATGTCGGTCGACACATCCGGCATCGACCTCGATGCCCTCCCCCTGAGCTGAATGCAACGGCCAGTGATTATTGGTAGCAAAGACCGCTACCAATAATCACTGGCCGAAATCACAGGCCGAGTGCCGGTAGCTTCGAACGCCGATGGGGACCGACCGCAGAACGTTCATCAAATCAGCCGCGGGTGGGCTCGCGCTCGCGGGCATGACGGCGGGCAACAACAAGCCCTTGGCCCGGCGGGGAATGCGCCCCGGTTGTAGAGAGTTATGAGAACCGAGATGACCGCAACCAACCAAGCGAGCCCCGTGCGCCAAACCATCGAGCTGGGCCCGCGCTGGCCAACCGTGGATCCGTTCCTGTTCTGCGCGCACCACGACGATCACTACCCGGCCGGCAACGACGTGCTCGCGCCGGCGGTCGACATCAACGACCGCGAACTCGGCGCCGACTTCTCCGGCCAAGACGACTGGAGCATGTACCACGGCCTCGAGGTGCCGGGCTTCCCGCAGCACCCCCACCGGGGCTTCGAAACGGTCACGTTCGTCCGCACCGGCGTGATCGATCACTCCGACTCGCTCGGGGCAACGGCACGCTTCGGTGAGGGCGACGTGCAGTGGCTCACCGCCGGTAGCGGCATCCAGCACTCCGAGATGTTCCCGCTGCTGGACAAGGAGCGGCCCAACCCGCTCGAGCTATTCCAGATCTGGTTGAACCTGCCGGCCGCCGACAAGATGGTCGAGCCGTACTTCACGATGATCTGGAGCGAAGACCTTCCCGTTGTGCGCGACGGCGGCGCCACGATCACGGTGATCGCCGGTGCGCTCAAAGGGTCATCGGTGCCGGTGCCGCCACCCGACTCGTACGCGTCGCGTGACGACGCCGACGTAGCGATCTGGCACATCGCCCTCGATCCCGGCGCGACCTGGGAACTGCCCGTCGCCGCGGGTGCCGAAACGGTGCGCGTCCTCTACGTCTACGAGGGCGACACCCTGCGGGTGGCCGACATCGAGGTCCCCAACGACACCGGCGTCGTGGTCGACAGCCAGATCCCAATCGCACTCACCGCTGGCGAAGCGCCAGTCGAGATCCTGCTGCTCCAAGGTCGACCCATCGGCGAGCCTGTGGCCCAGTACGGCCCATTCGTGATGAACACCGAGGCCCAGATCCAGGAAGCCTTCCGCGACTACGAGGCCACCCAGTTCGGCGGCTGGCCCTGGAAAAACGAAGCGCCCGACCACGGGCCGACCCAGGGACGCTTCGCGCGCCACCCCGACGGCTCCGAGGAAGCGCCGACCGTCGCCGCTGGTGCGTACACGCGACTTAGGACATGACCTCGATGTCGCACCTCGGGCCGGCAACGTAGATTGATTCGGTGGCGCAGACGCGCCGCGCTGCAAGCGATCGACGACCTTTGCTTTCAACGCGAGATGTTCAACGTCTACGACAACGCTCGGGTGCATCAGCTCTATCGCGTCCCGCCCGCGCTCGACGGCCGCCGGGGGCCCGCGACCTAAGTGCCTGCTTGATCGGAGGCGCGGCGCCTTGAGGCGATGCGCCTCGGTCGTGCCCGCCACCACCAGCGGTTGGTTGCGGTGACCGCGCATACGGACGCTTTTGAGCGGGCGAACGGAATAGTCACTCACATCCGCTACCAGCGCATTTGTGCTGGTCAGCTCACAAATGCTCAAGCGCCCTCGGTAGGATTCGAACCTACGCACCCGGCTCCGGAGGCCAGTGCTCTATCCCCTGAGCTACGAGGGCGGGGAAGGCGGAGCGTAGCCG
>JBKJQZ010000048.1:0-5062 GCA_046594835.1 Acidimicrobiales bacterium | reverse complement strand
CGCTCATCGTGTGGGCGATCGCCGAAGGCCGTTCCTGCGCCGCGGCCGTGGACACGTTCCTCGTCGGCGACACCGTGCTGCCAGCGCCGGTCCGCCCGACCGACCGCCCCCTCGTTTGAGTGAGTGATCTCGACGTTGTCTTTCTTGACGACGACGGCCAAAGCGCCCAGTCGGTCCTCGATCGGCTGATCGCGTTCATCGCGCAGGCGCAGTCGAGCCTCGACCTAGCGGTCTACGACGCGCACCTGCCCGATGCGATGGCCGACGCGTTGATCGCCGCGCTCGACGCCGCCGAGGCGCGCAACGTGCGCGTGCGCGCCGTCTACAACGACGAGCACCGCGACACCGGTCGGCTTCCGCCGCCCACCGGTCCATCTTCGCTGCGTCGTATCGCAGCGGCAGTGCCATCGACGGCGATCCCGGGCACCCCCGATCTCATGCACCACAAGTACATCGTGCGCGACCGCTCCGCAGTGTGGACCGGCTCGGCGAACTGGACGCAGGACGCGTGGACCCACATGGAGAACGTGATCGTGACCGTTTCGTCGGCCGACGTCGCGGCTGCGTTCAGTTCTGACTTCGAGGAACTGTGGCAAGGCCACGCGGTCGAAGGCACCGGGACGATCAACGACCAGCCGGCGCGTCTCGCCTTCGGCGACGATGACGACGTATTTGTGCGCGCGCTGTTCTCTCCGGCACGCGGGCGCGAGCTCGGCATGACCATCGCGGGCGCCATCGGTCGCGCGCGGCGCCGCGTGCGCATCTGCTCACCCGTGCTCACGAGCGGACCGATTCTGTCGGCCATGGCCGAGTTGCTGGACGAGCATCGCTGCGATGCGTCAGTCACCGTCGACGGACCCCAGATGCAGGGCGCGCTTCGGCAGTGGGCCCAGGACGGTCGCTCCCGATGGAAGGGTCCGTTGTTCGAGCGCGTCCGGCACGCCGGAGTCCTGGCGGAGAAGCACTCGCGGGCGTTCGAGGCGGGGCCTCCGCACAACTACATGCACGCCAAGATCGTGGTCGCGGACGACGTTGTCTTCACCGGCTCGTACAACTGCAGCCGCTCGGGCGAGCGCAACGCGGAGAACGTGCTGGAGATCCGCAGCGCCGCTCTCGCCGACGTGTTCGCCGCGTACTGCGAGCGCATTCACGCGAAGTACGCGGCGCAATGACGATCACGCCCGACGATAAGGACTGGACCTGGGTCCTCGACGAGCCGTGCCCCGAGTGCGGCTTCGAAGCAGGATCGCTAGACGCGCGTTTCGTTGCGAGCATGTTGCGCGACGCGACCGTGCAGGTTCGAGAGCGTGGGCGAAACCCAGTGGGATCGCACCGGCTTCCGCAGCGACGGCGCCACGTTCACTATCGACACCTTCAGCCGCTACTTCATCCACGACGTTGTCCACCACCTCATGGATGTCATGCCACATTGATGCCATAGTTATGGCATGGCAAAGGTGCGAGTTAGTACAACGGTTGACGAAGCGCTGTTGAGCCGAGCACGTCAGGCGCTCAACGGCGCGAACGACGCCAAGATCTTGGAGCAGGCGCTGGAGGCGTTGCTCGCTCGACACCGCACCGCAGAGATAGACGCCGCGTACGCGGTGTACGACACGATCCCGCTATCGACGCCCGACGCTTGGGGCGACCTCGAGTCCTGGCACCACGCCGCGAGCCGGTCGTGAACCAGCTCCCCATTCGAGGGGAGATCTGGTGGTCAGAGTTGCCTGACCGCGGCCGTCGCCCGGTCGTTGTGTTGTCACGCGACGTGGCAATCCCCCGCCTGCGTCGGTCGATTGTTGCGCCCTGCACGACCAACATTCGCGGGCTGCCGACCGAAGTCATCCTCGAGCCGGGCGACGACCCCGTCCCGCAACTGTGCGCGGTCGCGCTCGACTCGCTCGAGAACGTGCCCGTAGGACTGCTGCTTGATCGGCTCGGTCGCCTCAACGACAACCGGATGCACCAGATATGCGACGCCATCCGCGTCGCTACCGGCTGCCCGCTCTAATCCGCCGCCGCTTAGGACCCCACCGTTGGGAACGACGGCGGCCCATCTGTCGCTGCTTGTTCCAACAAAACTTCATGCAGCTCAGACAGCCGCTCGTCGTTGCGGCCGACAAGCAACTCACACGGTGGCTTAGTCCAGTGCGCGTTAGGGAATTGCTCGGCGAACTCGAGCACGGCAACGAAACGAGCGAGGCGTTCCTCGTCATCGCCGGGCGCCTCCACCCACCGGCACCGACCGCGTTCGCGGTCGAGGACGCGGGCAAGGTCCTGCAGATGGCACTTGACCGCCAGCTGATAGGGAAAGCGGTGTTGGTGCCGTAGGCTGCACCGATGTCCGCTCAAGCTGAACTCGGTATTGCCGCGCAAGAACGCGATCCGCAAACCGTTGTCCTCACCATTACCGGCGAGGTTGACGCAGCGTCGAATACTGCTCTGCGCGACGGCATCAAGACCGCCTTGACCGGCGGCCACAAAAAGGTCCTGCTCGACATGAGCGGCGTGTCCTTCATCGACTCCGCCGGCCTCCGCGCGTTGATCGACAGCCAGAAGCTCGGCGACACCACCGACACCTCGGTGCGGATCGAAGCCGCGTCGGACGTAGTGAAGCGCCTCCTCGAGATGACGGCGCTCACCGACCGTTTCCTGGCTTAGGACTTCTGAGCGGTCAGCTTCCGAGCGAGGCGATGAAGTCGAGGACGAGCTCGGCCGTGCGGCTCGGCACTTCTTCAGGGATCCAGTGGCCTACGCCTTCGACGCTTTCGTAGCGGTAGGTGCCCGTCACAAACTCGCTCGTCAGGTCCGCGGCCTTGCGTCCGAGTGCAAAGTCGCTTGTGCCGTGGACGTACATCGCGGGCACTGCCACGGGCCCCACCCCGTTGGGCGATCCGAAGGGAAGCGCCCGATACCAATTGAGCGCGCCCCGCGCTGCGCCCGGCTCGGCCAGTAGCTCCATGTAGTCATCGACGTAACGCTCGGGCAGACCCGACGCCACAAGCTGCTTACGCATTCGGCCTTGGGCCCGACCGGTGAAGCCTTGCTCGGCGAGACCGCGTATCTGGAACAGCGCCATGTACCAACTCTTCACACCCTGGCTGCTGCGCGTCATTGACTTGACCAGCGCTCGCGGATGGGGCGAAGACAACGACGTCATCGACAGCAACCGGTCGGCGTGATTGGCGGCGAGCTGCCACGCCACGGCACCGCCCCAATCGTGACCAACCACGTGAACACGCGACGCGCCGGCTTGATCGGCGAGGGCCACGATGTCGCGGCCCAACTTGTCGAGTGTGTAGGCGCGTCGCGCCTTGGGACGCGCCCCGCGTGAGTAGCCACGCTGGTTGGGCGCAAGCACGCGGTAGCCGGCGTGGACGAGCGCAGGCGTTACTTCACGCCACGACGAGCGCGACTCAGGAAAGCCGTGCAGTAGCACGATCACTTCGCCGTCGGCCGGCCCCGCGTCGGTGACCTCGAACGTGAAGCCGTCGTTGGTAAAGGTCTCCACCGCGCTAGCGCTTCTTGCTCGGCGCCGCCATGCGCTGGGCCATGTCGTCGGGCAGGCCAAAGGGCAGGCTTCGTTCGAACTCCAGCGCCTCGGTGCGCGAGCGGTTGGTGTGCGCAGCGAGCAGCTGCTTGTTGATGCGGTTGGAGCCTGGGGAGTTCGCGGCGATCTCGGCGCCGAGCGCGGCCACGGCAACGTCGAGCTCAAGTTCGGGCACGGCGCGGTCGACGAGGCCGATCAGTGCGGCTTGGTCCCCGGTGATACGTCGGCTCGTAAACATCAGTTCCTTGGCGCGGGCTCGTCCGACGCGTTCGGGCAGACGCACCGACATGCCCCACACCGGCGCAAGGCCCCACTGGCCGTGGGTGTCGCCGAGCTGCGCTGACTCCGCGGCGATCAGCAAGTCGCAACCGAGCGCGAGTTCGAGCCCGCCGGTGAAGCAGTGACCCTTGATCTTGGCGATGGTCGGGATCGGCAGCTGCTCAAGCGCGTCGACCGTTTCGGACTCGTAATGGCGCGACGGCGCGCGCTCGTGATCAGCGATCGCGGCGAGGTCGTGACCCGCACAGAACGAACGACCCGCGCCCGTCAACACGACGCAGCGCACCGACTCGTCGGCGGCCAACGCGTCGAGGTGGGCCCGCAGCGCGACGAAGACCGAGGGCGTCAACGCGTTGAGCTTGTCGGGCCGGTTCAACGTGAGGGTGGCGACACCGTCGGCGTCGTCCCGTAGGACCAATTCGTCAACCATCGCTGGACGCTAACGGGCACACCGGGTCGACTACGGCTGCTCGGCCGTAGCGCTTCGGCGTAGCCAAGCGGTTGCGGTCGCCACCGCAGACGCTGCTGCCGCGGCCATTGCGGGAGTCTCGGTGCTACCCGTCGCCGGAAGCGACCCGGTGGCCGCGGGTGTCGTTGGTGTCGCGGCTTGCGCGGCGCGCACCTCGGCCGCGGAGCGCAGACCCGACAGGTCGTGCGCTGTGACGCTGTTGCGATCGGCACCGTTGCCGAGTGTGTAAAACGGATACGCGCCGAGGTACTCAGGTCGGCTGCGCTCAGACCATTCCTGCGCGAGCACGTCTTTGAACTTGTAGAAGTTCAGCGCGTAGCCGCCGCTAAACACGCGCAGCATGTGGAACCCGCCCGGGTACTCCTTGGTTGCACACACCTCCTGGAAGGTCACGTTCGGCGCAATCAGCGAGACCGACTTCTTGTTGCGGTGCGTATGCCCGGCGTGCTGCAGGAACACGCCGGGCGTGTTCGCATAGAGCTGCTCCAGTTCACGCCCGTCGGCTGGGTTAAGACCAAACACTACGGGCGGGGCTGCGTTGTATGTGGCGTCGAGCGGGACGGGGTGGTGGCCCATCACCAAGGTGGGCTGGTCCTTGTTCGTCGCGAGGCGCTCGTGCACAAACGAGAACTGCGCCGCGCTGATCTTGCCCTCAAACGCGCCGTCGCCGATCGCGTCGTACGTGTCGAGAGCGAGCAATCGCATGCCGAACAACTCCCGCGTGAACCACGTCGGCTCGTGATTGTGGAATTCGTCGCGATAGC
>JBKJQZ010000298.1:0-17623 GCA_046594835.1 Acidimicrobiales bacterium | reverse complement strand
CACGAGCTTCATGCCGTGTTCGTTGAGGCGGTTGATGATGGCCGACGGGTCGGGCGGCGCATCGATAAGGACGCACTCACCGCCCGCGCCCTGCGCGGACACGATCCACGCGTTGGTGCCAGCGACCCACAGCGGGATGCCCTCGACGATCGGATTCGGCATTAGTGGGCGTGTTCTTTCTTTGCGTGTTCCTCAATGAAGGCTTTTAGCGGGCCGGCGTCGAGTTTTGTGCACTGCAACTTGAAGAGCCACGCGGTTGCAACAACGGACGTCTTGAGGGAGTCGTTCGGCGCCACCACGACCGTCGGGCTCCCAAGGTGGCGCAACGCCGCACGGTCTTTCGCCGAAATCCCGCGGTACTGGATCAATACCCGGCCAGCTTCAAGCGCGTTGACCTGCGTGCCTCGGTCTATCGGTGCGGTCAACACGCCGGTGGGCGCCTCGCCGGGACGGTGTGCGCCCGAGGTGGGAGGGTCGGTCACGTACTTGGGTTCGGCCGAACCAGGCAGGAGGTGCTGTGAGCTGTTCGGGTCGATCTGTTCTGCGAAGGGCTTGCCGCACGAGGCCTCGGCCTTGCTGCAGCTGGTACCGATCGCTGCGCCGAGCATGAGGGCCGCGGCCGCGACGACGCGTCGATTGTGAACCCGAGCCATGCCGTCACCGTAGACTTGATCGACCATGTCGCGGTCACTCATCGAACGTCGTCTCGGCGACGTCACGCAGCGCCTCAAGCGCGCCCGTGAGGAGCTTTCGGTGCTCGAAGAGCAGCGAAACGCCCTCGCGGAAGCGGCCGACGACATGCGCATTCGGGCCCTCGTAGCGGAGACGCCCGGCGCGTCAAAAGAACACCGTGACGCCCAGCGCCACGTCGATGCCATGGACTCGAGTCGTAACGAACTCGCAAAACGCATCCTGGATTTGCAACGATCACAGGACGAGTTGCTCAACCGACTCGTCCCAGACCCGCTCTAGGAGACCTGTGTCCATCCGCGTCGTGATCGCTGAAGACGAGGCAATTATTCGCCTCGACTTGAAGGAGACCCTCGAAGAAGAGGGCTACGAAGTCGTGGGCGAGACGGGGCGTGGTGACGAAGTAGTCGCGCTGGTACGCGAACTCAAGCCCGATCTGGCCATTCTCGATGTCCGCATGCCGGGCCTCGACGGCTTGTCCGCCGCTCGGGAGATCACCGCCGACCGCCTCGCCGCGGTGCTGGTGCTAACGGCCTACTCCCAGCGGAACCTGATCGAAGAGGCCCGCGACGCGGGTGCTCTCGCCTACGTGGTCAAGCCGTTCCAACGCAGCGAGCTGATACCGGCGATCGAAGTGGCCCTTGGGCGTCACCGCGAGATGCGGGCGCTCGAAGGCGAAGTCTCGAGCCTCGAAGAGCAGCTCGAGACGCGCAAGACCGTCGACCGCGCCAAGGGAAAGCTCATGGACGACTTCGGCATGAAGGAAAAGGACGCCTTCGACTTCGTGCAGAAGACAGCCATGCAGCAGCGCGTGAAGATGGGTGTCATCGCCCAGTCCGTCATCGACGGCGAATTAACCCCTCCGCAGTAGCGCCAGTGCGACCGCAGCCGCGGTCGCCACATTGAGCGAGTCCACGCCCGTTGCCATTGCGATGCGCGCCGGCAACACGCCTGCAGCGCGCAGGATGGCGTCGCTCAGGCCGTCGCCCTCGTTGCCCACAAGCAGGCCGAACCCGTTGGGCAGTGATAGCTCGGAAACGTCGGCGCTCGCCGAAGGTGTGAGCGCAATCAGCGGTAGGCCTATGTCGAGCAGATCGTTGAGCTCGGCGCGGGCGAAGGGCACGCGCAGCGCGTGACCCATGCTCACGCGGATCGTGCGCCGGCTCAGCGCGTCGCAGGTAGTGGGGTCGAGCAGCAGCGCGTCGACGCCGAACGCTGCCGCGTTACGGAACAGTGCGCCGAGGTTCTCCGGGTCGGTGACCCCTTCGCACACGACCACGCGCCGGGCCGTAGTCATCACGTCGGCGAGCGAACGCGGTGCGCCGCGCCGCGCACACGCGGCGACGCCGCGGTGCATGTGGAACCCGACCGTGGCGTCGATCACCGATTGCGGCGCGACCAGCACGTCGCCCGGGAACGCCGTGATGAGCCCGCCGTATCCGCTCAGGTGGCGTTCGGCGAGGAGCAGCGAGACCGGCTCGTAGGGCGAGTCGAGCAGCGCCTGCACCGCCAGGCGGCTCTCGATGATGCAGAGGTCGTCGGTGCGCGCATCGGCGCCGTACATGCCGACGTAGGGCCACAGCGCGGAATCGTCGATCGCGTCGACGTGCCGGACATCGCCCACTGCTCAGGAGCCTCGCTTAGGAAGCGGCGACGAAGATCTGCGACGTCAGCGCCGCACCGAGCGAGACGGGCACGCCGTTGACCTCGATGGTGAGCGTGCCGTCGGGCGCGCGCGCCGTGATGCTCGCGTCGGCGCCCGGGCGCAGGTTCGCAGCGTCGAGGTAGGCGAGCGAGTCGGTATCGATCTCGATGCGCTCGGTAACGCGGGTGATGACGGCTTTGGTGCCGACCGCGCATTCGCTCAGCGGCATCGTGACCGTCTTCGACAACGGCGTGCCTGGAATCGGGTTGCCGTGCGGGCACGTGGTGGGGTTACCGAGCAACGCGACGAGTCGTTCTTCGACCTGATCGGAGATCACGTGCTCCCAACGACACGCCTCGAGGTGCGACTCCGACCACGGCAAACCGATCACGTCCGTAAGAAGTCGCTCGGCGAGACGGTGCTTGCGCACGACGCTCTCGGCGCGCTCGCGGCCAAGCGTCGTGAGCGAGATGGTACGCCCGTCAATGAGGATGAAGCCTTCGTCGCGCAGGCGGTGAATCATTTCCGAGACGGACGCCGGCGTGTACTCAAGCCGTTCGGCGAGACGGGCCTGAATGACCGGGATGCCTTCTTCCTCGAGTTCGCATATCGCCTCGAGGTACTCCTCCAGGGGAGGGTGGAAGCCATCGCTCATGGGGCGAGGCTACTGCCCGTCAGATGAAACGGGCGACGGCCTCGAGCGTGGCCTTGGCGAGTTCGGGGCGCACGATCACGAGGTCGGGCATCCAGGTCGACTCTTGGCCGTAGACGAGCGGCGAGCCGTCGGCCCGGCAACAGTGCAGGCCCGCCGCGAGGGCGACGGCCACCGGCGCGGCCGAATCCCACTCGTACTGCCCGCCGGTGTGGACGTAGACGTCGGCTTCGCCCCGCACCACGGCCATAGCTTTGGCGCCCGCGGAGCCCATCGGAAGCAACACGCCGCCGAGCGCCTCGCGTACGGCTTCGGCCGCCGCGGGCGGACGCGTGCGGCTCACCACAACAACCGGTGCCCGACCGCCGTTGTGGGGCACGCTCGGTGGCTCGCCCGTGTGCAACGTTTGATCCAGGCCCGGCAGGGCCACGGCCCCGGCGACGGGTTCGCCGCCCACAACCAGCGCCACGTGCACGGCCCAGTCGGTGCGTCCGGCTTCCCCAAACTCGCGAGTGCCGTCGAGCGGATCGATGATCCAAAGCCGAGCCGCGTGGACGCGCTCGGGATCCGCGGCGGCTTCTTCGGAAAGCACGGCGTCGTTCGGGCGGCGCTGGGCGAGCTGACCGGCGAGCCACGCGTGCGACGCAGCGTCGCCGGCGTCTTTCACGTCCTTGGGGTCGTCGCCCTCGTCGAGGCGGCGTCGTAATTCCAGCAACAGGCCCCCTGCGCCGGTCGCGAGCTCAGCCGCCAGAGCGTGATCGGATGCGTCGACCTCAGGGGACATGGCCGGAGACCGTAACCACTACACCCCTGGCGTAACGTCGTCGGCGTGGCGAAGCTCCTCGTCCTCGACGGCAACTCACTCGCATACCGGGCCTTCTTTGCGCTGCCAACCGACATGGCCACGGCCGCGGGGCAGGTCACGAACGCGGTCTTTGGTTTCACGTCGATGCTCATCTATGTCGTGAAGGAACATCAGCCCGATGGCGTGATCGCAACCTTCGACCGCCCCGAGCCCACGTTCCGTCACGGCATGGTCGATGCCTACAAGGCGGGCCGCGAAGCTGCGCCCGACATTTTGCGTCAGCAGATGGGTCTGGTCCGCCAGGTTGTCGAGACGCTCAAAGTGCCGTTGCTTGAGACCATCGGGTTCGAAGCCGACGACCTCATCGCCACGCTTGCCACCCAAGCCCGCGACCGCGGCGACGACGTGATCATCGTTACGGGCGACCGCGACAGCTATCAGCTGGTCGAAGACCCACATATCCGCGTGCTCTACAACAAGCGCGGCGTGTCGGACTACGCGCTCTACGACGAGGCCGGCATCCTCGAACGCACCGGCGTCACCCCGACCGTGTACCCCGAGTACGCGGCTCTGCGCGGCGACCCGTCCGACAACCTGCCCGGTGTGCCCGGCGTGGGGGAGAAGACCGCCGCGAAGCTCATCAACACCTACGGCGGCCTCGACGGCATCTTCGCTCACCTCGATGAGCTCACCCCCAAGCTGCGCGAGAACCTCGCCGCGGCCGAAGGCACGGTTCGGTCCAACGCGGAAGTCATCCCGCTCATCCGAGATGTTGCGTTCCCGCCGCTCGAGCCCGATGACATTCAGTGGGGTGGATGGGACGAGCAGGCGGTGCGCGAACTGTTCTCGTTCCTCGAGTTCCGCACCCTGATCGATCGGCTGTTCGACGCGTTTGGAACCGACGGGCGTGGCGGCGTGTCCACGAGCACTGGCGCCGAGAGCGTGACGCCAACGACAGACTCGATCACCGTCAGCGTCAACGAGGTCACCGACGCCGCGGGAGTCGCCGCGCTCACCAAACGACTCGCAGCCGGTGTCGCCGTAGTTGGCGCGTGGGACGGGCGACCCGGCCGCAGTCCGTTGACGGGCGTCGCGTTGTGCGCCCCCGACGCTACCGACGCGGCGTCGTGGATCCCGGGTGAGTTGCTCGGTGACGCGGCGGTGGCCAAGTCGCTCGACGCGCTCTTTGCGACGCCTGGTGTCGTGACCGCACACGACGCCAAGACGCTCGCCCGGTCGCTGCTGCCACTCGGCATCGACATCACGGGCCTCGGTCTCGACGTCGAGATTGCGGCGTATCTCGTGGATCCCGCGCTCAGTGGCTACGACCTTGGCGAGTTGGTGCTGCGCTACCTCGGTATCGCCCTCGACTCCGGCGCGGTCGCGTCGTCACAGGGCCAGCTTCTGCTTGACGACGCCGCGCCGTCGGTCAGCGAACGCACGGGCAAGCGGGCTGCCGCCCTCGCTCTGCTCATCGAACCGCTCCGCGGCGCGCTCGACGCCCGCGGCCTGAGTTCGCTCTACGACGAGATCGAGCGACCGCTCGTGCGCGTGCTGGCGCGCATGGAGGTCGCCGGCATCGGCGTTGACCGCGACTGGCTGCACGACCTCAACACTGCGCTCACCAAGGAAGTGGGCGAACTCGAGGCCGAGATCCACGAACTCGCGGGCGGGCCCTTCAAGGTCAACAGCACGCCGCAGCTACGCGAGGTGCTGTTCGACAAGCTCGGGCTCAACCCGTCCAAGCGCACCAAGACCGGTTTCTCTACCGACGCTGCGTCGCTCGAGAAGCTGATCGACCAGCACCCGATCATCGCCAAGCTGCTGCGCTGGCGTGAAGTCGAGAAGCTGCGCAACACCTACGGCGAAGCGTTGGCGCACGAGATCGCTGAGGACGGACGCATCCATGCGTCGTTCAACCAGACCGTGGCCCGCACGGGCCGTCTCTCGAGCGAGTCACCCAACCTGCACAACATTCCGGTGCGATCGGAGGAAGGCCGTCAGTTCCGGCGGGCCTTCGTCCCTTCGAAGGGCCACCGGCTTTTGGTGGCTGACTACAACCAGATCGAGCTGCGCGTGATTGCGCACCTGTCGAACGACCCTGGTCTCACCGCTGCGTTCGCCAACGGCGACGACATTCACGCCATCACCGCGGCGCGCATCTACGGCGTCGAAGCCGCCGACGTGACCGTTGCGCAGCGGTCGAAGGCGAAAATGGTCTCCTACGGCCTCGCGTACGGCATGGAGTCCTACGGCCTCGCGCAGCGGCTCGGCATTCCCGTCGACGAAGCGAGCGTGATTCTCAACGCATACTTCGAGGCGTTCCCGGCGGTGAAGGCCTACATGGACAACTCGGTGACCGAAGCGCGTGACCGCGGCTATACCGAGACGTTGTTCGGGCGGCGTCGCCCGATACCCGAGTTGTCGTCGCCGAACTTTCGCATTCGTCAGGCGGGGGAGCGCCAAGCGATGAACGCCGGCATTCAGGGCCTCGCGGCAGACATCTTCAAAGTCTCGCTTGTTGCGCTCGATCGCAACCTCGAAGAACAGGGCCTCACGACGCGCATTGTGTTGCAGGTCCACGACGAAATCGTGCTCGAGGTGCCCACGAGCGAGGAGGCAGCCGCCGAAGCCGCCACTCGCGAAGCGATGGGCGGTGCCGCGGAACTCAACGTCCCGCTCGAAGTGCACCTGGGATGGGGCGACACATGGGCAGAGGCAAAGTAGCGGTGCGAACTGAGTGGGAAAACCCGCACTACATGCGGGTTTTCCCACTCAGTTCGGGTGCGTGACCGCAGTGGACCCCTTCGACGTCATCGACCCCGGTTACCGCGCACTGCACGCGCGTGCCCTTGAAGTGTTGGGCGCCGACGAACGCGTTGTGCGCGTGCAGACTCATGGGTCGGTTGCAACCGGGCTCGCTGATACGTGGAGCGACCTCGACCTCAAAGTGATCGTGCGCGACGACGCGGTGGGTTCGTTCACTGACGACTGGGAAACCTGGATGGCGGCGATCACGCCGACCGTCTTGCTCGCGCGCCCGATCGCACCCTTCATCATCAACAGCGTCACCGACGACGGCCTCACCTTCGATGTGTCGGTGTGGGCCCAGAGCGCGCCGGACTGGGTGACGCCGGCGGGGTTCGGCGTCGGCATGATGTCGGGCCGGCGCTTCACCGACTACGGACCGGCGCTGGAGTACGCGGTGCAGGAGCGATTCCGGTGCCTGGCCGGGCCCGGAGTGCGGTTCCTCAAGCGCGGCGATCATCTCGCCCACATGGGGGGTCTCGGCCACACCATCGGGCTGCTCACCGCAGTGTTGCTCGCCGAAACAAGCGTCGTGCCCGACGACCATCGTCACCCCGAACGCTGCCTCAACGCTGACCAGCGCTCCGTCATCAACGCGCTCCCGCCCGTCGCCCCGAACTACGACTCGCTGCTCGCGTTCGAGCTCGCCCTGGCCGAAGCCACCATCAGCCGAGCGCGGCCCCAGTTTGAGCGACTCGGCTTGGACTGGCCCGCAGCGTTGGAGGCGGTAGCCGCGGCAAACCTCACGCGGCACCTCGGCGTCGAGGTGGACTGGCTGCGCGGGTGACCGACCACTGGTTCGAGCCGCTGGCCGACCACATGGGCAAGGCCTACCTCCGCTACTCCTTCACCAAGGGCACCGAGAACGAAGTCGGTTTCATCGCTGATGAGCTCGGACTCCAGCCCGGCGATCGCGTGCTCGACGTGGGCTGTGGTCCCGGCCGCCACGCGCACGCGCTTGCGACCCGCGGCATTGAAGTAGTCGGCGTCGACATCTCACAGCGTTTCGTCGACATCGCCACCGAGCACGCGCCGCCGGGCGCCACGTTCGTGCGCGGCGACGCCCGCAACTTGCCCTTCGACGCCGAGTTCGAGGCCGCCATCTCGCTGTGCCAGGGCGGCTTCGGTCTCGTTGGCGACGATGACGGCTCGGTCCTCGACGGCATTAGCCGCGCCCTCAAACCGGGAGGCCGAGCCGCGTTCTCTGCCTTCTCGGCGTATTTTCTGGTCCAACACCTGGAGGATTTCGACACGTTCGACGCGGCACGGGGCGTCAACACCGAGGTCACCGAAGTGCGCAACGCAGCGGGTGAGACGATGGCCGCCGAACTGCACACGAGCGTGTTCACCCCGCGCGAACTGCGCCTCATGGTCGCCGCCGCAGGCCTCGAGGTCGGGTCCATCTACGCGGTCACCCCGGGCGACTACGCAGCGCGTCCGGCCGACGTCGGGCACCCCGAGTGGCTGGTAATCGCTTCGAAGCCTGCGTTTCGTTTGTAGGGTTCTGTTCCATGACGGGGTTTTCGCGCGCTCGTATCGGCGCTCTTTGCGTGACTGTTGGGGTTTTGCTGGTCGGACTCGCCGTACAAGGCCCGTCCGCCAGGGCGGCCACGAACTCACTCAACAGCTGGACGCGTCAGGGCGCGACCGGCTCAGGCACATGGGTAGTTGCGGGTGACCGCAACAGCGTTACGCAGACGGTTGACGGTGCGCCGACGTTCTTCGTCAGTCCCTTCATCAAGGAATCGGCCAGCTTCACGGTCGACATCACTCCGGCGCAGTCGGTCGACAACGACTTCGTAGGTGTCGTTCTCGGCTACACCGCGCCGCTCAGCGACTCGACCTGTGGCTCGGCGAACTGCGACAACAGCTACATCCTCTTCGACTGGAAGCAGACGAAAGAGGGAAGCGCCGAAGCCGGTTACGCCCTCACCCGTGTGAATGGCACCTTCGATATCCGCACCACTGGATCCGAGTTGCCCTGCTTCTGGGATCACGTCGACGCGCTGGGCTGCGACGTCCTCGATACCAGCTACGGCTCCACCCAGGGCTGGACCGACGGCGCGGTCAACACGCTCAAGTTCACCTACGGGCCCGGCAATATCAAGGTCGAACGCGTCGGTGACCTCGCCACGACGACGATCTTCGACATCGCGGGCGCATTCCCGACCGGTCGTATCGGTCTGTACAACTACTCCCAGGCCAACGTGACCTACGCCGTGAAGGACTTGGCCGATCCGTCGGCCCCGACGCCCACCACGACCACGTCGACCTCGACCTCGACCACGCTGGTGCCGACCACGGTCGCGGCCACCCGCACGACCGCGGGCGGCGCATCCACACTCCCGGCGACCATCGTGCGGACCGGTCCGAACGACGACGCTGGCCTCGAACTCGGTCTCGGGCTGGCCCTCATCGTCGCCGGAGCCCTGCTCGCCGCGGCTCGCGGCAAGCGTCCCGACGGCCGCTTCTACACCTCGTAGCGGCGTCTAGTACCATCGCTAGGCCCGCAATTTAAGCCGTTCCGCGTTTCGAGCGGGCCTGTCCGGAAAGCCACCACTACCTACTTATGTCAGACATCCTCACCGACGATTACGTACCCAAGCAGATCATCGAAAACGACCTGGTTGGCATCTCGCTTGAAGAAGCGATGTACGCAACGATCGTCGAATTCGAAGACGGTGACCTCGTCACCGGCATTGTTGTAAAGGTCGACAAGGACGAAGTCCTCCTCGACATCGGGTTCAAGTCCGAAGGCGTTATCCCTAGCCGCGAGTTGTCCATCCGTCACGACGTCAACCCGTCGGAGATCGTGAGCCTCGGCGAAACAGTCGAAGCACTCGTGCTGCAAAAAGAAGACAAGGAAGGGCGCCTCGTCCTGTCCAAAAAGCGCGCCCAGTACGAGCGCGCGTGGGGCGACATTGAGAAGATCAAGGAAGTTGACGGCATCGTCGAGGGTCTGGTGATCGAGGTCGTCAAGGGCGGTCTCATCATCGACATCGGCCTGCGTGGCTTCCTCCCCGCATCGTTGGTGGAGCTGCGCCGCGTGCGCGACCTGCTGCCGTATGTCGGCAAGACCGTCCAGGCCAAAATCATCGAGCTCGACAAGAACCGCAACAACGTGGTGCTGTCGCGCCGTGCCTGGCTGGAAGAGACACAAAAGGAACAGCGCGAAGAGTTCCTGTTCAACCTCAAGCCCGGCGAAATTCGCACCGGTGTGGTGTCGAGCGTCGTGAACTTCGGTGCCTTCGTCGACCTCGGCGGCATGGACGGTCTCGTCCACGTGTCCGAGCTGTCGTGGAAGCACGTTGACCACCCCGGCTCGGTCGTTGCCGTAGGCGACGAGATCACCGTGCAGGTGCTCGAAGTCGACCTCGACCGCGAGCGCATCAGCCTCTCGCTCAAGGCCACCCAGCAGGATCCGTGGCAGGAGTTCGCGTCGGCGCACCGCGTCGGCGAGCTCGTCTACGGGCGTGTCACCAAGCTCGTGCCGTTCGGCGCGTTCGTCCAGGTGGGCGAGGGCATCGAAGGCCTCGTGCACATCTCGGAGATGGCCGTGCACCACGTTGATCTGCCCGATCAGGTCGTGGCCCCCGGCGACGAGCTGTGGGTCAAGATCATCGACATCGACCTCCAGCGCCGTCGCATCAGCCTGTCGATCAAGCAGGCGGCGGAGGGCGGCGAGGTCGCGGCCGAGTATCGCGAGCACTTCGGTGATCACGCGTACGACGACGCCGGTAACTACGTCGGTGTCGACTACAGCACCTTCGAGCCCGAGAACGACAGCCAGGCGGCCTGGGCCGATCTCATGCCCGTGGGCGACGCTGCGGCCGAGGGTGAAGCCGCGGCCGAGGGCGAAGCCGCAGCCGAGGGCGAAGCGAGCGCAGAGCCAGAGGCTCCGGTTGCAGAAGCGCCGGCCGACGCGCCGGTCGCTGAGGCCCCCGCCGAGTAGCACTGCACCAAGAACGCACACGAGCCCCGGTCACGTGGTGACCGGGGCTCTTGCGTGCGTGCGTGCGAGTGAGTTACTCGCTGAGTTTGATGATGCGGACCTCGCCGCTAAGCGGTTTGCCGCCACCCTGGCCGCCGGTGGCCAGCGCGCTGTCGAGCAACACGCCCGCCATGCGCGAGGCCGACACGTTCACGGTGATCCGGAACGGTGCGTAGCGCACGCAGTAGAGCTGGTAGGCCACCGCGGGCGCCATCGAATAACACAGCGGCACGGCTACGACGCAGTTGATGAAGTTGTCAGGGTTGCCGGTACAAGCCTCGTTGCCGGCGATGACCTGCTTCGACACGTTGATGCCGTGATCGCCGTTGAGCAGACCCCATGGTCCCGGGGTGGGGAAGTCTGCAGGCGAGGCCGAGAGCCCTTTAAAGCTGCTCGCCTGGCCGCAGCCGACCGCCGTCGGGTCCTGCAACTCAAACGTGAGGCCGACCGCAAGTGGGTTGGTTGCGTTGTCGGCCAGAAGGATCGCGACGGCTTGGCCGTCGCCGAGCGCTCGGGGATCGGTGCTCGCCACCGCGCACATGACGAACGGCGAGGGCCCAGACCGGAGCCCCTCAATTTGCGCAGCTGCGCTCGCCTTGGCGTTGAAGGTTCGCTTGCCCGCGACCTTCATGAATGTCGTGCTCTTGACCGTTGCTGCGGTTACGCGTACCCCCGCAGCCAACACCTTGATCGCGGCGGCTGTGCCCGTATTGCTGGTGGGGCATGCGCCAACGTCGACGAGGACTTCGTCGACGAGGCGACAGACCAGGCTCGAGGATGTTGCGCCGTTGCCGACCGCCACGGCATTGACGGCGGTCTGAATGGACGATTCGTTGCCGACGGTGAGTTTGTCCAGCGCTCGTGCTCCGGCCATGGCGGCGGCATCCGCAGCGTTCTGCATCTGGCGGCGCTCAGAAAAGACGTGGCTGCCGTCGATCACGACGCCCATCACGGTCACGATCGACACCATCGAAAGGGCGACAAATACGAGGACCGCTCCTCGTTCGTTTTGTTTCGTGCGTGTCATGTCTGCGTCTCCTTCTTTAGAAGATCTTGCTGATGGTGCCGGTACCGGTGGACACGTTGCCTGCCGCATCGCCGAGCGACGTGGAGACGGTTATGGAAAACGCGGTTGCGTCGTTTCCGGCGCCGACGTTTGTGCAAAGCCCGCACGTCGGCGCGCCGAGGGTCACTACCACCGTGTTGCTGACGGCGACGGCAACGGCTGCGAAGGTTGCCGACGAGTTATTCGACGAGATGTAGGTGTCGGAGTTCGTCGTGGCCGGGCCCGACGTGATCCCGACGATCTGGATCGTGTCGTTGCCGCCGCCATTCGGGTCGGTCTCGGTCACCGTGGTGGAACCGAGGCCCAGACCGATGGGCTCGCTGAAGCTGAAGACGACGGTGTCGCCGATCTCCATTTTCCCGTTAACCAGGCCCGGGGTGTCGGTGATGGCGATCAGTTTCGGCGAAGCGCTGTCGGTCATCCCGCAGTTCGTGAAGCTCCCTTGGTTGCCCGATAGATCGCGTACTCCCGTCGCAGACGCCGAGAGGGTGACGTTCATCGACCCAATCGCGGTGTTGACGGTGGCGCCCCCGAGCGTGAGCGTGACGACTCGACCCGACACGGTTGCCGAGGCAATGGTGCTCGACCCGGTCACGCTGTTCACCAGGGTGAAGGCTCCGGCCGAGACGCTCTGCAGAAGGTCTTCGTCGAAGGTGATCTCGACCCTGTCGATGACTCCATTGGCGTCGGCGTCCTTGGCGAGACAACCCGTGCCGCTGACGACCGCGGGCCCGTAGGTGTCGGGCTCGGGGGCGAGGGGGGCGAGGTCGGGTCGCCCGATGATCGACATCACGACCCGTGTCGACCGTGCGACGCCGGGAACCCATTTGCTGCCACCGAGGGTGTTCCAGCCCATCGTCACGACCACTACGTCGTTGTCGGGCTTCACGAGTGACTTCTCGCAAAGCACCACGGTGCCGGTGCCGCTCGATTGGCGGCACTGCACGGTCATCGTGATCGACGATGGCGGCACCATCCCGCCGAGCTTGGCGATCGCCGCCGCCTTGACGGCGGTGTAGTTCGTGCTGGTGGACAGCGGACACCGAAGGCTGACGTGATTGTCCACGCACTCGTAGCGGACCGTCGCAACGCGCGCGGCTTCTCGTGCGGCGTTCGTGCCGGCCGAGGAGGAGATGACGGCGAGGCCAACGTTCACGGCCGCAACGAACAGCAACATGATTGCCGGGAAGACGAACATGAACTCGACCAGGGCGGCGCCCCGATCCGAACCACGAACGCGCACGCGGGAGCTCACCCCTGCACCGTCACGGCCTGCGACGCGGTGACCGTCGAGTTTTTCCACAACGCGCGTGCGAGTGGGGAGACGAAGACGAAGGGGGCCGAGACCTTGACCGTCACGGTGTCGCCGGAGCGCAGCGTCGTGGTCGAGCTGAGGTCTTGACACGTGGGCGAGGCCGCAGGCGTCACGGTGACGGTTAGGTCAGTGCCTTCCTGCTGGACGCGGGAGAGAATGTTGTTTGGCGCCGTGCAGTTGCCGACGTTCGGCGCCTGGCGCAATGGGAAGTACTGCGCGAACGCTGCGCCCTCCCTGGCCCCGTTCTTGACCCGGTTCCAGGTCGCGAAAGCACGCGCTCCGTCGATGGTCCCGAAGATGAGCGTCACCAGAAAAGGCAGCACGATCGCGAACTCGACCAGAGCCGATCCGCGTGAGTTTTTGCGCACGCCTATCTATCGGCCTAGTCGATGAGAAAGTTGAGCCCTTTTCTTCATTCCGGGCGGAATCCGACCGATAGGCGGTTCGGAGGTATTCACCGTGGCCCGTCGTCGTATTGTCATAATCGCTGTTGCCGCACTCGCTGGCTTGCTCGCCGCCAGTGCCGCCTACGCGTACCTATCGGGAGCCGATGCTCGCGCCTACAAGGGAGCGCAGCTCGTGCGCGTCTTTAAGGTTGCCAAAGACATTCCCAAGGGGATGGGCGGTGACGAAGCCCTCGCGAAAGAGTTTGTCGTTACCGATCAGGTCCCGACCGAGTTCCGACCGGGTTCGGCGCTGACCGATCTTGGCTCCCTGAAGGGCAAGGTCTCGTTGACCAACCTGTCAGCCAACCAGGTCGTGGTTGACGGCATGTTCGTTGACCCGAGGATCGCTCAGGTCACGGCGGCCCAGCGCATCCCCGCTGGCAACGTCGCCGTCACGGTCGAGACCGACCCGATCCGCGGCGTCGCCAACCTGTTAGTGCCCGGCGACAAGGTCAACGTGCTCGTGAAGTCCGAGGGGTCCGAGCGCGTGCTCCTTCAGAACGTGCCGGTGCTCTTCATCGGTTCCACCGCGGCCCCGGAAGCTGGCGATACCGGTCAGGTGATCAACCCGGGCAGCGATCTCATCACCTTCGCGGTGCCCGTCGCTGAAGCCACTCGCATCGCGTTTGCGGCCCAAGAACCAGGCGGGCTTTATCTGCTCCTCGTCCCACCGGACAATCAGCCGGTGGAAGTGCCCGCCGTCAACGGAGGAACCCTGTTTAACGGGCCGTTGACGCCCGGGGGTTAACCGGTGTTTGGCCGGCGCTCCCAGACGAGCGTTGCTGACCCCGCTTCCAGCGACCGAGTTATTGCTGTACTTGACTCGGCCGGTCGCGCGGTGGATCGCATGCGTGCCATGCGTGCTGGCGTCGACGTGCGAGCGATCGACCACCTCGACGATGCACTCAAATTCGTCGACGAGGGAATCGAGTGTCTCCTGATCATCGGAGCAGGCGACGCCACCCCGGAAACCTTTACGGCGCTGTCCCGCTTGCGGGGTCGCGTCCAGCTGCCGAGCGTTGTCATGGCGGATCGTCCAACGGCGACCTTGCTGCGCAACGCGCTACGGGCGGGAGTGTCCGACGTCGTGAGTTCCACGACCGACGACGACGAACTGCTCGCCTCGCTCGATCAGGCCTGGGACGTCGGCGTGCCGTCGTCCGGTGGCCGCAGCTCGGGCCGTGAAGGTCGCATTGTGGCGGTGTTTTCGGCCAAGGGCGGCGTCGGGCGCACCACGCTCGCCGTCAACATGGGCGCCATCGCGGCTGCATCGAAGAGCGTTGTTGTGGTCGATGCAGACATGCCGTTTTGCGACGTGGCGGTGATGCTCGGTGTCGAACCCCGCAACGGGCTCGCGGATCTGACCGGCGCCGACCTGGACATCGAACGGTTGACGAACGCCCTCGCGCTGCATGGCTCGGGCATGAAAGTACTGCCGGGTCCGCCGGATCCGGCCCGAGCGGACGCGATCACGGCGCCGACAGTGGTCAAGGTGATGGAGCTGCTGCGCACGATCGCAGACGTCACCATCATCGATACGACCTGCGCGTTCGACGACGCCACGCTGGCGATCCTCGAGGCGGCCGACGACATCTTGCTCGTGTGTACGCCCGATCTCGCTGCGGTCAAGAACACCAAGATCGCCCAGGCGACGTTCAAGATGCTCGGGATCCCCGAGGATCGGGTTCACCTGGTGCTCAACCACGCCTCGAACAAGGCGTCGCTCGGTGTGGCCGAGATCGAGTCGCAGCTCGGTCCGGCCGAGGCCGTGATCCCCGAGGACGAACAGTTCGGACGAGCCGGCGCCGCAGGCGAGCTCGGTGTGTTGGACCTTCCCCGTAACCCAGTCACAAAAGTGCTCAGCAAGATGGTTGAGCGCGTCTCAACAGGAAGTCGGTAACCCGTGGCCCTCAGCCAACGACTGGCCAAGCGATCAGAAGAGACCGACGTCGCCGGGACCGGGCGCGACCCGGTACTCGACGCAATGCGCGTCCGGGTCCATGAGCAGCTGATCCAAGAACTCGGGCCCTACCTGTCCGACGTGGACGTGCCGATTGAGGAGGCGCGTCGGCGCGTCCACGAGGCCCTGGTTGCTGCGATCGACGCGGATCGGGTTCCGCTTCCAACCGCCAAGCGCAACGCGCTGGTGAAGGAACTCTCCGACGACATCCTCGGCTACGGCCCGCTCGAGCCGCCCCTGAACGACGAGACCATCACCGAAATCATGGTCAACGGGCCCAACTCCGTCTACGCGGAGCGCGAGGGCAAGATGGTCAAGTTGCCCTCGGGTTTCATCGACGAGAACCACCTACGCCGGGTGATCGACCGCATCGTGGCCCAGGTTGGTCGCCGTATCGACGAGTCATCGCCGATGGTCGACGCCCGCCTGCTCGACGGCTCACGCGTCAACGCGGTCATCCACCCCCTCGCCATCGGTGGGCCGTTCCTCACCATTCGTAAGTTCTCCCGGGATCCGTTCCAGGTCGACGACCTGATCGGCTTCGGCACGTTGTGCGAGTCGGTCGTGCCGTTCCTTCAGGCGAGCATCGAGGGCAAGCTCAACGTCGTTGTGTCTGGTGGTACTGGAACCGGTAAGACGACCATGCTCAACGTGTTGTCCTCGTTCATCCCCGATGGCGACCGCGTCGTCACGATCGAAGACGCCAAAGAACTCCAGCTACGCCAGGACCACGTGCTGTGTATGGAGGCCCGGCCCGCCAACATCGAAGGCCGCGGCCAGATCACGATTCGCGACCTAGTCAAGAATGCACTGCGTATGCGGCCCGACCGGGTTGTGGTCGGCGAAGTCCGCTCGGGCGAAGCGCTCGACATGTTGCAGGCCATGAACACCGGCCACGACGGTTCGCTCACCACCGTCCACTCCAACGGCCCCCGCGACACGCTCAGCCGTATCGAGACCATGACGATGATGGCGGGCTTCGACCTACCCATCCGCGCCATCCGTGAACAGATGGCCTCGGCGCTCGATCTCATCGTCCACATTTCGCGTCTGCGTGACGGCTCACGCCGCGTTACCCACGTCACCGAAGTGCAGGGCATGGAAGGTGACGTGATCGTCCTGCAGGACATTTACCTATTCGACTTCCACGCCGGCGTCGACGCAACCACCGGCAAGTTCCGGGGCACGTTGCAGCCCACCGGTAACCGACCAAAGTTCGCCGAAAAGTTTGCTGACCTGGGCATTCACCTTGGCGCCGAGGTGTTCGAGAAGGCGGTGCCTCTCGGTTTGGTAAAGGAAAATGGCCGCTCTCGTGGCGGGCTGGGGCGTCGATGAGCCGTCGCCTTTTTTCGCTTCTCGCGGCGGTCGGCACCCTCGTCGGTGCTGCCGCGCTTCCCGCACTCGCCGCCGAAGCGCCGGGCGCGGGGTCCCTCGTAGTGCGCAGCATCGACGCGACCGACGCGACGCAGGTCAAGGCCGTCCTGCAGTACACGGGCCCCGCTACGTCGGCATCCAAAAATGTGACCGTGCGCGCGGGCGGCAAGATCGTCCCCGACGCGAAGGTCGTACCGCTTGCGGAATCGCAGGCCGGTGTTGGCATCGTGCTCGTGCTCGATACATCTGGCTCCATGCGTGCTGGCGACCGGATCGTGCTGGCCAAAGAAGCCATCAAGAGCTTCGTCGAGGGCCGCGGCGCCAACGAAAAGATTGCAGTGGTTGCCTTCTCCGATATTCCACGGGTGATCCACGGCTTCAGCGCCGACAACGCGGCGATCCCGGCCATTGAGCCGTTGCTCGCGGCCGGCGAGACGGCACTGTGGGACGCGATCAAGGTTGGCGTGGGCCTGTTCAGTGATCAGGGCGACATCCAGCCCAACGTGCTCGTCCTTTCCGACGGCACGGACTCGGTCTCGAAATCCTCGGCCGCAGACGCACGCGCCGCCGCGTTGGCCGCGCACGTGCCCGTCAGCGCGATCGGCCTGACCGGTGCGGGCTTCGACGGAGCCGAGCTCGCCTCGATCGCGAGCGCTACCGGCGGTCGCTTCCAGGCTTCTACGAAGGCCGCGGACCTGCAGTCGATGTTCGAGCAGATCCGCCGCGACCTCAATCAGCAGTTCCAGGTCAGCTGGAGCAGCGTCGGGGCTAACAGCCCCGAGGTCAGCTTTCAGCTCCAAGGTGCCGTGGCCGAGGGCGTCGTGCCGAACGGCGGCGCATCGAAGGGTTCCGCCACCCGGCCGCAGGTCGT
>JBKJQZ010000009.1:0-3928 GCA_046594835.1 Acidimicrobiales bacterium | reverse complement strand
GCCGGGCGGGGTACTCCGACACCGGTCGCACCCGGTGCGAGGCGAACAGCTCGGGGAACACCCGCGCCATCGCGCGGCGGTTCTCCACGACGTAGGAGATGCCCGACGGCGTGCGCAAGTTGTCTTCGAGCACACGGTAGATGCCTTGCTCGTCGCGGATCAGGTCGATCCCCGATACGTGCACGCGCACGCCGTTGGGTGGGTGCACGCCCACGGCCTCGCGGTGGAAGTGCGAGGACGAATAGATGAGCCGCCGCGGGATGATCCCGGCTTCGAACACTTCGCCGGCCCCGTACACGTCGGCGAGGAACATCTCAAGGGCGCGGACCCGCTGGGCGACCCCGCGCTCGATGATGGCCCACTCGTCGGCCGCGATGACGCGGGGCACGAGGTCGAGCGGGAAAGGCCGCTCTTCACCCGACAGGCTGAAGGTGATGCCCTGGTCGCGGAAGGAACGGTCGCGTGTCGCGCAGCGCTCAGCGAACTCTTCGTTGCTAAGGACCCGCAGTGTGTCGAACAAGGCGCGATACGGCTCACGGGGTTCAGGCCCGGCGTCGGCGTTGAAGTCCGCCGCGCTCCCGAACATCTCATCGAAGGCGCGCTCGGCGTCGTAGCCGTCGAAGAGGTCCGTCACGATCGACAGTCTTTCACCGCATCACGGGTTCATGAACAAGCGAAACAACCTCGTAACCGATTCGTCAGACTGGTAGCGATGCCGATCGTCCGTACCGCCACCTTCCGAGACGCCAAAGCCATCGACGATCTCGTCGCGGGTTTCTCCCCGTTGCGTCGCGACCTCGACGGGTGGGTCAACCAAGCCGAGTCCCACGCCGCTCTGGTGGATGGCGACGAGGTAGTCGGTTTCGCGGCGCGCAAACGCCACAAGGAACACCCCCAGCGCGACCTGGCAACGGTGTATGTACGCGCGGGGTCAGGTGACGAAGCAGCCGACCTGTTGCGCCTCGTGACCGGTCGCAAACCCCGTCCCCTGAAGCTGCGCGTGCCCGCCAACGCCTACGACGACCTCGACCTCGCCCACCGCCTCGGTTTCACCGAGCGCATTCGGTCCGCGACCTACGCGGTGCGGGCCGACGCGTTCGACGCCGTGGGCGCGGCCGAGGTTGTTGATCCGAACCGGCGCGACCTCGGCGCAATCGTCAATGCGTTGTACGTGAACACGCACCAGTGGGACCCGCCCGCGACCTTCGCTCGGCGCTATATCCGTCAGGCGATGCTCAACGGAGCGCAACACGTGGCGGCCGTGTTCGACGACGATGCCCTCGTCGGCATCGGCATCGCCCACGCACCGTTGGATGAGTCCTGTGCCGCCGATCTCGCGTTGGTCGGCGCGCTCGATCCGTCGTCACCCCACGCCGACGCGATCACCGCGGCCCTCGTGGGCCACCTCGCCGCGCACTATCGCGACGACGCTCGACCACTCTGGTTCGAGATCGACACCGGGCCGGGCACCAACGAAGCGCTCGCCCGCCTCGTTACCCCAAGGGCCACTGCGACCGACGAGATCGTGATCCTGACGAACGACTAGTTCTCGTAGCGGGCGAGGATGCGCGCCGCGACCTCAGCCTGCATTGACTTCTTGGCCGGCGGCCGGTTTAGCGTCACGTCGGCGCCCAATCGCAGCAGCAGACGCTCGAGGAAGGCGTCGCCCGCGATCGTCAACGTGATGCGCAGGCGGCCGCTCTTGAGTTCATCGACTTGCTCGGTCGGGTAGTTCTCGATCACCCAGCGCGCCCGCGGGCCAACGGTGAGGGTGACGGTCTCAGTGTCGGCACCGGGCGCAACCCGCACCGGTGCGTTGGGTTCGGCCGAGACGGGCGACGCGGCAGCCACACCTGTCGACGCGACCGCCTCGATGCGATCGATGCGAAACGTGAGGGCCTTCTTCGCCGTATGGCAATACCCCGCGAGATACCAGTGGCCGGCATCGACGAAGACCGAGAGCGGATCGACCACCCGGGTGGAGGTCGCGTCGCGGGTCGCCGAGTAGTACGAAATCTCGATCTGTTCGTTGTTGTCGAAAGCGCGCTGCACGTCGCTGAGTAGAAGCGGTGCGTCGAGTTCCACCGCCACTCCACCGTCGGCGCCTCCGAGCGCGTCGGACAACTTGTCGAGCGCACGCGCCAAGGGACCGTCGCGATCGGCACCCGGCACCGCAAGCAGCGTGGCGCCCGCAGCGAGCAGCGACAGCGCGTCGGTAGCCGTGAGCTGCCGGGGCCGGTGGAAGTACTCGGGGATGCGCGCCTCAACCACGTCGTCGACCACGAGCACGTCGATGAGCTGATCGGGCGAGTACGGCGGCAGGCCACACATCGACACGAGCATGAGTTCGCGTTCGATATCGGCCTCGGACATCGCGAACTGTTCTGCGAGCTCGCTGAGCTTCACGCGTTCGCGCGCGGCGAGAAAGGTAACCATCGCCAAGACACGACGGAACCGAACGCCGGGGTCGCGATCTGTCATATGGCCCCCATTGGCGTCGCCGCCATGTCCTTCAGCGCGTTGACGAGATCGGCGCGCACTTCGGCCGGCTCCACGACAACGGCGTGGTCGAGGTAGCCGTAAATCCACGAACGGAACCCCTCGCGCGACGTGATGTGGAGGCGGACGCGCACCGAGCCGTCGGTGCGCCGTTCGACCACCGCGTCTTCGCCGAGGTCGCTCACCGCGCCACGCGCCCATCCGGCATCGATGTCGACGAGCACGGTCTCTACTTCGTCGCTCGGATACATCGCGTAGCCGCGTCCGGGGAGCGCGGCGTGGAGGTCGTAACCCGAGGGCGTGGGTGTAGCGGTGCCGTCGTCGCCCAGGGTTACGTCGCCGTCGATGCGGTCAACCCGGAACAGTCGCTCGCCTTGCTTTCCGGCGTCGAAGCCGGTCATGTACCAGCGGCCGTTGCGGAACGCGACGCCCCACACGTGCAGCTCGCGCGGCTCGCCGCGGTAGCTGAAGTGCGCGGGGGCGCGACGGCGCCACGCGTCGAAGAAGTCGATAAGGCCATCGTCGGTCGGCAGCGCCGCGAGCGCCGGACCGTCGGTGCCGCCTTCGCCCAGCTTCCACAGCGCGTCGCGACCCGTCCCCACGTCGAGGGCGACGGCCGCGACCGCGAGGTTCAGCGCGACGCGCTCGTCGTCGGCGAGGTCGAGCTCGGGCAGGTAATACGAGTCGGGGTTGATCCGATAGGCGGAGCCGCCATCGCCTTGGGGCACGACGTCGAGGGGCACCCCTTCGGCCCGCAGGGTTTTCTTGTCGCGCTCGAACGCAGCGCGGCGGGTCTCGCCCTTATCGGGGTAGCCGCCGATCTCGTCTGCGATCTCGTCGAGCGTGAGCGCACGCTTGGTGGTGAGCAGCAGCGCCACCATGTTTGTGAGCCGCTCGACCTTCTCCATCAGCAGAACCTAAACCGTGGGCAGCGACTGTTCCATGGTCAACATCTCCGCCCACAGATCACCGTGTTCGTCCACCCGGGCCAGCACGTCGTTGGCTTCGAAGCGCAGATCCTGCGCCGCGTCGGCTGCTTCGACTTCGTCCCATGTGACGGGCGTGGACACGGTTGGGTACTCGCGGGCCCGCAGCGAATAGACCCCGACGGTCGTCTTGAACGACGCGTTCTGCATCCAGTCGATCAGCACCTTGTCCTTGCGCTTGACCTTCTCCTGGGTCGTCACAATCAGTTCGGGGTGTTGCTTCTCGAGCAGTTGTGCAATCGCGAGGGAGAACGCACGCGTCTGCTCGAAGTCGCACGGCGTGTGGAGCGGCACGTACACCTGCAGGCCTTTGCTGCCCGACGTCTTGGGAAAGCCCTGTAGCCCGAGCAGGTCGAGCGTGTCGCGGAGCCACAAGCCCACCTGCTCGGGCTACAGGGCTTTCCCAAGACGTCGGGCAGCAAAGGCCTGCAGGTGTACATGCC